>VXOI01000221.1 GCA_009840175.1 Chloroflexota bacterium | reverse complement strand
GCCGGCCGCGCCCTGGGCGGGGGAGGGTCGGGGCGCGGCCCGCGCGGCCCCGGCGCGGAACGGGGTGGCTGGGGCTCGCGCCCTCTCCTGGCCGGGGCTGGTGGTGGGGGAGGCGGCGCTTCCTGGGGAGTAGCCGGGGCAGCCGATTCCTCGCAGATCTCCACCACTGCCAGTTCCAGCGGCAGCGTCGAGGGTGCGTCGTAGCGCATATTGACCGCGCCCCATACCTTGAGCGCATGGACGATTCGCCACGGCGGTTGTTTGCCCACCAGCTCCTTCAACTGCGCCCGCACGTGTTCAGGCAGGTCAACGGCGTCTTCTGAACCCCATTGAAGGTGCATGAACCCGCGCAGCAGGTCTGAGGTCTGGCGGTGCAGTTGGCGCAGGTCGCTGCCCTCCCAGGCGGCGCGGTTCACGGCGGAAAGCGATGCTGTGGTGTTGCCCAGCAGCAGGTACTTCACCAGTTCGAGAGCCGCTTCGTCGCTGCCCATGCCCAGCAGTTGTTCCACCTGTGGGCCGGTCACGCCGTCGGGGCACGAGACGACAAGCTGCTCCAGCAGGTTCTCGGCGTCGCGCAGGCTGCCAGAGGCATAACGGGCAATCAGCCGCATGGCGGCAGGCTCCACCGCCACGCCCTCGGCATCGGCGATTTCCGTCAGCCGCCCGAAAACCGTTTCCGACGGGATGCGCCGGAAGTCGAGCCGCTGGCAGCGGGAGATGATGGTGGGCAGGATGCGATGGGCCTCGGTAGTGCAGAGGACGAAGATGACGTGTTCCGGCGGCTCTTCCAACGTCTTGAGGAAGGCGTTGGAAGCGGCGTCGGTGAGCATATGGGCTTCGTCGATGATGTAGACCTTGCGGCGGCCTTGCACCGGCGCGAAGTTCACCTTGTCGCGGATGTCGCGTATCTCGTCTATGCCCCGGTTGCTGGCCGCGTCCAGTTCGATGATGTCCATGAAGCGGCCGTCGTTGATGGACTGGCAGACGGCGCAGGCGTTGCAGGGGTCCCCGTCCTGGAGGTCGAGGCAGTTGGCGGCCTTGGCGATGATGCGGGCGGTGGTGGTCTTGCCGCACCCACGCGGCCCACAGAAAAGATAGGAATGGGAAATCCGCCCCAGCCGCACTGACTGGCGCAGAGTGGTGGACACGTGCTCCTGCCCGGCCAGCTCGCTGAAGCTGGAGGGACGCCACTTGCGATAATAGACTTGCGACGTCATGGCAGCGGACAACTCCCGTTCGTCCTGAGCCTGTCGAAGGACAGCGACCTGAGCGCTTCCCGTTCCCGTGCCTGCATCAGCGCGGTTTCCTCAGGCTCCACGTGGTCATAGCCTACCAGGTGCAGTGCGCCGTGAACGACGAGGTGGGCCAGTTCTTGCACCAGGCTGACCCCATGCTCGCTGGCCTGCCGCTGCGCCTGCGGCCAGGATACGATGATTTCCCCCAACGGCCTGGGCATCCCTGGCGGGAGTACGAAATCCCCTCCTTCCTCGACATTTCCGCCCGTCTCGTCGCTCCCGAGAAAATGGGAATCCGTCGGCCCGTCACCTTCGCCCTCCCAGTGGCCGTGGTGTTCGGTGGAGAAGGATAGCACGTCGGTAGTCTCGTCCAGCCCGCGGTACTCCGCATTCAGGGCGCGCACCGTTTCGTCGCCGGTGATGAGCAGGCTGACCTCGGCCTCGCCGGCCACGCCCGCTGCGGCCAGCCCCGCCCGCGCCACGTCTTCCAGCCACGCAGAGTAGATTTCTCCTTCGTAAAGCTCGTCCACCGAGACCAGGACTTGGAGGCTGGGCAATTCGTCCAAAGAGCAATTCTCAAAGGGGTGGTTGCGAAACAAGGCAGCCCACAACTTGGCAGGCAACCCTATCATACATCCAAAGAGAGTAGGCATACCAGAGAAAAGGAGCCGCGTAAAGCCGATGCTTGGAGGTTCAGAAGTTCATTAAATTATCAGCCTTCGCCCGCTGGGCGGCGGTGGTGGCGGAATACATCGGCCAGCGGTATGGCGAGCCCAGGGAGCAGCGGCGTGGTCAGCGTGTCGTCGGCGGTCAATACAGCCCGCTCGACGTACTCGCCGTTTTGCAGTTCCAGGAGAGTAGCGGTGTCGTTACGGGGGTCGAAAATCCAGTATTTGGAGACTCCTGCCTCGGAATAGAGTTGCCGCTTTCGTACCAAGTCTCGATTGCGGTCGGAGGATAGGATTTCCGCGACAATGTCGGGTGCCCCCTCAATCATCTGATCTCGGTAAATGGCTGAATTTCCTTGGAGGACAATGGTCAAGTCCGGAGCCAGCAGGATGCGACGTTCCAAAGAAAGAGCGACAATTACTTCTGTAAATACATCCGCGGGAGGACTGTCAAATTGATCAAGATGAAAGTCAACGAATCCAGCCAGCTTCAGCTGAAAGAATTGATGAACCAACCTGGGTTTGATCATAATGTACAGAACTCCCTCGTCCAGCTCCATCTTCCGCCTGTCCCAGGTATCAGGCAGTTCCATGAACTCTTCGACGGTCAGCCGCATCCCGGAGCGCGGTTTCAGCATCGTCATAATCAATACCCTCCGCTGTTTTGCCATTATAAGGTCTCACGCCCGGCAGCGTCTCTCTGCCGTTGTCATTTCCCAGGGCCTTTTCAAAGTCCCTCTTTATCGTCCTGAGAGAAGCGAAGGGTCTCTGTGCCAGAGACAGGATTCTTCGCTGCGCTCAGAATGACAGACGTCGCGACAGCTACTTTGAAAAGGCTCTGGTCATTTCCCGGCGATGTTGGCTTTGGTATCATCTGGCCATCCATTTCGATACGGGAGAGAATCATGCGCGGAGTCACATTCAAGGGAAACCGGGAGGCGGAGCTACGGGAGTTTCCCGACCCCCACGCCGGGCCGGGCGAGGCGGTGCTGCGGATTCGCGCCTCCGGACTGTGCGGCACCGACCTGCACCGCTACCGCGACGCCGAGCCGACGGAGATGATTACCGGCCACGAACCCTGCGGCGTCGTTGAAGAGTTAGGGCCGGGCGCGCCTCCGGGTTTGAAGCTGGGCGACCGGGTGATGTGCCACCACTACGAAGGCTGCGGCGTCTGCGAAATCTGCTCGATGGGGTACGAGCAGCTATGCCCTCAGGGGCATGTCACCTTCGGCGGCGGCACCGGACACGGAGCCAATGCCGACTACATGATCTGTCCCTCGCGCACGCTGGTCCACCTGCCCGACGAGCTGTCCTTCGAGGAAGGGGCAGCCATATCCTGCGGCACCGGCACTGCCTGGAACGGGCTGAACAAGATGGACGTCAACGGCAAGGACATCGTGGCGGTGTTCGGCCAAGGGCCCGTGGGCCTCAGCGGAACGCTGTCGGCCAAGGCCATGGGAGCCCGCGTCATCGCCATTGACGTTATGGACGAGCGGCTACGGCTGGCGACGGAACTGGGAGCAGACCACACCATCAACGCGGCCAGCAACGACCCGGTGCAAGCCATCCGCGACCTCACCGGCGGCCAGGGCGCGACGGCATCGCTGGAAACGTCGGGCAACCCCATCGCGCGTCAGCAGACGCTCTCGTGCCTGCGCCCCTTCGCCCGCGCCTGCTACGTCGGCGTCGGCGGCCCGGCGGAGATTGACTTCAACCGCGACGTGATTTTCAAGGTGCTGACCGTCTACGGTTCCTGGACGTTCAGCAAGGCCGAGCTTATAGAAATCGCCCGCTTCTTTGTGGACACCAAGGCGCCGCTGGATCGGCTGATAACCCACCGCTACGGTCTGGACCAGGCCATCGAAGCCTTCCAGACCTTCGACGGGGCTACCACCGGCAAGTGCGTGTTTGTGTTCGATTAGGATTGTCAGGCGCAGAGGGCGCCGAGGTTCCTGATGAATCTGCTCGACGTCCTCAGCGTTTATACCGATTTCCAGACCAAGTGGTGCATCTCGCCATCACGTATCTGAGTAAACGCGACGCTCTCGATCACGATGGCGAAGCAGTGAAACTCCGGCTCTTCAGGCCGGAACTCGATGGCGGCATATACGGCGTCCCCGAACCTTCGGCGCTCTTCCAGGTCGTTTACCTCGACGGCTCGCCCGTAGACCTTGAACTCGCCTTCAGTCCCCTCGCGGTCGGAGACCGTGCTATGCACCACGCAGCGCGGGTCGCGCAACAGGTCCAGCGCCTTCACCGACCGCCACATCATTCCCAGGTACAGCTCCCCGTCCACAATGAACGGCTCCACCGGCGAGATGCGCGGCCAGCCGTCGCGCCGCAGCGTACCAACCAGCGCCAGTCCGGTGCGCGCGAACTGCGCCTCGCCGAGCGCCGCCAGCTCCGGGGTGTGGGACGCGAATTCCTGCCAGGTTGCGGTCATTTTGGCAAGACACCGAAGTGGACAATGTCCATTGGCATGTCCAAGAATTTCAGATACAATTTACGTACAAATCACATAGGACATTGTCCATGTCAATGTCCTAACAATGGAGGAGAAATTGCCAAGCTGGGATGTGCATTTCGATCTGACTCTCCGGGTTACAAACCCGCGCATCATAGAGGACGTTGCCAAGATCCACGCTCTGGCTAGCGTTATCAGAGGAATTCCAATTCCCCCGCCTGTACAACAACGAATCGACCGTCTCAACATCTTACGGGCGGTCGGCGGTACCATCGGTATCGAAGGAACGGAACTTTCGACAGAAGAAATCAGTCTGGTTATGACATCTCCCCCGGATTCCTCGCCACTGGGGCCGGGTCGCGAAAGAGAAGAACAGGAAGCCAGAAACGCCAATGAACTGATGGGATATGTGGCCGAGTATATCAGACGCAACCCCAACGGCCATGTTTCGGAGTCCCTAATACTGGAGTTTCATCGAGTACTGACGCACAACATCGACTATCTGCATAATGAACCGGGGCAGTATCGCAATCATGCGGTTACTGTGGGTCCTTATCGCCCTCCCTCGACTGGAGAGGAAGTCCGCCGGCTGATGGCCGATTTCGTCCATTGGTTCAACACCGGGGCGCCCAAAACATGGGACCCAGTTATCCGGGCGATTGTGGCCCACTTCTACTTGGTAAGTATACATCCCTTTGGAGACGGGAATGGCCGCACTTCGAGGGCATTAGAGAGTTTCCTCCTCTACAAGGCAGGAGTGAATGTGCGCGGCTATTACTCCTTGGCCAACTACTTCTACCGTAATCGCCCCGAGTACATAGACAGCCTGAATCTCGTGCAGATGCGAGGCGAGACCGACCTGACGCCATTCGTCGCTTTTGCACTTACAGGGTTAGTGCAGGAGCTGGAAGCGGTTCATGCGGAGGTACTGGAGGCAGTAAAAGTAATAGCTTTCAGAGATTATGCCCGCGAGACTCTGAATGCTGACGGGAAATTAGCAACACCGGCGGGGGAAAGGCAACTGCAATTTCTGATTGGTTTGGGGAATGATTCTGTTTCATTGAAAGCACTTCGATCTGGGGACCATTCGCTATCTCACCTGTATCGAAATGTCACCACACGGACACTCACCCGCGACATAAATTATCTTAAGAAACAGGCCCTTGTAATCGCTGTGAACGATAAGCTGCGGGCCAACCTCGATCTAATGACTCAGTTCACTGCCTGATGGCACTTCGGCCAGTTACTCACCTTCCAAAAAGAAACCCCGCAGCACTTTAGCTGCGGGGCGTTCGCGTTTCGGTGGGTTGGTACCCCGGAGGGGCTTCGATCCCCTGATCTCCACCTTGAAAGGGTGGCATCCTGACCTGGCTAGACGACCGGGGCACACTGGACTCTTTCAGTGTAGCACACCCTGTCGTCGTATGCTACGGGTATACCGCCAGCTCGTCCAGCGACGTGTCTTCGGGGAAGCCCGCCATCAGGTTCATGTTCTGCACCGCCTGGCCCGCTGCGCCCTTGACCAGGTTGTCCAGCACGCTGAAGACGGTCAGACGCCCGGTGCGGCTGTCTATGACCGGGTGCAGCAGGCACATATTGTTGCCCAGCGTCTGCTTGGTCTGCGGCGGGGCGGCAACCACTCTTACGAAGGGGTGGTCGGCGTAGTAGTCGCGGTAGATGTCCACCAGCCGCTGCTTCCCTTCGTCGCCCGCCCAGGTGTCGGGGTTGGCCAGCGGGGCGTAGCAGGAACTGAAAATGCCCCGGGTCATGGGGATCAGATGCACCTGGAAAGTCACCCTCAACTGCTGCTCCGTCAGCGGGTCCAGCTCCTGGGTAATCTCGGGCAGGTGGCGGTGTCCGTTTACCGCGTAGGCGAAGGCGTTTTCGTTTACTTCCGAGAAGTGGTTGGTCATGGTGAGGCTGCGCCCGCCGCCCGACACGCCAGACAGGCTGCTGACGATGATGTCGGGGCTGATGACGCCCGCCGCCACCGCCGGGGCGAGGGCCAAGATGGCGCTGGTGGGGTAGCAGCCGGGGTTGGCCACCAGCCGGGCGGCGCGAATCTCGTCGCGGTGCAGCTCGGTCAGCCCGTACACCGCCTCCTCCAGCAGCGACGGCTTCTGGTGCTCCACGCCATACCATTCCTCGTATTCGTCGGCGTGCTTCAGGCGGAAGTCGGCGCTGATGTCCACCACCTTGACGCCCTGCTCCAGCACCGGGATGCAGGCTTCCGCACTGGCCTTGTGGGGCAGGGCCGAGAAGACCAGGTCCAGGCTGCCGCTCAGTTCCGGCTCGATGGTCAGGTCGAGGCTTCCCAGGTGTGGGAACACCTCGCCCAGCTTCTGCCCGGCGGCGCTCCGCCCGGTGACCGACGCGATTTCCACTTCGGGGTGGCGACGCAGGATGCGGGCCAACTCTGAGCCTGAGTACCCCGTGACGTTGATGATTCCTACCTTCACCTTCCTGGCCCTCCTTGTCGCAGTCCTGCTCTCTTTACGAATTTCCAGTTTATTCCGAACTCGCCGGCGGGGGAATATGGGGCATCGGGCCGGGGCCGCGCTGAGTGGTTCTGGCCGCGCGGGCCTTCTTGGCCTCGTCCTCCGTTGCGGAGGGTTTCGCCATCATTTTCTTGCGCGACGGGCACATCTCACCCACGACGCACACCTCGCAGAGCGGCCGCTGCGCCTTGCAGACACGCCGCCCGTGGTTGATGAAGGCCACGTGGAAGTTGAACACTTCATCAGGCGGCACCTTGGCTTCCATCACGTCGTGGGCCTTGTCGGCGTTGGTCCTGGCATCTATGACACGGAGACGCTGGCACACCCGGAAGATGTGGGTGTCAATGGCCATGGCGGGCATACCCAGCGAGAAGTTGAGGACGATGCCGGTGGACTTGGGGCCGATGCCCGGCAACTGCCGCAGCCACGCCTTCGCCTCGGTCAGCGGCATCTCCCGCAGGAAAGACAGATCCAGAGATCCGCCGTTAAGTTCCAATACCTTGCCCAGCACTTCCTTAATACGCGGGGCCTTGACCTTGGCCAGCCCCCCGGGGGCGATGGCTTCTTCGATAGCTGCCACGTCACCCTGCGCCACCGCTTCCAGCGTGCCGAACCTCTCCATCAGCCGGTTGTAGGCGCGGCCGGAATTGATGTCCGACGTATGCTGTGACAGGATGGTGAACACCATCTCGTCGGCCGGGGGCAGCCGCCGCTCCACCTCGAAAGGCCCGTACTCCTGTGCCATCAACTCGACGGCCTGGGCGATTCGTGCCGGCGACATCGTGGGACTGCGGCGCTTGGCCTGCTTCTCCGCCATAGCGCAGATTCTAGCACCGGCTTGATAGCCGCTTCAAGGTTCGCTGGGAGGCCCGAAGGGTATCAAAAAGAGAAACGCCCCCACATAGGGGGGCGTCAGCCTAACGATGCTATCGTTAGAGGGTGTGTCCACTCCAACTACATCACTGACTACTGTCAACCCATTTGTTCTGCTTGGCAGCGTTCCAATTGACGTGGTTTGGTTCCCATCATTTCGACTTTCGCCGGAATGATGGGAAAATCTCAACAAAACCTAGTTACCTTGAATCACCCACCATCCCGGCAAGCATCTCGGCGTCCACGATATAATCGGCGGTCTCCCGTATGCGGCGTTCCGTGTGTCGGGTGGGGGGCAGGCCCAAGTAGAAGCAATCGCCGTGCAAGCTGGTCTGACGGGAGTAATAGCGGCCTACCAGGCTCCCTACCCGGGCGTCCATGGAAGTTAGATCGTCCAACATTCGGGCAGTTGCGGGCGTTCTTTGGGGTTCTTCCCCGGTACGCGCGAGAATCAGGGCGTTGGTGGCGCGCAGCGTAGCGCACCACGCCTTTTCCGCGGCGTCGCGTATGTCGCCCTGTTCCAGCAGACGAACCGCTTCCCGCTGAAGGCTCCGGGCGTCGTCCATTATTTCCCGACTTCTGTCTGTTTCCAGCATCTTGAAAGCTCAGGGATGGCCGGGCTAGAACAGGTGGCAGGCGACGGTGTGGCCGGGGGAGACTTCCTTCACCTGCGGCTCCTGCACGCCGCAGTGGTCCATCACGAAGGGGCAGCGGGTGT
This sequence comes from Chloroflexota bacterium, assembly GCA_009840175.1. Lineage (GTDB taxonomy): Bacteria > Chloroflexota > Dehalococcoidia > Lucifugimonadales > UBA3495 > VXOI01. The sequence continues at coordinate 2,022 of VXOI01000221.1, read as the reverse complement.
GGAAATGGCAGCCCTCCGGCGGATTCAGCGGCGAGGGCACCTCTCCGGTCAGTATCATCTCGTCCTGAACGATGTCCGGGTGCGACGGCAGGGCCGCCGACATCAGCGCCTTGGTGTAGGGGTGGGACGGGTTCTCGAACAGGTCTTTCACCGGCGACAACTCGACGATGCGGCCCAGGTACATCACCGCCACCCAGGTGCACATATAGCGCACCGTGGCCAGATGGTGGGCTATGAGCATATAGCTCACGTTGTATTCGTTCTGAAGGTCTTTCAGCAGGTTCATTATCTGGGCGCGGATGGATACGTCCAGCGCGGAAACCGGCTCGTCCAGCACGATGACCTTGGGGTTGAGGGCCAAGGCGCGGGCGATGGCCAAGCGCTGCCGCTGTCCGCCGGAGAACTCATGGGGGTAGAGGTTGGCGTGATAGGCGCTCAGGCCCACGTCGGTAAGCAGCTTGAGGACTCGTTCCTGTATCTCCCCCCGGCCGATGTCCCAGTTGATGACCATCGGCTCGGCGATGAGGTCTTTCACCCGCATCCGGGGGTTCAGCGAGCTCCACGGGTCCTGGAACACCGCCTGTACCGACCTGCGGTACTCCCGGCGCGTCTCCGGGTCGGCGTCCCGTATCTCTTTCCCTTCGAAGCGGATGGAGCCTTCCGTGGGATCTTCCAGCATCAGCATCATCTTGGCCGTGGTGCTCTTGCCGCAGCCCGACTCGCCCACGATGCCGAGGGTCTCGCCGGGACGCAGCTCGAAGGACACGCCGTCCACCGCCTTGATGTGGCCGGTGGTCTTGCTGATGAGCAGCCCCTTGGTTACCGGGAAGTGCTTTTTCAGCCCAACGGCTTCCAGCAGCGCCCCGCTGCCGTTGGTTGAGGAGGTTGTGTTGTCTGGAGCGATTGCAGTCGTCATATCAGCTTAGCCTCCAGCATGAAGCGTCGTGGCCTTCGCTTACCGTTACTCGGTTGGGGTATTCCTCGCGGCAGTGGTCCATCACGTACTGGCAGCGGGGAGCGAAGGGACAGCCGGAAGGCAGGTCGTGAAGCGTGGGCGGCTGCCCTTCTATGGAGTACAGCCGGTCTACATCCTCTTCCATCTTGGGCACCGAGGCCAGCAGCGCCTCGGTGTAGGGGTGCGAGGGGTGGTTGAATATGTCGCGGACGCTGCCCTGCTCCACGATGCGCCCGGCGTACATCACCGCCACCCGGTCGCACATCTTGGCGACAATGCCGAAGTCGTGGGTGATGAATATCAGCGCCACGTTGGAATCCCGCTGCAACTCCTTCAGCAAGGCCAGGTATTGTGCCTGGATGGTGACGTCCAGCGAGGTGGTCGGCTCGTCGGCGATGAGCACCTGGGGCTGGCAGGATATGCCGATGGCCCCCACCACGCGCTGGCGCATACCGCCGCTCATCTGGTGGGGATAGTCGCGCATCCGCGACTCCGCGGCGGGGATGTTCACCTTCCGCAACACCGAAAGCGCCTGTTCCATCACCGAGCGTTTCGGAATGTCCTGGTGAATCTTGATGGCTTCCGACACCTGGTTGCCGATGGTGAACACCGGGTTCAGCGAGGTCATGGGGTCCTGGATGATGAGAGCTATCTTGCTGCCCCGCACCCGGTTCATCTCGCTCTCGGAGAGCTGCAACAGGTCTTCGCCGTCAAGGTTGATGCTGCCCGACACGATGCGGCCCGGCGGCATGGGAATGAGGCGCATCAGCGACAGCATGGTCACCGACTTGCCGGAGCCGGACTCGCCAACGATGCCCAGCGTCTCGCCCCGGCGCAGGTCGAAGCTGATGCCGTCCACCGCCTTGACCGTGCCCCAGCGGGTCGTAAAGTAGGTCCGCAGATCATCTACTTTCAGAACAACGTCCTGCTCGGTTGCTGCTTCAGTTGTCATAATGCCCTTTGGCCTTTGCGTATGTCGCCATTATAACAGTAGGGGCGCACAGATGTGCCCCCTACGTTGGGCGGCCCCCACCCTAACCCTCCCCCGGAGGGAGAGGGGATTTTGG
>VXOI01000108.1 GCA_009840175.1 Chloroflexota bacterium | reverse complement strand
GGGCTCGGAGATGTGTATACGTGCCAGGGGTTGGCTCCAACCAGTCCCTCATTGGCAAGACAGGAGAGGTTACCCGCATCTTGGCGCCCCGTGGCGTCGTCCGCGTCGCCAGTGACACCTGGACGGCAATAAGCGCCGACGGTGAACCCATCGAAGCCGGCGTGGAAGTGATGGTCATTGATGTCCAGGGACTGGTGCTTACCGTGGCCCGCTCCGAATACCCATATTGAAGTTATACGTTAAACAAAGCCCGGCAAAAACCGAGAGGAGGACGATATGTCGGCAGGTGTCATCATGGTCCAGCAGTACCAGCGGATGGTGGTGCAGCGCTTCGGCACGTACGTAGGCACCAGGAGCTCCGGGCTTCACTTACTGATACCCTTCGTCTACCACGGCACCAAGGTTGACCTGCGGGAGCGGGTGGCCCGGGTGCCAACCCAAAAGTACATTACTGCGGACAACGTGGTAGTGGATATGGACTTCGTCATCTACTACCGTGTAATGGAGGATATGGCCGACCGCGCGGTGTTGGAAGTGCAGAACTTCGAGTTGGCGGTGGTAAACCTGGCGTTCGCCACCCTCCGCGCGGTCATCGGGGCAACCTCGCTGTCCGACGCTCTCGCGGAACGCGAACGGATCCGGGACGCCCTGCAAGTGCGGATGGACGAAGTAACGGAGCGCTGGGGCGTAAAGGTATCCCAGGTGGAAATCAACGAAATTGACCCACCTCCCGGTGTCAAGCAGGCGATGGAGCGGGAGAAGTCTGCCGAGGCCATCAAGACTGCCGAGATTACCGAGTCCGAGGGGGCTCGGCAATCGCAAATCAACCGGGCAGAAGGCGAGAAGCAGTCGGCCATCCTGAAGGCCGAGGGCGAACGCCAGTCGGAGATTCTGAAGGCAGAAGGGGAACAACAGGCAGCCGTACTGCGGGCGACGGGTTTCAGCGAGGCACTGGAGCGAATCAACTCGGTCGCCAACCAAGCAGACGGCCGTACCATGAGCCTGCAATACTTCGACACGCTGAAGTCGCTGGGCGATTCTCCGTCCACCAAGTGGATTTTCCCCATGGAGTTCACCTCGATGCTGGGCAACTTTATGTCCATGGGGAGCAACGCGGGCGGGAACGGCAGCAACGACCGGCAGAGCAACGGCACCGGATAGAAGGCCGAGTCTGCTACGCGAAGAGGCCGGTCGCGATGCCCGGCCTCTTCATTTTCCAGAGCAAGGGGTGTTGCGGCTATTTCCCCGCTAACGCTCCGTCGGCTGGATCAATCCGTAGTTGGCGTCGGCGCGACGGTAGAGGACGCTGTAGCGGCTGGTTTCCGCGTCCAGGAACATATAGAAGCTGTGATCCAGGTACTGCATCTGGAGAGCCGCTTCCTCGACGCTCATCGGCTCCATGTCAAAGCGCTTGATGCGCACCAGGTCGCCGACAGTCTCCACCGGGATCTCTTCCTGGGATGGCGCTTCATCTTCGGCGGCCATGGTATCGCGGACCAGGTCGGCGTCCGGCGCGTAGCGGGGGATTCGCTCACTGCGGTAGTTCTGGGTCTTCCAGCGGTTTACTTGGCGGTCAAGAGCTTCGGCGGCGGCGTTGACTGCCGCGCGAGCGTTGGCGGCCCGGCGCTGGGCACGCAGCAACTCACCCCCGACGTTCAGCGACACTTGCACCACGACTCTGTCCTGCTGTGAGCGAGTGGACTCGGAGGCCATCTCCACCTCGGCCCTGGTAATGGAAGGAAGGTGTCGGTCCAGGGAATCAAGCTTGGCTGCCACGTGCTCCTTCATCGAGCGGGTGATCTCAATGTTTCGGCCCTGGATGTTCAAGTCCATCTTTCGCACCTCCCGATATCCAGAATCAGGGAATCGAAGTCGTGCCGAATTCGATGCCCCGAGGAACGGGCAACGATAATACCACAACGGCCCTGTATACAGCATAGCAGTTTTCAGGGCGGCGCACCGCCATTCATGGGCAAAAGGCGAGGGAAAGCGCTGGCAGAGAGTCAGCGAGTGGGGGTGGTCAAGAGGCCAGGATTGAGGGTGGAGTCGTTCAGGAATTCCAGCGCAGCCGAATAAGGCTCGGCGTCCCGGGCAGCGACGCGCTCCAGCTTCGCCAGCAGGGATGGGTCGGTCTGCACCAGACGGCGCAGGCGGCGCACCAACTCCTCCTCGACAACTTCCAGGAATTCCTGCGTCCGATGTTCTCCCCGCCTTTTGGATAGGTTGCCGCTGGTTTCCAGGTATGTCCGATGCTCCTGCAACTTTTCCCAGAGTTCCTCGATGCCTTGTCCGGTGTGGGCGGCAGTCATAGTCACGGGCGGCACCCAGTCCGGCGTGGTCAGCGACATCTGGAGCATGGCCGTGACGGATGCCGCCATCTGGTCGGCTCCGTCGCGGTCGGCCTTGTTGACAACATACAGGTCGGCAATTTCCATCACCCCAGCCTTCAAGGCCTGGATGGAATCGCCTGCTTCCGGAATCAAGGCTACCGCAACGGTGTCGGCCACACTCATTATGCCCAGTTCAGTCTGTCCGACGCCGACTGTCTCGACAATGACGACATCGCAACCAGCGGCGTCCAGGGCGCGGGCAATGCCCTTGACAATCCTGGGCAACCCACCGGCCTGTCCCCGGGTGGCCACGCTGCGAATGAACACGCCGGAATCCAGATAGTGGCGCTGCATCCTGATGCGGTCTCCCAGCAACGCGCCGCCACTAAAAGGACTGGTGGGGTCAACGGCGACGATACCGACGCGCTGGTGAATGCCGCGCAGGTGCCTGGTCAACTGGTCAACGATAGTGCTTTTTCCGGCGCCTGGCGGGCCTGTGATGCCCAAGGTGTAGGCGCGACCCGTGTGGGCGTCTATATCCCGCATCACTTCCACTGCCGAGGGGTCGCCCCGCTCCAGCATCGAAATGACCCGGGAGAGCGCTCGCTGTTCGCCAGCCAGGAGCCTGTCTGCCAACTCAGGCAAGGGTTACTGACTCACGGCAGATGCGACGGGCGCAACGAAACGCATCACATTGAGATATGATTCTATGACCAGGCATGAATCAGACGGTCTAGTGTCGGAATTGACTGCCGAATCCCTTGGCTCCCGCAGTAATCAACAGGTCGGGCCGGTTGCCCCAGCGCTTGAGGAAACGTCCGAAGTTCTTGCGGGACAGTTCGTCACGCTGATTGTCGTCCAATTCCGTCCACTGGCGATGCTCGTGGCGCACCAGCGGAAGGGATGAATCTGCGACCACGCGATAGCCCTTGTCCTTGAACTGGAAGCAGTAGTCAATGTCGAGGTTGCGGTAGAAGCGGAATACCTCACGCATCAGTCCAACAGTATTGACCGCCTCACGCCTGAAGGACATACAGTAAGCCTGCATTGCGTCGGCGTCGCCCCGATCCACTTCTTCGTGGAAGTGCTGCATATCGTCGGTGGTCAGCCCATAGGGACCGAAAATGCCTACGGTGGGGTCGCTGAGTTGCTCGGCCACCGGGCCCAGGATGTCCCCTACAATTTCGGCCGATCCGTCCATGATGATGACGTGCCTGCCGAGGCTCTGCTTTATTCCGATGTTTTTGCTGGCGGCGTCGCCAATAACGTGGTCGCAGTGGAAGACACGCAAGTTGCCGTGCTGTCGCTGCATCTCCTCCAGCATCTCGCCGGTGCCGTCCGTGGAGCCACTGTCAACGACAATGATTTCCGCGGAGTGCCCTTGGGAGTGCCTCAGCATCCCATCTACACAACGGCGCACATCCTCCGGGTAGCCATAGGCGTTCAGAACGAAGGAAAAGTCAAACTGTACAGGTTCGTGCAGACGCGAGGGGACTTCCCGGGAAGCCGACACGGAGCCCCACCTGTCCAGGCGACGTTCCATGGGCGTCTTGGGCCGAACGCGAGAGCCGTTGAGGGCGTCTTCGACAACGTAGCCATCGGCAGAGAGGCGAGCCCGCACGGAGTCGGCGGTCTCCCATGTTTCCTGCTGACGCAGGGACTCCCGCTCACGAATCGAAGCTACAATCTCCTCTCCCACCTCATTGTTGGCGGGCGTTGTGTGCAGGTCAAGACCAAACATCTGATCAAAGTCCAGCATCAACTCCAACTTGGCCCGCCCCGGAAGGTTGGAGCGCGCCATCTCCCATGTCACCGCCAGCGCTCCGGGTAAGTTCAGATCAGAGTCCACGGCTTCCCAGAAACGGCGGCGGTATTCCTCTGCTTCTGCGGTATGACCGTTGGTGTCAGGTTCCATACTCCACTGCCAGACTCGGGAGCGCAGGTTAGTCAGGGCCTTCTCCGCCGCCTTGAGCGACGTAAACGTGAAGTTCATCCGGTGGCGATAAAGCACCGTCATGCACAGGTATCGGAAAGACAGAGGGTCGAATCCTCGCTCAATCAGTTCTTCGATGAGGAAAACGTTGCCGGACGACTTCGCCATCTTGGCGCCATCGGCCAGCAGGTGTTGAGCGTGAACCCAATAGCGGACGTGTCCCGCGCCGAAGGCTGCTTCGCTTTGAGCGATTTCGTCCTCGTGGTGAGGGAAAATGTTGTCCACGCCACCCGTATGGATGTCGAAAAACTCGCCCAAATACTTGGAGGCCATGGCCGAGCATTCGATATGCCATCCGGGGAAGCCCTCGCCCCATTGGCTGTCCCATTTCACGTCGCGGCCAGGTTCGGCGGCCTTCCAGAGAGTGAAGTCGCGGGGATCGCGCTTCAGCGGGTCCGCCTCGGCGCGAACGCCTTCCAGCAAATCAGCGCCGGTGTTGCGAGAGAGCTTGCCGTAATCCGGGAAGCTCGGGACATCGAAGTAGATGTTCCCGCCGCGCTCGTAGGCGTGTCCCTTCTCCAGTAAAGTGCCCACGATAGACAGCATTTCCGGGATGTGCTGGCTGGCCCACGGGAAGACGTGGGCATCCATAATGTTCAGGCGGGCCTCGTCGCGGTGGAACCGACCAGCATATAGCTGGGCAATCTCCTGGACTGTCTTCCCTTCCGCCAGAGCGGCCAAAATCATCTTGTCGCCGCCGGTTTCCACCAGTTCCTGGCGCATGTGTCCAACGTCCGTGATGTTCTTGACGTGCTGCACCTGAACGCCGTGGTGCACCATGGCCCGGCGGATCCAGTCGGCCATCATGTAGGTACGGAGGTTACCGATGTGGGCATCGCGGTAGACCGTCGGCCCACAGGTATACATCCGAATGAAGCCCGGGTCCGCGGGCTCAATCTCTTCTACCTTTTTCGTGAGGGTGTTGTAAATATGCAGCAAGGCAACCGCCCCTTCCCGCTGAATGGGGCTAGTTTACCACGCTCCCGCCATGCTTACTACCGGCATGGGAAGAGATGCCAGGACGATTGAAAAGTCCCTTCCTGTCACCCTGAGCGCAACGAAGGGTCTCTGGGCTGAAAATAGGATTCTTCGCTTCGCTCAGAATGACAGGCGCCCATGCCTCCTGACTTTGCAATCGTCTAGGCCGGCGGGACTGACGGGTTACCCCTCTCATCCGTAGTAGATACTATCGAGAGGGCACGAGGCCCCGCAAGGAGCGGATGTCATCAAGATTGGGGCGGTCACATTTCTGTCTGAATCTGGATTCACAGGAATACAGGATGTGCAGGATTGGTGCACTATCAGCGAAATCCCGAAATCAAAGGGACACAGTTGGAGACAGTGGCTTTGTATTCGTCCTTCCCGGCTAACGGCACTTGTGAAGGGATCGGCGTTGTTATGGTAGCATTCTCATTACCCTTTCCTCAGGTGATTTCAGGTGGCGACTGATTTTCCAGATTTCAATTTGGATTTTTTGTATGATGCACCCTACGGCGCCTATGCCATGAGCCTAGATCAGACCATTCGATTTTGGAACTCAGGCGCCGAGCAGATTCTGGGACACCGATCCGAAAACGTGGTGGGGCGACACTGTTACGAAGTTTTGCAGAACCTAAACGCCGATAGCTCCCAAGAGGTGTGCATCAAAGGATGCCCATCTTTGGGCGCTGCCAGAGAAGGCCACACCGGGACGGTGTTCCAAATGCGGATGCTCTGCGCGTCAGGGGAGCGAAAACTGGTAACGCTGACTCCCATAGTGATCCCAACAGAGGACTCGAGCCAGTTGATGCTTGTGCATCTGTTTCACGGCCAGAACAACGAAGCACTTTCCACCAGGGCCGCCAACGCGGTTGAGGGTGTGCTCGCAGGGTATAGTTCCCCGCGCCAGAAGGCCGGTCAGGAGAAAGATAACCCCTTGACGGACCGGGAACTGGAGGTGCTGAGGTTAATGGCGGCAGGTCTGTCCAATAGAGATATATCCAAACAGCTCGGAGTGAGCTATCACACCGTCCGAAATCACCTCAGTTCGATCCGAAGCAAGCTAAGCGTAAAGCGGCGAAACGACGCAGCGCGGATCGGCCGAATGCTAGGCTTAGGCAATACTCCCTAGCATCCGGCGAACGTCAAATTTCCTGGCAACTTCGCCTGATGTCCTACAGGTAATCCTTCTGTCAGACGCTGGTTTGCACCACCCCCCGGGCCGCCTTCAGGCTGGCAATCTCAACGGCGGAGTACCCGGCCTCCAGCAAGATTTCGTCCGTTTCCGCCCCCAGCACCGGCGTCGGGCGCCCCACCCGCGCCGGGGTTCCTGACAGGCGAGGGACTACGCCCAGATGGTCGGCCATTCCCATGCCAGGATGCTCGCGGCCTACGATGAGGCCAGCCTTACGGACATGAGGGTCGGTGTGGAAATCGGGGATGGCTATGTTTTCAATGACGCTGACTCTGGTTCGGGCGAAGCACTCAATCCAGCGCTGCCGCGGTTCGGCGGACACAATGGCGGCTATCTCGCTGGCCAAGGACTCATCGTTTCGCTCTGGGGACTGCACATCGCCATAACGGGCCTCGCTGGAAAGATGCCCGAACTCCGACAGGCTCACCAGGTCATTCCACGCATCATCAGGGCAATGCAGGTATATCCAGCCGTCGGCGGCCCGGTAGAGTCGCGACAAAGCAGAGAAGCCACGCACGCCCAAACCTTCCGGCTCGGAGCGTTGGCAGCCCTCGTAATCCAGGAAGTAGGGCGACTGGAGTAGGCAGGCGGTCAAGGCCAAGCCGCCGTCAACGGACTGCCCACGCCCGGTGCGCTGGCGCTCGTGCAATGCCAGCGCCACGGAATAGGCTCCCAGCAAGCCGGTGGCATAATCGTTCATCGGGTAGGGAAGCAGTTGTGGCGCGGCGTCGCGGCCTCCGCGGCGTACCTGGATGCCGGTGGTGGCCTGCGCCAATTGCTCCCACCCCGGCCTTTCGGCCCAAGGCCCGTCGTGGCCGAAGGCGTTGAGAGAAGCGTAGATGACATCAGGCCGGCGTTTCCGCACCTCATCATAGCCCAACCCCAGGCGGTCGAGGCTGCCCTTGCGATTGTTCGTCACTACCACGTCGGCAGTCTCCAGAAGTTTCCAGAAGACTTGACGGCCTTCTTCCTTCTTGAGGTCAATTTGAATACTGCGCTTGCCCCGGTTGACGTCCAAGTTTCCGGCATAGTCATAGGGACGAGACGGGTCGTCAATCTTGATTACATCGGCTCCGAACTCGCTCAGCGTACGTCCGCAGGTGGGGCCTGCCAGCACGATACAGAGGTCGAGGACGCGGACGCCTTCTAGGGCAGACAGGACGTTTTCGCCGCCCGTGGTTCCAGCCTTCGCGGGAATGACAGGAGGGGCTTCGGCCTTCGACAGGCTCAGGGTGACTTCTGCGAGGGCGGTTTCCGTGTGTTCACCCAGCTTGGGGGCGCGCACAGGCACGGGGCCCGGGGTGCCCCGCAGGCGCACCGGGGCGCCGGGCTGTTTCATCCGGCCATACTTCGCATCGTCCACCTCGACGACCATGCCTCCGGCTATGGCGTGCTCGTGGACCAGCCATTCGTCCACCGTCTTGCAGATGGTGCAGGCTCCGCCGGTCTCGGCTATGGCGTCCTCCCACTCTTTGGCAGTCTTTTCCCGGAACAGGTTTTCCACCCGTTCCCGCCACATTTCGATGGTTTCGCGGCTTACTTCGGCCCCGTACAGGTCCTCCAGGTCTTCAATCCACTCGGGGCGGCCCGCCGCCTGAAGGAACTGGCTGGCGAAGCGCTGGTACATCCCGTGGTTCTGGACGTAGCGGCCATCGGCGCACTGGTACTGGTGAGACATTACGTTGCGGGGCAAGGTGAACAGGTCGGGCGGGTTGATGTCGTGGAAGTTGGACAGGTGGCGCCCCATAGCGGCGAACATGGCGCTGTGCAAGGGCACCTCGATGCGCTGACCTTTGCCGGTGCGCTGCCTGGCATTCAGCGCCATAGCCACCGATACCGAGCCGATGATTGCCGCGAAGGTGCTGGCAGAGGGCAAGGGGAGGAACAGAGGCTCATCCATACCCGCCACGCCCTGGTGCGCGCCCGTAACGGCGCCGACGATGGGTTCCCAGCCGCGTTCGTGGCGATTGGGGCTGTCTTCCCCAAAGCCGGGAAGGGAACAGTAGATAAGGCCGGGGTTGTCCTTAACCGCGTCGTACCCGATTCCCAGTCTATCGGCTACTCCAGGGCGGAAGTTTTCAATCAGCACGTCGGCCCAATTTATCAGGTCGTGAGCTTGTTTCAGGCCGTCAGCAGTTTTCAAGTCCAGTTCAACCGACCGCTTTCCCCGGTTCCAGGTGGCGAAGGCAGGTTCGCTGCGGGCCGGGTCGCCGCCGGGCCGCTCCACCTTGATGACGTCGGCCCCCTGTCCGGCCAGCAGCATCCCCAGCAGCGGGCCGGGGATGTACTGCCCGAACTCTACTATGCGGACGCCGCGCAACGCTCCTTGCGACTCGGTGTTTGTGGCTGTGGTGGTCATGGCGTGCCTTCCTATTCCGCTCTACTAGCTGGACTTGCCTCTTGCCTAGTGACTGTGGACGACCGGCGTTATTTTGACTGCCCGCCCGGTCTTGGCCGACTCGATTGCGGCGGCAGTGATGCGGGCAGCCCGCAGCCCGTCATCGCCAGTGGCCGAAGGGGCGCGATCTTGTTTCAGGGCATCGTGAAAGTCTTCCAATTCCGCGACGAAGTTGGCGAGATAGTCATATTCGTAGGTTTCGGCCTGATTTACCATGGCGCTGACCACCTCAGCGCGGCCCAAGCGGGCCTCCCAGATGGTCTCCCTAGTGGCGATGCGCCCGTCGGAGCCATATAAGGCCAGGTCGTTCTGCGTGTCGGGCAGCATCCGTCCGCACATCACTTGAGCAATCGTGCCGCTGCTCATCCGCAGGGCGATGGTGGCGATATGCTCCAGCGGCTGGCTGTCGGTCTGGCCATCGGTCATGGCGACAACTTCGACGACCTCTTCGCGCAGCAGGAAGCGTATCAAGTCGAAGACGTGGACGCCGAGCCCGACCAGTACGGAGGCTTCGCCGATAAGCTCGGGGGTTTCCCACCATCCCCGCAGGCCAGTGCGCGGCAGATGTTCCGGCTCGCCCCGGTTGCCCCGGCCCCACTGCCCGTGGGCCAGTCGAATGCGACCGATAGCGCCCTCGTCAATCAGTCGCCGCGCCCAGAGGTGGGCCGGATGAAAGCGCAGCTCGAAGCCCATGCCCAGAGTGACGCCGTGGTCACGACAGGCGTCAATCATGGCGGCGGCGGCGGAAACCGAGTTCGCCATCGGTTTTTCGGCCAGCACGTGCTTGCCCGCGGCGGCGGCGCGGATGGCCTGTGGGGCGTGCAGGTAGTTGGGCGACGCCACGAACACGGCATCAACCCGTGAGTCGGCCAGCATTGCGTCCAAGCTGCTGTACGCGGCATCGGCACAGTGGGCCTCGGCGAAGGCGTCGGCTCTCCCCTGGTCGCGGCTGTATACCGCCACCAACCGAGAGTCTTGCGCCCGCTTCATTGCGGGGGCGATTTTCAGGTCGGCGTGGGAACCTATTCCAGCGATGGCCCAGCCTAACGACAATGTGCTGCTCCTGAGCTCAAATAACCTGTGAATTACCGCTTATGCCTGTGTGACTGTTACTGTCATACCAGCGGAAACCTGCCGCAATTGCGCCGCGTCTCCGGTGATGCGTCCGATGACGGCGACAGCACTGGCCGGGCGGATTTCGTCGCCCCGGCTGGCTGGGGTGGGGCCGAAGAAAATGCAAAGGGCGCTGCCCGGCGGCCAATAGGCCAAGTCGCCGAAGTCTACTACTTCCTGCAAGTCCTCCGGCTCGGCAGCAACGGGAATGCGGAAGTAGATTTCGTCGCCCCAGGTGTTGCCGAAAGCCGAAAGTGGAAGAGCGTTCCAGACTGCTTCTGCCGTAGTGGTGTCGTTCAGTTCCGCGCTGACCTCCACTGCTCCGGCGGTTATGGTTATGCTATGGGCCATGCTGGAAACTCCGTGTCAACCCGCGACCGGCGCGGCGAACCGCTCCGGCGCGAAGTTGTCTATAGGCAGGCCGGTGCCGTCGGTAGCGATGAGGTCGGCGATGGACTTGCCTATGCCAGGGGCCAGCAGGATGCCTTTCTTGCCCGCACCGGTGGCCAGCCAGGCGTTGCGGTAGCCGGGGACGCGGCCCAGGATGGGCAGCCAGTCGGGGGTAACAGGGCGCAGGCAGGCAGTGTGCGTTACCAGCGTGGCTTCGACGATGCTGGGCAAAAGGCGCCTGGCCCCTTCCAGGATGCGTTCGCG
>VXOI01000165.1 GCA_009840175.1 Chloroflexota bacterium | reverse complement strand
CACAGTCTACACCCCAACCGGCATCCCGACTTTTGAGACAGGCTCTTTTGGGATGTGAATCTCCCGCCGGGTCCCGGCAAGCGGCACGGCCAAGCGCTGCGGCCAATGTCCGTGTCATTACGTGTCATTCCTGACGCGTCATACACGTCAGCGCCCCGGCGGCTGTCGCCGGGCGGGTCGGCCTCGGTGTGCCCGACGGCCCGGGTCGGGCGCCGGTTCTGCACCAAAATGTACCCGCTCCGGGCCCGGGGGGTCTGACAGGGTTGGTACCCTGGAAATCACGTTTCCTCATAGCTCCCCTGCCGGAAACGCCTGGAACGGGAAGGTACATTTTTGTAGCCCTCTCCCAGCCGGTGCAGCGGCAGCCGGTCCGGGGCGTTGGGCGGTGGCCAGCGCCACACCTCGCGCAACACGCCAGGGTCGTTGATCAACGCCAGGTTGGAGGTGCAGATGGGCAGCCGGTGCGCTCCGGCGGCCCGCAGGAAGGACTCCTCGGCGTCGTGGGTCTCGAACACGAACAGCACCAGGGGAAGCTGCCCGGCGTGGTCCAGGGCGGCCCAGCCGCTGGCGAAGTAGCGGGGATAGTTCTTCAGCCGGGCGCGTACCTTCCTGGGGGTGACGGCCCGGCGCTCGAACTCCAGGAAGTAGGGTCGCCAGTCACCCCGGTAGGACATCCAGAAGGTGGCGTCAGGGTGGATCACGTAGTCGGCGCCCTGGTAGCGGTAGCCGATGCTGGAGCGGGAGGTTGGCAGCAGCTCCAGCAGGTGGTGGTCATCGGACCGGGCGGCCTCGGCGCTCAGGGCGGCGGCGATGGTGTTGATGGCGTCCTGGTGGTCCAGCTGAGAGTCCAGGCTGCGCAGGGAGGTACCGGCTATGACCGGTGCGGCGCCCCGGCTGCGGCGCCGCTTGCTGGCGCTCCAGCGGCCCAGAGCGATTCTGACAGCAGCCCGGTCCCGGTGGGCCAGGTAGCGCAGCCCGTCGTCGGCGAGAACGTGGCGTTGGTTCTCGGAGCGGACCAGGGAACGGCTGGTGAGGGACAGGAGCACCTGGTTGACCCGGCGGCGGGTTACGCCTCCCATCAGCCCGGCCAGTTGGCCGGTGGTGCACAGGGGCCAGGCTGCCAGCAGGTCCAGGGCCTCCTTCTCGGCGCGGGTGATCTGGACAGCGAGACAGGACCTGCCCTGCTCCGGCGGGTCGGGCATGGCGGCCCGCAGATTGTTGGGGTAGAGGGAATACGGGTCCGGCGTTAGCTGGCGCTTGGCCGGCGGGGTCCTGTCGCGGCGGTTCCTGGCGTCCCGGTCCACCAGCCAGCCGATGGAGCCGACGATGCTCCCCAGGGAGACGCGGGGTTCTATCTTCACTTCCATTCCCATCCCGTGGCCGCACTGCTGCCAGGCCACGGCCCGGTGGTCCCCGGCCAGTTGCTCCCCCTCGGTGGCCGCGAAGATGGTCTCGTGCTCCACCGGGTGGCCCAGGGTGCGGACGGCCCGGCGGGTGGCCTGGCCGGAGCCGGTGATCACCAGGGTCACGGCGGGCCGCTGGCTCACGGGCAGGTTCTCGATGGTCCTCAGGCGGTAGCGCAGGTGGGCCGAGGGCAGGGTCGCTCCCTGGCGCAGGATGCCCACGGAGCGGCCCTGGGAGAGGGTTACCAGCAGGTCGTATGGCCCCTGTCGGTGGTGGTCCACCCGGACGGGGTCTCCCTCCGGGTCGGCGTCGGCGATAAGGGCGGCGACGTGGTAGAGCACAGCCACGGCGTCCAGGCGCTCGGTGAGCAGGCGGAACCACTGGCGGGACACCGGCTGCTCGGCTAGGAGCCTCCTGATGCCCGGCTCAAGCGCCGCGGCGGCGCGGATGCCCTGTTCGGTGGGGAAGTAGCGGCGCTGCGGTTTTGGTCCGAGGGCGCCCATGCAGTGGGACACGGAATCCGCCAAGCCCAGTTCCGCCAGCCGTTCCAGCCTGCCCCGCAGGGTGGTGGGCGGCTCCCGGTTGAAGCGGGCCAGCTCGCTCACGGTGGTCAGGGGAGCGGCGCACAGTTGCAGCAGCGCGTCCTCCTGCCCCGGCGCAGGGCGGGACCCGCCGTGCGCCTGTTCCTTGCCGCACGTTCGAAGCTGGCGGTTATTTGCGCCGAGGCCCCGATGGCCCAGGTCGCCGCGTCGATGGCCTCGATGCTGTCACCCACGGTGTCCAGGACGGCCCGGGGCAGGGCGCGGCCCATGTGTCCCCGGTCCAGGAACCGCCATAGGGTGTGGCGCGAGACGCCAAACCGCTCCATCGCCTTCCGGCGCCCCCGCCACAGGGCGTAGGTGTACACGTAGTGCCGGATGGCGTCCTCCAGGTCGTCGCCGGTTGGTTCGTCTTCCAACGGGATTGGCGTTCCGGTCCCGGTTGTCGTCATTCTCTTTCCTCCCGTGGCCATGGCCCAACGCTCCATTGTCCAGGAGAAATTGCTTGCACATAAGGTCTCGCAAGGCATTACGTTTGAACCACTTTTGTGGAATGGCCTGGGGCCGCGAACGCGATTATCCTAGCGCAACGCGGGAGGCGAGCCGTGTTCCCCGGACGCTGCGCCGGATTCGCAGATTGCTCAATCGCCAGCGCTCCGGTCCGGTGGCGGCGACGAAGCGGGCCCGGACGCCTGCCGCCTCAGGTGGGCGCGGGCGATGATCCGGGCCAGGATGCGCAGCCCCGTCTGCATCCTCTCCCGCTCACTGGCGGTGTGCTGTGGGGATGTTCCCCCTGGGGTCTTCCGGCTGGCGTTCCCTGATTTTCGGTTGCTCCCGGAGGGACGCCCCGGTTTGTTTCTTCTGGTGTCGTTTCGCATATCCTCTCGTTGGTGGCGTGTGATAGGGCCTCCGTGTCTAGCTGGGTTTGCTGGTTCAGGATCATTCCGTTCACCTTTCATCGGTTTGGGTTGGCGGCGCCTTTGCCGCTGCTGCCAGAGAGTGTGAGCAACGGGATGGCGGCGGGAAACTACCTGTGAGGGTTACCAAACCTTGATAACCCTCACGGGTCCCCTGCCATCCGGCGCCACCCCTGCTGTCTTGGGGGTGTACAGGGGATTGAGTTTTGCAGCGCAGCCGATGGATGGGTCGTTTCAAAGCTGAAACAAGGGGAAATCGCCCCGCTACAGGACGTAGACAGTGAACAGTTCGAGTTAAGGGCGGGTTCCGGTCTGAAAGCCGAAATCCCGATTGACGTGGGGGTGCGTGACGGGGCGAAAAACGGCGTTGACGTGGAAAAAGCCCCAAAATGGCCGGGGATGTGCCGGTGCGTTAGACGCTGGATGGGCCTTGGTCCCGCCTAGGCGTTCAGCCCCACATGCAGCCTCTCCGACTCCAGGGCGGTGTGCTGCGGGGATACTGACGTGGACGCAGACTCCCGGCTCGATGTGTTGTCTCGTCTCTTCACGCATATCCTCTCGCCGGTGGTGTGTGATTGTGCCTCCGTGTCAAGCTGGGCCATCTCGTTCACCTCGCATGGTTTGGGTTGATTTTTGGGCCACCGGCATCTTCGGCAGCGCCACTGGCGAGTGTGGACCATCCGGGCGTCGGAAAAGACCCCTCATAAGAGGCCGCACGGATGCGGCCCCTTTCAGGCTCTCGATTTTTCACCTCCCGCTTTGCGTATTGGGGGGTGCACACGAATTTGGTTCTTGTAGTGCGACCGGAAAACCGGTGGTTTCAAATCTGAAACAGGAACGAATCGGGTGGAAATGCGGCCCGAAGCTGGCAACACTTGGCTGAAAGTCCCCAGTCCAGCCCCGGGACGCAAAACCGGGGTAGGGGGTCTGCAAAAACTCAGGACGCCCCGGCGCGAAAATCGTGCATTTTTCCCTCCAGGGGTCAACAAGACGCGGCCCTTGGCGAGACGGGCGGCCCCTGGATGGGGACCGGGCCTGGGTATAGGTTGCGGCATCACGTCGTTCTCCTCTCCAGGGCTGTGGCGTGGGTCTGTTCGCCAACGCCGACGGTCAGTGTGAACCACTGGGACGCCCGGCATAACCTCCCGGAAGGGCACGCATTCCTGCGGGGGCGCCCAGGGGACCGCATTGGTGCGGGGGCGCGCAGGGCCTTACGCCAACGACCCCTCCGGTGATGTCATTGGGGTGTACGGGAAACGGACGCCGGTGGCAGACATGCGATTGGGGCCGTTTCGTAGCTGAAATCGGGGGAAATTGGCCCCCTGCGGGAGATTTCCGGTTAACACTTTTCGTAAGCCCCCGTTCCAACCCGGAGTTGCAGCGGCCCTAGCTGAAAGTTGCATTTCTGCAACTTGCCGGAACCGCCCGAGGGTTGCACCGGCCCGTTGGAAAGTTACATTTCTGCAATTGGTCGCCAAGGAGGAGCCAGGGATGGATGCAAAGCAGACGGGCATCGACCGGAGCGGGAGCATCGAGGACCCCCGCCACCTGCGGCTGATGGCCCTATTGGACGAGTTGGTGCGCGACAAGGGGCCGCGCCGGGCGGCGTCAGACCTGGACGTGGACCACCGGACCCTCACAGCCAGCCTGGAGAGCGGCCGGCTGCCCCGGCGGATGCGGACGGCCCTAAACCAAGCCCTGCTGGCCGGGGCCGGGGCTTGGAGTGGCTGCGGGACGAGGAGCGGCTCATGTCGGTGGAGCTGGCGCTCCTGGAGGAACACGGGCTGACCCTGCCCCCGCAGACCTACCCGCTCCGGGGCCTGGACCGCAGCGGGCAGACCAACTGGTGCCGGAAGGCCCTGGAGACGCCCGCCGCGCCCGCAGGTGGCGGGAAAGGCTCCGGTGGCCGCTGCGGACGCTACGGATGAAGCTCGGGCGCAGGTAGGGTCTGCGAAAGGGCCGGTTCCATTCCTGTTAACAATTTGCCGGTGGGGTGGTGCAAGGGGCTATGCAACGGGCCTGGAGTGTGCGACGATTGAATGGTTATCTGGCTTTTCCAGGGTTTCCCGCCATAGAAACCTGGGGGCGCCCCCTCGAGCCCGGGTCTGACCGTAAGGATGATTCGCTCTCCCGAAGGTCCCCAAGAGGGAACGCTGCCGCTGCGGATTCGACGTAAGCTCTCTGCAAGCAGCGCGGACCGGACCAGGCGGAGTTGATGTAGCCCTTCGTCCCCGGTCCAGTCCGGCGGTTGGAGTGTTTAAGTCCTCCGGTTGCCGGGCACCCGTTCAGCGGTCCGGGGCTGATCCCTCCGGTCCGTTGGACACCCGTCTGGTGGCATGAGCTAGTCACTCCTGCGACTGGACGGAGGGGACGGAGCGTTTAGCGGCGCCTCGTTCTCACCCAAGGTGAGGCGTTCGTGAGTCTTGCTCGCGGAGCGCCAGCCGGAATCCCAAACCAGCGAAGCGCATGGTGCGTTTCACCAGGCAACCCGAACCCAGGCGGTATCCCGACCCAACGGCGCAGCATCATCGGCAAGGAGACGGCGTACAGAAACAGCGTGGCATCCGGGATTCCCTTACCCTTTCACTCAACGGCGGAGCGGCTGACTCGCTTCGCACTCTCTTCACCATGCGGCTGGAACGTGGAAATCACCCCGGCTGCTTCCTAACACCTGCGGCGTAGCTGCCAGAACAGGCGACCGGGCCGTGGCTCCAACACGTTCCGGATGTGCGTCCGCAGCGATAGGCCGGACGCTTCATCTTGCAACGCAGTTCCCATCGGGCTGGCCGAGGACGGCACAGCTTCTGGTCGGCCTGCGTTCCTCTCCCTTTCCAATCCCTTTCCCACACCCAGCGGTTTGCCAGGACCCCTCACTCTGGCCGCATTGCGTCCTGCGCCAACCCCCAAACCGACGCTCTCCGTTGGTCCGTCCTGGCCTAGGCGTGGTGCGTCCGGCAGCGGCGGGGCAGGCTGCAACCGCTCTCGTCGGCAGGCGGATGTTGACCGTGAGGCTCTGGCGCAATTGAAAGGCGCTAGCAACCGGCACTGCGATGACGATGCCGCGTCCGACGCGCTGGGACACGGCAGCAGAGTATTCCCCATAGGCAGTGACTCGCGGGGCACTGCTTATAGCGAATGGTATGTTGGCGGGCAGGTGTGGTGTCGTACCCGTGTACAGGAAATGGAAGTTGGTGGACAGGTGTCCAATGTTGTCCAGTTGAACCTGAATTTGGGGGAAATCACCCCCTATTGGACGGTTGCAGCGAGCACTTGGGTTCCAGGGCAGGTTCCAGTCCCGTTGGACAGCGCCACGTTGGAAATCGGACAGTTGTCCAATGGCCGGAGCCGGCATGATTGGACAGCGGCAGCTACGAAATCGGACAGTTGTCCAGCGAGCAGGGCAATACCCGGGCGGCGGAGAACCTGGGGCAGTCAGCTCACCCTGACCCGGTTCGAGGATGGCCGATGGCTGACCCCCACCATGGCCAGGGCGTTGGAAAGGCACCTATTGGAGGGGGGCGGGTCGGCGGCGACTCACAAAGAGCCTGGACGATCTGATCGTGACCTGAACCGGCTCATGCTGCGGCGCTTCCTCACCCTGGGTCTGTGGCGGAAATAGGACGGCGTAGATGGCGTCGGAATGGCCATTCCGTTCCTGCGACTCCAGAGCGAGCACTTTGCCCCGGATGGTCTGATTGCTGCGCTTTGCCCCTTCCCCGAGACGGCGGGCTGGGCGATACTGAATGTGTTGTCCGGCTTTTACCAGTGTTTCCAGCCCAGAAAACTGGAGGGTCCGTCCCCGACCCGGTTTGTTCGCAAGGGATCGAGCCCTGCTCTCCCGGCGGCGGACCATCAGGGATAAGCGCCCGCCCGCTGCGTGATGCGGAACCGGGGTCGAGCGTTGCTCCTCCGGCGACCGGTTCGATGCGGGACACGAGACACCACGCTGGCGCCGGTCGTCAGCATCGCCAACATCGTCCAGGAGGAGAAGACTGGAACAAAGGCAGTAGCCCAGGACCCGAGCCCTTCG
Organism: Chloroflexota bacterium; assembly: GCA_009840175.1. Taxonomy (GTDB): domain Bacteria; phylum Chloroflexota; class Dehalococcoidia; order Lucifugimonadales; family UBA3495; genus VXOI01. Next base: position 4,032 of record VXOI01000165.1, on the reverse strand, counting down.
GTCCAACTTGCCGGGCGCACACGAAGTTGCGCTCACCCCTCACGCAGCGGCTGGATCGAGCTTCGTCTCCGGCCGCCCCCTCACGCCTGCAGCGTGGCTGCCGTACCAGCAGTAATCAGGCCGCAGGCCCCACCCGCTCCGGTTCGCCAACGGCGACGGCAGACCGGACGCTCGCCATTGCGACGCAGTTTCCACCGGCGCGCTGGCTGACTACGTGGCTGCTGGCACCACTGCGCCCCTTCCACTCTCTCGCAAAGCAGTTCCCGAACATCACGCCCTGGCCAAACTGCGTCTTGCGCCAGCCCCAAATCAGCCGTTCCGAGTTGCGCCAACCCGCTCCTGGAAGCGATGCGTCCGGCGCCGGGCGGTTGGATTGAGCGGCTGAGCGTTACCATGGGCTGACTGCGCCTTTCGCCAACCCTCATTCCAGCCTTCGCCATTGCTGCCCCCGACCCAAGGCGTGGTGCGTCCTGCCCCACCTCGCCGACTCCGTACTTCCGTTGCCGGGCCGGACCGTGGGCGTAGTGCGTTCAGCACAGCAGGGAGGCGCGGGCCGATGCCGATAGCCGGTGGAATGAGGGCGCTCCTGGAGGGTCGGAAGGTACCCTTGTCCAATGCCCAGCGTCACTTTCATCTCCAGCGGCAACCACGTCAACCACGGCCAGAACGTCAGCGACAACGGCAACAACCATAACCACATTGAGGAGGTGAAACACAGCAACAACGAACATCCTAAGTTCCCGGCGGCCACCAAAGGGTGGATCAATGGGTGAACCGGCGAGAAGTCCCAAGTTCCGCCGCGCCGCGCTTCGGGCGGCGGAAACCAGGGTGGCTGCGTGAGCCGCCACTGACAATCGAATAGGCGTCAACGAGCGGGGTCGTCTCTCCCAAGTGCGGGGAGGCAGCCCCGCTCTTCGTGTTTCCCGACCTGGCGAACACGACCAAAGCGGCTGAATGGACCGCACCCAACCACCTGCATCTTGAACCGGAGAGCGGGGTCGGTCCATTCGGACCGCCTCGCTTTCCGCCTTTTGGAGGAAGCGACATGACCACCGTTATCAGCAACAGCAACAGCACCCAGACCACCAATAACCCTGCGGCCACTCTCGACGGCCAGCGCGACACCAACGCCCTACAGACACGGAGGCACAGGCACAGACGGAGAACAAGTCAGGGAACCAGGGCAAGCCGGAGAGCGAGCTCCGGGCCGCCGCCCGGCGCCACGGCCACACCCTGAAGGAACTGGCCGCTTTGATGGGCTTGAACTACAGCCACCTGTGCTCGGTGGCCAACGGTCGCCGGCCCTGGACTCTCGACCTCAAGGAGAAGGCGATGGCGGTCCTGGGCGAGGTCCCCGGCCAAGGCGTGGTCTACCGCCAAAGCGGCCGCGTCAGCGGTGGAGATAGCACCTACATCCGGGAGCAGGCCAGGGAAGTGGGCCTGAGCATGGGCGAACTGGCGGAGCGGGTGGGCATCTCACGCAGCTACCTGTCCCAGGCGGCACGGGGAGACCGCCAATTCGGCCCCCAGGTCCAGGCGCGGGTGGAGGCGGAGTTGCAGTCTCCCGTCAAAGTCGAGGCTGCCCAGCGTCCCACCGTTGACACCAGGGCGCTGTGGGACCGGATGGATGCGCTGGGTCTCAGTCAGAATGAGGTGGCGCGGCGAGTCGGCGTCAGCAACGGCTACCTCTCCCAGATCATGAACGGCCAGCGCACCCCGTCGGGGGACGTACTGCGGCGGCTGTACGAGGTCCTGTTCCGGCCGTCCAGCGAGGAACTGGTCGTTCCCGCCGAGGTGAGGGTCATGGCCTGGAAGAAGGACGGGCGCAACGGCGTGGTGGTCAAAGGCGCCGGCGGGCCGGGCGGTGACAGCATCCGGGTCGGCGGCCGGGTGCCCTGGGGCGCCGAGGTCGAGTACGCCTACCGCGCGGGGTACGACAGCAGTGGCCGGATGTCGGTTACTCACCTGGTGTACGAGCGGGGCTACGGCGTGATGTTGCGGCGGGAGCCGGAAGGCGCCTAGCCCAAAGGCGGCCATGCCGACAGCCTGCCCTCTACCGGATACGGGCGCACCGTTGAGACGAAAGTTTGGCGCTGGCAAGAAGGGGGAGACGCCACCGGAAGGGCGGCGCTCTCCCCGGTCCGGTACGCCGTCCCTCCGCCCTGGAGACCCGGAGCGGGCGCACATGGGGACTTTCCCGCTGTCCGAAAATCGCCCGGCGGTGTAGAATACCAAGGAAGTAGAGCGCCCCTCCAGGAGCATGACGGTGAATGGCCCTACCCGCCCGGAAGAAGAGATCGCCCGCCTGGGCAAGGAGATCTACGAGCGCGACATCCGGTTAAAGGTGGAAGGGACCCATCACGGGCTGATTGTCGCCATTGACGTGGACAGCGGGGATTACGCCATCGCCAACACGGGCCTTGCCGCAGCGGACGCCCTGCGGGAACGGCGGCCCGTCCCGGACGTTTGGGTAGTGCGGGTGGGGTATCCCACGCTGCGCACCTTTGGGGGCAGTTCTCCCCGGAGGACCGGATGATAGAGGGCTTCGTGAACGCCAATCACGAAGCCGTGGTGTCCCTGCCTCTGCAGGGACCGGAGGGGCAGACCGGGGAGGTCGAAGCCGTCATTGAACCGGCTACAGCGGTTCTTTGACCCTGCCGCCGTCGCTGGTGGCGGAGTTGGGATTGCCTTACGCGTTCAGCAGCAGCGCCACCCTGGCCGACGATACGGAAGTCGCCTTCCCCGTCCACCGCGTCACGGTGCTGTGGGACGGTGGTCGGCGACGCATTGAAATTGACGCGGTAGGCAGCACGCCCCTGGTGGGCATGGCGTTGCTGGACCGGCACAACCTGAACATCGACATTGAGAACGGGGGCCGAGTCCTGATACGGGCAAGGGGCTGACCAGGTTCGGAACCCTCCAGTGCGCTTGGCCAACGGGCCAGAGCGACCCGCATACTAGCGCCGTTCCCCTAGGCTGAACAGACGGCTTGGGATACCCGAGATACCCTTCAAGGGCGCAGCCGGCGTTGGTGGACGGCCGGGCTGCTGTGCCAAAGTATGGGGTAACGCCGCGCTTCACTCGGTGTTCTCCCACCCCCTCCGTCCGTATGCCGTTTTTTTCCTTCGTGGGGGAACCGGACTGGCCGTATGTGCGGCCTTTTTCTGTTGCCCGGACCTCCTCGCCGGTGGGATACCGCCGATGTCATGACAACCCTTTCCCGTCCGGCGCCCTGGGGTTCAAAGCCCGGGTTCCGGAGCGTCGCAGCCAGAGTCCAACGCACACACTCTATGTTTAACACGCACTCGAAATTATGGTTGTAACGCACACAGAATTTGCTACAATAGCCCAGCACTCTTGAGCTTTGTTGATCCCGACGCACTGCCCGCGCTCCCGGGTTTTCACGGGAGACGCCGTGAGGAAGTGGGTCGGCAGGCAGTTGGCGGTCAACGCGCGTGGTGAACCTTCCTAACAACCACAGCCCGGCGTCTCCGCGACGGCGACAGCCGTTGACGCCGCCCGCCACGCGCCTTCCTGTAATCCTTACCTACTCGTTTCAGCTATGGACACAAGCAATTGTCACCGTTGAACAGGTTCCGACCGGACCTTTTCGAAACCAGGGAAACCAAGGCCTCACAGGTATATGTGAGGGTCAAGTGGGGTGGAAATTGTGCCCTAGCGGTAACTGATCGCTAAGGGAATGCAAAAGACAATCGAGACAGCAGCTTGAGAGAATCTGAAACGACCATGACGATCTTAACCGGACTAAGCTCGCAATTGGGGAGAGTAGGGCGTGTACATTGCGAGGAAAGCGTCGTGCAGAGTACTTAAGCAAATTCCCAATAGGACGGAGAGTCGGAGGTGACTGCTCGGGTTCGCTACCTAGAAGCGCATTTCCGGCAAGAATTGGTTCCCCCGGAACTGCCGCCGAAAGCGTTGGAATTCCTCAAAGGAAAGGCATTAGGGCAGGTTTCCTGCTCTAGGGAACCTCTGAATAAAGGGAGGAGTATGGGATACTGAAGGGAGTGAAGG
>VXOI01000073.1 GCA_009840175.1 Chloroflexota bacterium | reverse complement strand
AGCCCCCACCCTTCATTACTTCCGCAATATTGTTCGGGTTTAGGCGGCCGAGGCCGATCAGCGTAATACTGCATCGTTGGTATGTTCCCCGCATCCGGCCGGGCCCGGCCGGGTCAACGCCAGGGTGCGAGCCGGTGGGGAACATAGTGCCGACCACCAGAACGTCGGCTCCGGCTGCTTCTGCCCTGACAGCGCCTTCCACCGAATGCACCGACCGCCCGATGAGGGCACCGTTGGGGAGAAGTTTGCGTGCTTCCGTCACCGGAAGAGCTTCTTCGCCCAACTGCACGCCATCGGCAACGGCGGCGGCAGCCACGTCAACCCGTTCGTTGACTATAAGGGCAGCGCGCCCTCCGATGGCCGCCTTCAACTCCGACGTCAACGAAAGCAGTTGCCCCCCAGGAAGCTCCTTGGCTCGGAGCTGGACTAACCCAACACCCCCGGAGACCGCTGCGGATACTCGTTGAGCCAGTTGGTCCGCACCGACGACCGAGGTATCGGCAACAAGACACAGGCATGGCACTTCCATGGGAGCGGGCATGGCAATACGCCCGGTTTCGGCTAGGCCCCAGTGCCCACGGGCTGGGGGACATCGGTGGTGGGGCTGCTGGCCGCCGCATACTCTCGCACGGCGATGCGGCCTGCCAGGTAAGCCTTGCGGCCTGCCTCCACGCCGGCCTTGAAAGCCTCGGCCATGAGCACCGGGTCGCTGGCCTGCGCGATGGCGGTGTTCACCAATACCGCGTCGGCGCCCATCTCGAGGGCCTGCGAAGCATCGGAAGGGACGGCCAGACCGGCGTCCACCACCACCGGCACGTTGGCTTGCTCGATGATGATGCGGACTTCCTCTTTGGTGTGGATGCCCTGGCCGGAACCAATGGCAGAACCGAGGGGCATCACCGTGGCGCAACCTGCGTCCTCCAGGTTCTTGGCCAGCGTCGGGTCGGCGTGAATGTACGGCAGGACAATGAAGCCATCCTCCACCAGGCGGCGCGCGGCGTCCAGGGTGGCCGCGCCGTCGGGAAAGAGGTACTTGGGGTCAGGGATGACTTCCAGCTTGACGAAGTTGGTCTGCCCTACTTCCCGCCCCAGCCTGGCCACGAAGAGCGCTTCTTCGACGGTGGCGCAACCGGCGGTATTGGGCAGCATCTGATATCGGCCCCAGTCTATGTAGTCCAGCAGCGTCTTGCTGGTAGGGTCGTCAAGGTCGAGCCGCCGTATGGCTACCGTTATCATCTCGGTGCCGGAGGCTTCCACTGCGGCCACCATTTCTTCCATAGTGCGGTAGCGGCCAGTGCCGACAATCAGCCGCGAATTGAATTTCTTTCCTCCGATGACCAGTTCGTCCGACATGTCGCCCCTGCTCCTAAACGCGCCATCCGATTTATTAGCGAGATTCCGGTGAAATCAAAAAGCCGCCGGGAATTCCGGGCGGCGTTGAGCGAACCAGGTTCAGCGTCTTGTCCCTGCGCCGGTATTACCCGGATCAGGTAGAGACGGTCGGCGGCGATTATGGCCGCCCTCTCAGCCTGGCTTACCCAAGCTCCCGCCAGAGCGTTTTGCGTTAGATTAGCTTACCATCGGAAGAGCGAATGCGTCAACGCGGTGAGCCGTCTCCGGCGTGCCGGTTAGCCGCGCACAGGAGCTACAAATTCCCGCTCTATCTCCCTATGGAAACTCTCAGGGAGCCGCGTCCAATCCCGCGCTTCCACAACTAACCCGAAGCCCGGTGGATTACCAAGGCGTTTACGATTTGGTTGCCTCCTTCTCTGGTGTCTCTGGCATCCCGATGGCATCCTTCCCAACATTTGCTGCCAGCGTCCAGGCGTATCTCTCGTACCAAAACCCGGTCCAACTCGATGTCGTCAAAGCCGTCTTCGTAGCCGTCCACGACGACACGCATGTCACCGGGATATTTGGCCAGTAATTTGCTCAGTTCTTGGACGGTCACAGTTCTATTCTTTCCCCATTGTTGCCTTCAAGCCTGCGCACTATATTGCTGTCCGTCATTAGGTAATTCTCTTCTTCCCCGTCTTCTCCTCGAACAACTGCCATGTGCGCTCGTTGAAGGGGTAGTATTTGCCGGGACTGCACTGCTCCACTTCCAGTTGGGCCTTGATTATTTCCTCCACCTCCTCGCGTTCATGGGCAATGCGGATTACCTCGTCCACTGCCCCCGCTGGTACCACTACTGCCCCGTCGTCATCGCCGACGATGGCGTCGCCTGGGCGGACCAAAACGCCGCCGCACTGGATAGCGTCGTTGACCTGCCACGGCCAGAACTCGGCCGGCCCCTGCTTGGCCGTCAGGTTGGCGGCGTATACCGGGAAGCCGTACTCCTTGAGGGCGTTGCTGTCTCGCACGGCGCCGTCCGTGACCAGTCCGCCCACTTTGCGCTGCATCAGGCGCAGGAACTTGATGTCGCCGCCGATGGAACTGTACTCCCACCCCATGGCGTCAATGACCAGCACATTCTCCGGGCCGCAAAGCTCGAAGGCGACATACTCGGCGGAATCGGCGCCCTTGGGCTTGTCGGCGGCCAGGTCAGGACGGTGTGGGACGAAGCGCAGGGTGACCGCCCTTCCCGCCATGTGCTGCCCGGTCTGGAGAGGCTTGGCCCCGTGTATGAAGCTCATCGGCCAGCCCATCACCCAGAGGCCGTCAATCAGCGTCTGGGTGGGGATGCCGCGCAATGTTTCCAGCGTTTCTGCGCCTATGACGGAAGTGGTGGTCACTGTGAGCCTCCGGTTCGGATAAATACTCGGTGGGATGTGAAACAGGTCTCCATTCTGGCTGGTTCCCGGGCAGGGATGCGAAATGCTATTGTCCCGGCGCGCAGGCTCGAATTACCGCCATGGCCCGCTCCCTGGCGTTGGGCCCGGATGCGCGGGGAGAAACGATGGGCAGCTTTATCCCGGCATCCCGGTATCGTTGCAGACGCTCCCGGCATTCCTCGGGCGACCCGGCGAGGGCCACGCTGTCCACAAGCCCGGTCGGAGCCATTGCCAGAGCCTCTTCAACTCTCCCGTCCCTCCAGGCTTGGGTCATGGCCTGCACCTCGTCGGCGAACCCCGCTTCCGACACCAGCCGACGGTATCGCGGGAACCGCTGGATGTACGTTGCGACGTAGCGGCGCAGCTCATCCCGCGCAATGTCCCGGTCTTCCGAAACCGCGCAGGCGATCAGCGTTGATACGTCCACGTCCCCCGGCTCACGCCCGGCACGTTTCGCGCCTTCCGATACATGGTGTACAGCCGTAGCGGCGTGTTCCAGCGTGCACCAGGTGAGGATGACGCCGTCGGAGACTTCCCCGCAGATTTCCAGCATCCGGGGTCGGACGGCGGCGAAATATATGGGCATTTCCCGTCGCAGGGGTTCGAACCACAGGTCGAAGCGCTCGATGTTGTACACATCGCCGCGATACTTGATGTCCCCGTCGCGCAGGATGCCCCGGACAATGTCGGTGCATTCCCGCATCCGCTCTATCGGCCGGATGAATTCCAGGCCGTGCTCCGGTTCCACCTGTACCCGGTGGCTGCTGCCGAGGCCCAGAATGAAGCGCCCGTTGGAGAAGTGGTCCACCGTCGCCGCAGCCATGGCTATGGTAGGCGCCGTGCGGACGAATACGCTGGTGATGCTGGTGCCCAGCTTGATGCGGCTGGTGGCCACGGCGCAGGCGGTGAGTATGGCGAACTGGTCGCCGCCATGACCCTCCGCCACCCAGGCAGACTCGTAGCCCAGGTCTTCCGCCAGTTTCACGCATTCTACGATGTCCGGCGGCGACATTCCGCCGGAAAATCCGACTCCGATCCGTTCCATAACCGCATTCTCCCGGGTTCTTCGTCAAGATGAAGAGAAGTCTCCCTCTTCCCGCCCGGTATAGGGTGGTCGTCATTGGCAGGACTGCCTTTCAAGGGACTATGATATGCCAAACCCGCAACTCAATTCCATTGTCGTAATAAGCTCAGGCGGGTTTCGGATACGTTTGATTCAACTAAAGGACTAAAATGACGAGTTACCCTACCTACCGCTGGGTGTTGATATGCCTTTACCTGATGTCCAACGTCTCGGCGCAGATGGTGATAAACACCTTGGGAATCCTGCTGCCGTCCATTTCAGCCAATGTGGAGAGCGGCGGACTGGGCCTGTCGCCGTCCCAGCAAGGGCTTTTGGGGTCCGCGCCATTCTGGAGCACCATCGCGCTGGCGATACCAATTGCATGGGCGGGCTCCCGCCTCTCACCCAAGTGGCTCACGTTGATTACACTGGTGGGCTGTGCGCTGTGCCTGTTCATGCAGGGCTGGGCCCCGGTGTTCGCCTTCCTGCTGCTGGGGCGGCTTCTGTTCGGCATATTCACTATCGCGCAGCAGCCGGCGCGGGCCCTGCTGACGCGGCAGTGGTTCCCGGCCCGCGAGGTGGTGCTGGTAAACGGCCTGTCCAACGTCTTCTTTGGCCTGGTGGTTGGCGGAGGGCTGGCTCTCTCGCCCGTGATTCTTATACTTCTAGGGGACGACTGGCGGGGCACGCTTCGCATTTTCGCCTTCTACTACGTTGCCCTCGCAGCCATCTGGCTGGTGATGGGACGAGACCGGGTGACCGAGGAGTTCTCCAGTGGCCAGTCGCAGCCTCTACTACCTCTGCTGCGCAGTGCTCTCAGCCACCGTGACTTGTGGATCTGTGGTGGTGGCTTTGCGGGGGCCACTATGGCCTTTTCGGCTTACGTGGCTTTCTATCCCACCTTTATGCTCCAGGAATACGACGTCTCGCTGCGCACCAGCGGCATCGCTCTGGCGCTGGACGTAATCCTGGGCGGCGTCGGCGGCCTGGCCATCGGCTACTACGCCGCCACCTGGCGCAAGGAAGGGCTGTTTCTGCAAGTATTGGGGATAGTGATGGTCGGCTCCTTCCTGGGGATGATTCTATTCGACTCAGTGTCCATCATTTTCCTGATGTCAATCATCAACGGCGTTGCCTGGACCTTCTTTCCCATCCTCATCACAGTGCCTTTCAACCTGCGGGGAATCCAGCCGCGGCAACTGGCCGTGGCTTTTTCTTTCGTGATGATGCTCATATCGTTGGGGCAGGCGCTAGGGCCCCTGTTCATAGGTTTCCTGGAGGAAGCTACCGGGAACCTGAAGCTGACGATGTTCATTGCCAGCTTCACCCCCCTGTCGCTGATAATTGCCGGAGCCACCCTGAGATTCGGCCGCGACCCCGAACCGGCTCCGGCTGCTGGGGATTGACCGTATTGTTCCCTCTCTCCGGGGGGAGGTTCGGAGCGTCCCTGGAACCATCGTGCTATCCTGAGCGAGACTGGAATCCCTGACCGGAAATCGGAGGCGCGAAATGACCATACGCAGGCCAACGTCCCAGGACCTCCGGCGCTTGGCGGAAGCCAATCACTTCGAGATAACCGACTCCGAGATGGCGGCATTCGAGGCGATGATTCCGGGACTGTTCGAGTCCTACGACATACTTGAGCAACTGCCCGAGACGCGGACGCCGCTGCGCTATCCCAGCCGCGACGCCGGATCGCGGCCCAGCCCTGAAGAAGACCCCTACAACGCCATCCTGCGCCGCTGCACCCTGCGGGGAGCCACCGGCGGCAAGCTGTCCGGCAAGCGCATCGGGCTGAAAAACAACATCTGCGTCGCCGGAATGCCCATGACCTGCGCTTCCTTGATGCTGGAGGACTATATACCCGACACCGACGCCACAATAGTGACCCGTATGCTGGACGAAGGCGCAGAGATAACCGCCATTCTCAACCTCGACAACTTCGCCTTCTCCGGCGCGGGCGACACCAGCGCCTTCGGCCCCACGCTCAACCCGCACAACACCGACTACCTGGCTGGCGGCTCTTCCGGCGGTTCGGCTGCCGGACTCTACTACGATGATATTGACATAACCATTGGCGGCGATCAGGGCGGCTCCATTCGCATTCCGGCATCCTTCTGCGGCGTGGTGGGCCACAAGCCCACCCACGGGCTGGTGCCCTACACCGGGATAGTCGGAATAGACAACACCTTCGACCACGCCGGGCCTATGGCGCGGACGGTATACGAGGCGGCGTTGTTGCTGGAAGTCATCGCCGGAAAGGACCCATTGGACCCCCGTCAGGGCGAGGTTGCGACACAGCCATACACCGAGGCATTGAATGGCGACGCTACCGGCCTGAGGATTGGCGTAGTTACCGAAGGGTTTGGGATGCCCGAATCCGACCTTGCGGTGGACTACCGGGTACGCCAGGCCCTGAGGGTGCTGGCCGAAGCAGGCGCTACGGTTTCCGACGTCTCCATCCCATGGCACACCAAGGCTAGGGGGGTGGTCTGGGGTCTCATAGCCGAGGGCGCGACCGGACTGCTCCACACCAGCGGGACAGGCCGCCACTTCGAGGGTCAGTACAATCCCGGTCTGGCCCATGCTTTGGGGCATGGTCGCCGTGCCCAGGCCAACGACTTCCCGCCGACGGTCAAGCTGGTTTTGCTCATCGGCACCTACATGACCGAGCAGTACAACAGCCGTATGTATGCCAAGGCCCAGAATGTACGCCGCGACCTGCGGGCGGCCTATGACGAGGCACTGAACAGTTTCGACTTGTTGGTGATGCCCACTACGCCGATGCCGGCCCATCGCAACGACGCCGGCGGCGACCCCTTCAAGGTTCTGGACCACGGCTGGGATATGGTGAACAACACCGGCCCCTTCGACATGACCGGCCACCCGGCCGTCAGCGTACCCTGCGGCAAGACAGCCATCGGCCTTCCGGTGGGCATGATGCTGGTCGGCCGCACCTTCGACGACGCCACCGTACTGCGCGCCGCCCACGCCTTCGAGCAGGCCGTGGACTGGGAGACGCTGTAAGACTCTTGTTTACTCCAGTACGCCGTCGCTTTCCAGCGAGCGATACTCCTCCTCGCTCAGGCCGATGATGTCTCGCAGGAAGTGCTCGGTGTGCTGGCCCAGCAGCGGGGCGGGAACGTCGAGGCTGCCGGGAGACAGGGAAAGGTCGAACTCGCTGCGGTCGGTGGCGTAGGGGCCGATTTCGGGGTGGTCGAGCCAGTGGAAGTGCTGGCGGTGTTGCAGTTGCGGATCGTCGAAGAGATCCCGCGGGTCGTTGACTATCCCCGCCGGGACTCCTGCCTCCAGCAGCAGTCGCATCAGGGGCCGCTGCTCGTGCTGCACCGTCCATTGGGCTATGAGGCGGTCAAGCTCGTCCTCGTTGGCCTTGCGTTCCGGCAACGTCGTGAAGGCATCGCCGTGGAGCGGGCCGCCGTCCGGTTCGGCAGCAGCCAGCAATGCCTTCCATTCCGGTTCGGTTCGGCAGGCCAGCGCCAGCCAGCGGTCATCGCCCGCGCAAGGATAGACGCCGTGAGGAGCCGCCCCGGCGTCGCGGTTGCCCTGCCGTTGCTGCTCCCGCCCATTGGCGGTGTAGTCCAGTAGATAGGGAGCGAGGAAGTGCATCGAGGTTTCCAGTTGCGACAGGTCCAGGTGCTTGCCTTCGCCGGTGCGTCGGCTGTGGTCCAGCGCGGCCAGGATGGCAGCCACCGCGAAGCGGGGCACGATGAAGTCGGTGTATGCGCCGTAGGGGTTGACCGGCGTGCGGTCGGGCCAGCCGGTGACGTTGGTCAGCCCGACCAGCGACGACAGCACCGGGCCGAAGCCGGGCTGCCGCTCCATCGGCCCGCCACGCCCCATCATCGAGGCGCTGAACATAACCAGCCCGGGATTGACCGCCCGCAGTTCCTCGAATCCCAGCCCCCAGCCCTCCATGGTGCCGGGGGTGAAGTTCTCGGTCACGATGTGCGCCCACCCCGCCAGCCTCAGCATCAGTTCGCGAGCGCGGGGGTGGCGCATATCAACGGTAATGCCCATCTTGTTGGCGTTGTAGCTGGCGAAGTAGGCGCTGCGGTTGATGCCTGCCACGCCGTCGCGGAAGGGGGCCGCCGAGCGCAGGGTGCCGGGACGCTTGGCCGATTCCACCCGCACCACTGTCGCGCCGTACTCGCCCAGGTACTTGGTGGTCATCGGCCCCACGGCCACCCAGCAGAAATCGAGGACGTTTACGCCGTCTAAAGGTTTTTGCGTCATCGGGTTACGCCCTCACCCTAACCCTCTCCCGGAGGGAGAGGGAAATATCGTCCGTCATATCACACCGACACGCCTGAGCGCCTCGATCTCCGCCGCCGACAGGTCCAGCTCGCCGCCGTAAATCTCCACGTTATGCTCCCCCAACAGCGGAGCGCGTCGGCGAAGTGCGGCCAGCCGCGAGCCGTCGCCGCCCTTGATGAACGCTCCGGGGTAGTCAATGGTTGTTCCCAACTCCGGGTGTTCCAGCGGCGTATAGTAGCCCCGCGCTTCCAACTGCGGGTGCTGCCGCAGGTCGGAGGGTGTAGCCACCGGGAATAGCAGGATGCGGCGGGTCACGCTCTCGCGGGTCAATTCCTCGCGGGTGTGCCGCTCGAAGAATTCGGCCATCGGCCCGACCACTAGGTCCATCACTTCCGGAGTGATTCGGCCGTATCCCATCGTCTCCCACTCTATGGCTTGAAGCTCAGTAACGTCGAACCCGTCCTCTTCCATCCACTGGAACAGCGCCCGGGTGCTGGGGGCTACGCCGCCGCCTTGCAGCATGTAGTTGACGTAACCGTCGGCGCAGGGCCAGTTGATGCGCACCCGGTTCTCTCCGGAGGTCTGGCGATAAACGCCCATGCGCTGCAACACCGCGCCCTCGATGTCCCAGATCTGCGGTGCGTGGGCCAGCGTCCGCGCCACGGCCTGCTGGCAGGAAACGTCCACGTGCTGGCCTTCGCCGGTGAGAGCGCGATAGGTATGGGCCAGCATCGCCCCGGCCGCCCCGGCCGCCGAGCCGTGCAGGTAGAAGTGAGGGAAGCTGGGACGCAGCGGCGCGCGATCAGGATCGCCGGTCAGGTGCATGAACCCGCCCAGCGCCATCCCCGTGATGTCCGACGCCGGATAGCCGGCATAAGGCCCGTCCTGCCCGAACGCGGTAATGGACACCATGACGACGCTGGGGTTGATCTCAGACAGCCGCGAGTATCCCAGGCCCAGGCCGTCAAGATAGCCGGGGTCGAAGGACTCGATGACGAAGTCTGCGGACGCGACTATGCGTTCCAGGAGCGAACGCCCGTCGGGGTGCTCCAGGTTGAGGGTGATGCCCCGCTTGTTGGCGCAGTAGGCCCACCAGTACAGGCTTTTGTCCGGCGCAGGGTCGTCGCCGTAGAACGGCCCGACCTGCCGGGCCGGGCTGCCGCCGGGCGGCTCCACCTGCACTACGTTCGCGCCCAGGTCGCCCAGAATCTTGCCGCACAGCAGCCCGCGCTCGTCGGTCAGGTCGAGAACGCGATAGGGGCTGAGCATCATTTCGGCGGCGGTGTTGTTCATGGCTCACCGTATGAGGAGGGCTGCGGATATTCTATGCCGATGCCCGGTTTCGTCAAGGCTGTACGTTTGGGTCACCTAAGGCCAACCTCAAGTGCGTGGTAAGATACCGGTGCCCTGACCTCACAATCCTGTGGAGAGCTGGCAGGTATGACGACACGAACCAACTGGCATAGCGAGCATCCGCCCGCCTGTACGTGCGCGCGGTGCCACGAGAAGCGCACGATGCGGGCCGAGCGCGGCAAGATTGGCCGCAATGAGAAATGCCCTTGCGGCAGCGGCAAGAAATACAAGCGTTGCCACGGAACATAGGAGACGCTGCTGGTGTTCGAAGACTTCACCTCCGCTCAGATCGAAACCTCTGAAACCGTGATTAACCTGGTATATGGCGGAAGCGGCGAGCCGGTATTGTTGCTGCACGGATACCCGCAGACCCACGTAATGTGGCACAAAGTCGCGCCCATGATCGCCGAGCAATACACCGTCGTTGCCCCCGACCTGCGCGGCTATGGAGACAGCGGCAAGCCCGCCGTTGACGCTGACCCGGAAAGGTACAGCAAGCGACGCACGGCGCAGGACCTGTTGGAAGTGATGTCAACTCTGGGCCACCGGTCCTTCCATGTAGTGGGGCACGACCGGGGTGCCCGGGTGGGGCACCGCATGGCCCTGGATTCGGCGGAGCGGGTGCGGAGCTTCACGACGCTGGATGTGGCCCCGTCGCAGGCAGCCTTCGAGGCCATGGATAGCAGCCTGGCCTTCGCCTGGTTCCACTGGCACCTGATGCGCCAGCCGGAGCCGTTTCCTGAAACCCTGATCGGCACCAACGCAAAGTTCTACCTGGACTTTCTCTTGGAGCGCTGGACGGCGGTTGAGGGAGCCATTACGGAAGAGGCTTATGCCGAGTATCTGCGCTGTTTCTCCAACCCTGACACGATTCGGGCGTCCTGCGCCGACTACCGCGCCATTGACGTTGACCTGGCCCACGACGCCGCCGACCGGGGACGCAAGCTGGCTTGTCCGGTGCTGGCGCTGTGGGGCGGCAACATGGCGAAGCGGCCGGGCTGGCAGACCGGACAAGGGCTGGATATGCTCAGGGTGTGGCAGGAAAGGGCGGAGGACGTGCGGGGAAGGGCAATTGACTGCGGCCACTTCCTGGCGGAAGAAGCCCCGAAGGAAACAGCCGCCGAGGTATTGAAGTTTCTGGATGGCTGCTGGGCTGATAAAGACTGACAAGGAGCACCGAAATCCGGTCATACTTCGACAATCTCAGGATGACCGGATTTGCTTGTGGCTGCCTAGCTTTGCTTGTCAGCAGGTATGAAGCGCATTGAGAGAGAGTTGACGCAGTGACGGGTGTTCTTGCGGGTGAGACGCTCGCCGAGGAATACGTGGCCCAAGTGCCCCCCGCAGTTGACGCATTCGATTTCGGTGCGGTATCCGTCCGGGTCGGGTAACCGGCGCACCGCGCCGGGTATCTCGTCGTCGAAGGCCGGCCAGCCGCAGTGGGCGTCGAACTTGTCTACTGATGAATACAGTTCGGCATTGCAGCGGCGGCAGACGTATATTCCTTCTTCGTAGAAGTCGTCGTATTCTCCGGTAAAGGGCGGTTCGGTGCCTTTCAGCTCGATGACGTAGCGTTCCTGCGGGGTGAGGTCGTTGTAAGAGCCTATCCTAATAACCCTGCGGCCCTGAGGGTGATGAGGGCGCAAGCGAA
>VXOI01000033.1 GCA_009840175.1 Chloroflexota bacterium | reverse complement strand
TCCCCATCCAGGCCGAACTCTGATGGCTGCCGCCACGCGCATCACCGACGGAGACGAAAAATTGCTGGCCCTCGTTAACTCAACTCACTTCGTCCGTCCACTCGCAACATGATGCCGACGCCTAGCTTTGCGGAAATTCCCTGATTGCTATGGAGGATTTGGAAATGACAACAACCAAAGTTGCCGTGCTTGACCATCAGCAGCTATGGGCAGCGGTGCTGTCGCGGGATTCCAGCTTCGACGGCCGCTTCGTTTATGCCGTCCGTTCCACTGGCGTCTACTGTCGGCCCACCTGTCCCAGCCGTCGCCCCCGGCAGTCCCAGGCAGTATTCTTCACTGTGCCGGAAGATGCCAGCCGCGCAGGATATCGCCCCTGCCGCCGCTGCCGGCCCAACATGCCCGCTGAAGACGCGGAACTGGTCCGGCGCGCCTGCGAGTACATCGACGAGTGTATTGGCGACTGCAACTCAGTCCCGTCCCTGTCGGAACTGACCGGCGCCGTGGGCGTGGGCGCTTCCCGGCTGGTGCGCGTCTTCAAGAGGGAAACAGGGCTAAGCCCGGCGCAGTACGCCCGTGGTAAGCGTCTGGGGCGGTTCAAGGCCGTGGTTCGGGACGGCTCGAATGTCGCGGGTGCCATGTATGACGCCGGATTTGGCTCTCCCAGCCGGTTGTACGAAAACGCTGAATCGCAACTGGGTATGACCCCAGCCAGCTATCGCAAAGGTGGCGCCGGCGCGGTAATCCGGTACATCGTCACCGAGTCGGAGTTGGGCGGCCTGCTGGTGGCCGGCACCTCCAGTGGAGTATGCGCGGTCAAGCTGGGAGACGACCATGATGCTCTGATAGCGGAGTTGTCGGAGGAGTTCCCGGCGGCGGAAATCAGCCGCGTCGAGTTCACCGGCCTCGACCCGGAGTCCGGCGGATTGCGACGCTGGACGGAGGCGATGCTGGAATACCTGGACGGGAGCCGCCTGGATATTGACCTGCCCCTCGACGTTTTGGCTACCGCCTTCCAGTGGCGGGTCTGGCGCAAGCTGCAAGCCATACCTGCAGGAGAGACCCGCACCTATCACCAGTTGGCCGGGGAACTGGAAAAACCCACCGCCAGCCGCGCCGTGGGCCGGGCTTGCGCCACCAACCCGGTGGCGCCCATCGTGCCCTGCCACCGCGCTGTGCGCAAGGACGGCGGCCTCGCCGGATACCGTTGGGGCCTCCATCGCAAGGAGGCCCTGCTGGAGATGGAACGCCGCCAAGCCGGTAGCTGAAAGCGAGTCCGTTTGACGCGCGTCCTACGTATAATCGGCATTAGCATATCCCTTCCCCCTCCCCGGGCGAGGGTTAGAGCCTGCCCCCGCGAAAGCGGGGGTGAGGGCGTCCTTGGGAGGTTTACCCTTGCCGGTCGTCAAGCCACCCGTTCCGGCGTTGAGGTTGCTCCTTTTGATCGCCACCCTGGTGGCAGTGTCAGTTGCGTTTGTCCAGTCTGGGGTTCACGCTGCCGGGGGAGCGATTCAGGTATTGGAGATGCGGCAGCAAGTGAACTTTCCCGATGGCGTGGCGCTTACCCTCACTGCGGAGTCCGATACCGACATTGTCGAGGTGAGAGTGTATTTCCGCGCCGCCGGTTCCCGGAAATGGGGCTATGCCTACGCTGATTTTGAGCCGGGTTCCCGAGTTGTCGCCACCCGCTCCATTCCGGCGAACGAGGCTGCCTATCTCGCCCCCGGGGTAGACGTGGAGTATTTCTACCAGATTCGGGACGCTCACGGCGCAGTTCTTAAGACCGAGCGTTCCATTGTGGAGTACCTGGATGACAGGTTCGACTGGCGGCGCGTCAATATCGGCACCTTGGAACTGGTGTATCACGACATTAGCGACGGCCGGGTTGCCGGCGCCGCTCGCGAACTGAGCCGCGACTTGCAGCGGGTGGTTGACCTGCTTCAGTTCGAGCCACGCAAAACCTTCAAGGGCGTCATCTACAACAGCTACGCCGACGCCAACGCCGTTTTCCCGGTTCAAAGCCAGACCACCACCGACCACGGCACATTCGCTGGTTACGCCTTCCCGGAGCAGGGCGTATTCGTGGGCCAAGGGCTGGACCGCCGCATCATCGTCCACGAGTCCACCCACCTGCTGTTCCGGGAGGCCCTGGGCGAGAAAGCCCTCGACGTGCCCGCCTGGCTGGATGAGGGATTCGCCACCTTCAGCGAACCCAACGAGCGGATTCGCGGCAGAGGTGAACTGTATGGCCGCACGCCGCCCCTGCGGAGCATGAACCGCGTATCAGGGACTCCCAGGACCATCCCCTTCTTCTACTACAAGTCAGTCAGCGTCGTCGCTTATCTGATAGAGGAGTACGGCGAGGACAACTTCCGCCGTATGCTGGACGAATTGAGAAAGGGACGAGTAATAGAGGACGCGCTGCTCAACGTCTACGGATTCGATGTTGACGGTCTTGACCGCCGCTGGGCCGGGCTGCCGGTGGAGCCTGCGGCCACGCCGGCACCCACCGTCCCCCGGTCCATAATCGCCACGCAGGAACTGGAACCGTTGGCGACTGTTCCCCTTGGTCCGTCGGGGAACAAGGGTGAGGCTTCGGAAGGTTCGCCACTAGACGGTATTCCTCCCGGCCCGGCCGCGGTTCAAGACGACGACTCGCCGGTGTCGGCAGTCACGACGGAACCCGCACAGCCACAGCCCTCGCCGCCGGTCCGAGGGCAACCGCAACGAGATGAACCTTCACCTTTCGTCTTCATAGACGTCTGGGTTCTGGCTGGGGTCGCCTCGCTGGCCGTGGCAGCCGTCGGATTTCGATTCATATACCGGCGTCTGCGACGCAACAGCCAAGACAATTATGACAGTACAGCGGATTGGGATGATTGGGATTGCTGAGGTTGCGCGTTAATTCCTGAACGCCATCCTTTGTCTTGGCCGCCTCTTCTCTGCTATATTCTTGAGCGGCGGAAAAACGTCCCTGCCTTGAGCTTGTTGAAGCAGCCAGAGGGCTTATGTTTGACCGGGTAGCCAACACGCTGAAGAATTGGGGGGCTGATTGCGCGTTAGGCAGTTGACGTGGACGGAAATTGACCGGCTGGTTGATGGGCTGGCCTCCAGGCTGCCCCCCGGTAGCCGGTGCTGGGGTGTTCCCCGCGGCGGCAGCGTGGTTGCCGCCATGCTTCGCAGCAAGCACGGCGTGATCATTACGGCGGACTCTTCCGAAGCCACCATCGCGGTGGACGACTTGATTGACAGCGGGCGCACCGCGCGCATGGTGAAAGAGAAATACAACCTCAACCTGGAGCCTCTGCTGGTCAAGGACAATTCCGACTGGATAGTATTCCCGTGGGAAGGAACGGAACTCGCCGAGGACGCCGAGAACACAGTTACCAGGATGCTCCAGCAAATCGGCGAAGACCCCAACCGGCCGGAACTGGAAGATACCCCCCGGCAGGTTGTCCAATGCTGGGATGACCTGTTCTCCGGCTACCGCTACGCCGCCGACGATGTGGCCGACTTGCTGTCAAGCGCCGCTGCTGCGCCCGCTGGGGTGGAGACTGAAAGTCGTGAAGGAATGTTTGTCATATCCGGCATTCCCTTCATAAGCACCTGCGAGAATCACCTGCTGCCTTTCTTCGGCTCGGCGGACGTGGCCTGCCTGACAGCGGAAGGCACAAATTCCCTCTCCCTTCGGGGGAGGGTTAGGGAGGGGGCGTCTCCCTGTCTGGGCAACATCCCGCAGGTGGTGGACGCGCTGGCCCGCCGTTTGCAGACTCAGCAGCGCCTGACCGAGCAAATCTGCCACGCGCTGGCCCGAAGTACAGAGGGCGCGGCGGTCCGCTTGAAGGGTACCTTCCTCTGCCCCATGGCCAGAGGACTCGAAACCCGCGAGGCTGTTATGGAGACCTCTGCATTCAGCGGCAGTTTCAGGCCCGACCAGGAACTGCAAAGGCGGTTCCTGGCCCAACTGCCCTGAGCCAGGAAGACCGATACCGGAATAGAATGATTCCAAACCCCGATTCCTTCGGATGCGTATGATATGAGAGTTCCCATTGTGATTGCGATCATCCTGGCATTACTCGCGCTGATGGCGTGTGTGCTGCAAACTCCCGAAGCCGAAGAAACTACTGCTCCCGCAACGCCCGAGCCAGCCGCCACTACGGCTCCCGCAACGGGCGGCATGTCCCAGACGGCGACGTCTGCGCCTGCATCCACCCCTGCGGCAACTTCCAGGGTTTCGGGGGCTCGCACGTCATATTCCAGCCTTCCGGCCATGATTCTGGACCCGGAGTCTGACTATGTGGCTAACTTCCGCACCAGCCAGGGCAACTTCACAGTGAATTTGTTCGCAACCCAGACGCCGGTAACGGTCAACAACTTCGTCTTCCTGGCCCAGCAGGGCTTCTATGACGGTCTGATTTTCCACCGGGTCATCGAGAACTTTATGATTCAGGGCGGCGACCCCACCGGCACTGGTGGGGGTGGCCCCGGCTATCAGTTCCAGGACGAAATCGTGGCCGGACTGGTGTTCGACGCTCCCGGCAAGCTGGCTATGGCCAATGCCGGGCCGGGCACCAACGGCAGCCAGTTCTTCATCACCGTTGCGGCCACTGACTGGCTTAATGGCAACCACACGATCTTCGGCGAAGTCACTGAAGGCCAGTCTGTGGTGAGCGCCATTTCCCGTGTCTCCACCAACAACCGCGACGCCCCCCTCCAGAGGGTTGTCATCGAACGCATAGACATAACCAGGTCTCCCAGACAATAGAAAAATCCCCTCTCCTGGAAGGTGAGGGTTAGGGCGGGGGCGTCCCCCGCTCTCAGGAGCGCATTCAGTGTCATTCCAGAACGTCATCTACGAACGCCGGGACTCCATCGCCTACCTCACCCTCAACCGTCCGGACAAGCTGAACGCCCTCAACGCCGGGCTCATCGCCGACTTGCAGGATGCGCTGGACGTGGTGGAAGCAGATCCCGACGTTCGCGTCGCCATCATCACCGGAGCGGGCCGGGCCTTCTCCGCCGGATTCGACATCAATCCCGACCCAGGTTCCCCCAGTCCTCTCAGCGGCTCTCCAGACCAGTGGCGCAGCCACCTGCAGGAACTCATAGACACCTTTATGAAGGTGTGGAACCTGCCCAAACCGGTAATCGCGGCAGTCAACGGCTATGCCCTCGGCGGCGCTTGCGAACTGGTGCAGGTGTGCGACGTGAAAATCGCCTCCGAGCACGCTGTGCTGGGCGAGCCGGAAATTCGCGCCGGTTTCGGCCCTCCGCTGCTCATAACTCCGTACAGCGTCAACCTCGCCGCCGCCAAGGAACTGCTGCTCACCGGCGACACCGTGGACGCCCACGAAGCCGCCCGCATCGGACTGGTCAGCCGTGTCGTTCCCCACGACCAGTTGATGGACGAATGCGAGCGGGTAGCCCGCAAGATGTGCCTGATGTCGCAGCTAGGCGTCAAGATGAGCAAGATAGCCGTCAACCGGGCTTTGGAAAACATGGGCTTCCTCAACGCCGTATCGCAAAACCTGGAGCTGATGACCATCTTCGACACCAGCACCAGCCCGGAACAGGAAGAGTTCAACGCCGTGGCCGCCGAAAAAGGCTTGCGGGCGGCCCTCAACTGGAGAGACGCCCGCTTCAAGGAGCTGGACTGAAATGATGTTCCCTCTCCCTTTGGGAGAGGGTTAGGGTGAGGGTTTAGGGCGGAACCCTCTCAGCCGGGATGCCGGAAGTTTGTTGAGACTCGCATTGTGCGGGTCCACCTCGACGCCCACCGATTCGAGGGCTGTAACACCCAGAAGCGGCTCCACGTTCTCCGCCCCGAATATGACGGTTCCCCAAGTGCTTTCGTCCATGAATTCAATTTTTGCGCCTGCGATGTCCATAACAAGCTCTTGTCCATCAGCTAAGCCGTAGGTGCGCCTATCCTCAGGAACCAGGCCAATAGACTCCAGGTGCTGCCGCGGTACTAAAGTATCCACTGCTCCTGTGTCAATCAGAAACTCCCCTTCCCACACCCGTTCCGGCTCCGAAGGGTTCCTTATGGTTACAGTAATGTAAGTTACGCCCACGGAATCTCCCAATTCCTTGACGGACTTTCGACTGAATAACTTCCATTTACGTTTGGGCTTGAGCTTTAGCATCCTACCCTCCGGCCTTGACCTCGATCCCGGCCAGCCCCTCCACGAACTTAAGCAGCGCCGAGTGGTCCGCTTCCTGTTCGCCCTCGTTGACCAGCGCCCCCAGCATCTGCTGGAGCAGTGCCGTCACCGGCAGAGGCACGTTCAGTTCCTGCCCCGTCTGTAGCACGTTTCGCAGGTCCTTCTGGTGCAGGCGGACGCGGAAACCGGCGCGGAAGTTGCGCGACAGCATCATCGGCGCTTTCGCTTCCATCACGTTGCTTCCGGCCAGCCCGCCGCGAATGGCGTTGAACACCTTCTCCGGGTCCACCCCGGCCTTGGTGGCCAGCACCAGCGCCTCGGCCAGCGCCTCGATGTTTGCTGCGACGATAATCTGGTTAGCCAGCTTGGTGACGCCGCCCGCGCCGATGTCGCCCGTTAGCACCACGTTGCTGCCCATGGTCTTCAGCAGGTCGAAGTTCTCGTCGAAAATCTCCTGCTTGCCGCCCACCATGATCGCCAGGGTCGCGTTGATTGCGCCCGGCTCACCGCCGCTCACCGGGGCGTCCAGCATCTCCACGCCCTTCTCGGCGCACTCTGCGGCAATGCGCTGCGACACCAGCGGCGCGATGGAACTCATGTCTATGATGGTCTTGCCGGAGGAGGCCCCTTCCAGCACGCCGTCAGGTCCCAGGATGACTTTCTCCGAATCCGCCGAGTCCGGCAGCATGGTGATGATCTTGTCCGTGGCCGCCGCCACCTCACGGCTCGATGACGCTGGCTTGGCTCCATCGCCGACCACTTCCTCCACAGCCTCGCCCACGATGTCATACACCGTCAGGTCATAGCCGGCCTTGAGCAGGTTGCGGGCCATTGGCTTCCCCATGATGCCCAGTCCCACGAAACCGATCTTTTCGGCCATTGTTGGCCCTCCTGATTTTCATTTATCGCCCGTTTCATCGCTGCATCACAGAGGATGCATGCAGGAATGGCAAGAATGTATCATACATCGGCTATCACTCCAAACACCTGGGGTTGCCGTTGTGCTGTATGGCCTGCGAGGTTATTATGTAACTGTACGCTTCCCCGGCCAGATGGCCGGGGATTGCTAACGCAAGACGCCCAACTGCACAGGAGCGTGGGGATGGTAGAGGGAAGGTGTGCGCTGGTGACCGGAGGCGCCGGATTCATCGGCTCCCACATGGTTGACCGGCTGTTGAACGAGGGTTTCCGGGTGGTAATCGTTGACGATCTCTCTTCCGGCAAACTGAAGAACGTCAACCATCATGCTACCTTCCACCACATGAGCATTACCCAGCCTTCGTTGCTGGACGTGTTCAACCGCGAGAAGCCCGACCTTGTCTTCCACATGGCGGCCCAGTCCAGCGTTTCCCGCTCCACCAAGGAGCCGATGCTGGACGCTGAAGTCAACGTCCTGGGAACACTGCGGCTTCTCGACGCCGCCCGCCGGAGCGGAGTGGAAAAGATAATATATTCCTGCACCGGCGGCGCCCTTTACGGCGAACCCCTTTCTGTGCCCAGCCCCGACGACACGCCGGTAGTCCCCATCTCCCCCTACGGAATGTCCAAGTTCATAGCCGAACAGTACATGGAGTTCTACCGCCGCCAGTACCTCGTAGATTTCACCTCGCTCCGGTACGGCAATGTCTACGGCCCTCGGCAGGCCCCCGACGGCGAGGCCGGGGTAATCGCCATCTTCATTGCCGCCATGCTGAACGGCAAGCGGCCAGTGATTTTCGGAGACGGAAACCAGGAACGCGATTTCGTGGCTGTGGATGATGTTATCGAGGCCAACATGGCCGCCATTGACCGGGGCAGTGGCAAGGCAATGAATATCGCTACCGGCGAGCTTACCAGCGTCAATCGTATCTTCGAGTTGTTGAAGGAAATTACCGGGTTCCGTTGGGATGCTGAACACGCTCCGGCCCGGGCGGGCGACGTCTACCGCATCAGCCTCGACTGCTCCCTCGCCGCCCGGGAACTCGACTGGACTCCTCAGACCGACCTCGCTGATGGCCTTGCCCGTACCGTCGAACACCTCAAGGGCAACGTCCCGGCAGGAGTCCGTTAGCTCTGCTACACTTGAAATAGCTGTAAATTTTGATTGAGGAAGGCAACCGGAATATGGCGACACCCGCGACAGACTACGACACAATCATCCTCGGCGCCGGCGCTGCGGGCCTTGCCGCCGGTCTCTACACCACCAGGGCCATGCTCAAGACCCTGATAATCGAGCAGCTTGGCCCCGGCGGACAACTGCTGATTACCGACGAAATCGAGAACTACCCCGGTTTTCCCGAGGGCGTCAAGGGCCAGGAACTGGCCATGATGATGGAGCAGCAGACCACCCGCTTCGGCGCCGAGATTGACTACTCCGAGGTCCAGGGCATCGAGAAGGCCGACGAGCCGGTCAAGACCGTCCACACCGACGACGCTACCTACACCGCCAAGAGCCTTATCATCGCCACCGGCGGCTCCCACAACAAGCTCGGCGTCCCCGGCGAGGACGAATTCTCCGGGCGCGGCGTCTCTTACTGCGCCGTCTGCGACGGCAACTTCTTCCGTGGCCAGGACGTGGTCGTGGTCGGCGGCGGCGACGCTGCCATGGATGAAGGCCACTACCTCACTGGCATCGTCAACTCCGTCACCTACATCCACCGCCGCGACGAGCTTCGCGCCGCCAGGATATTGCAGGAGCGCGCCTTCAACAATGAGAAGGTCAAGTTCCTCTGGAGCCACGTCGTCGAAGAATTCGTCGGCAACGAAGCCCTCGACGCCGCCCGCGTCAAGAACCTCAAGACCGAGGAAGTCTACGACTACAACACCGCCGCCGCCTTCATCTACGTCGGCTTCCACCCCAACACCGAATACCTCAAGGGCCTGTTGGAAATGGACGCCCTCGGCCACGTCTACACCGACATCCACATGAGAACCGGCGTCCCCGGCATCTACGCCTGCGGCGACGCCCGCGCCGACTCCACCCGCCAGCTCGGCGCAGCCGTCGGCGACGGCATCACCGCCGCCCTCGCCGCCTACCACGACATGCAGGAGTAGGCCGAGCATTGTCTGAACTGTGATTCTTGTGATGCTTGACTGTAGTCATGGTAATCAACTCAATCACACAAATCACAGTTCAGACAACTCTACCCCAGCAACTCCCGCGCCAGCAGCATCCCCCCTCCAATCACCACCAGCGCAATCACCACATAGCGGAACATCCGCTCGTTCAGCCTGCCCACCAATAGACCCGCCACGCCGAACCCGATCAGCACCCCCGGCGTCAGCATCCCCAGGTTGATGAGAGTGTCCCGGTCGTACAGGCCGGTTACGGCATACAGGACCACTGCCAGTCCGCTGGATACTACGAACATCGCCGCCAGGGCCGCCCGCACCGTCTGCGTAGGCCACCGCTGCGCTATGGCATAGACACCTCCCAGCGGCCCGCCGATGCTGATGGCCGTAACCGCCACGCAGGTAACAAACCCGTAGCACAACCCCGAACCCGGGAAGGTCGCAATGGAAAGCTGGGTGTCCCGCAGGTTGAGCAGCCCCAGGGTGACGATGACCACCCCGATGATGATGCGCAGCAGGCCGGGCTCCGCAATGTTCAGCACGAACACGCCCAGCGGCGCGCCTGCCGCTCCGCCCAGGATCAGCCACTTGGTCCGGCTCAGGTCCAGATGCCTCCAGGTGCGCATCAGCACCATGCCCACGATCATCACGATCATAGTGTTGACCAGCACGATGGTCGGCTTGGCCCCCAGCAGCAACAGCAGCACCGGGGAAGCCACCATCCCCAGGCCGAAGCTGACAGTCCCCAGCACAACGCTGCCCAGGGTCACCATCACGATGGCAACCGCCAGCTCCGCCCCAGTCAGCATGAACGGTCCGGGAATAGCAATCTGAAAGCAGTTCCCTCTCCCCCCTGGAGAGGGCTGGGGTGAGGGCGTCCCTCTTCAGACACGGAACACGCCCGCGGCTGCCGCATGACGCAGGGCGGCGTCAACGCTGACCACCGGAGGCCCATCGCGCCGCACCTCTATTTCCAGCAGGTTGTCCGGGTTCACCGAGAAGGACCTTTCCCCGTCCAGCGCCACCGTCGAGTGCCGCTGCTCCACGGTCACCCGCTGCCCGTCCGCCAGCCGCTGCCACGACTCGATGCCCACCACCGGCACCGAGCCGGGCGCGATGGGCGCCCGCACGTATATCTCAGCCTCACTGTCCTTCGTTCCCTCTCCTTCCGGGGGAGGGTTAGGGTGGGGGCGTCCCTCTTCTTCCTCCTGTCGCAGGTCGGCAATCCGGTAGTGCAGCCCTCCGCCGTCGGTCAGCGACACCGCCTCCAGCCGCGCCCCGATGGACGACAGCCCGATGGACGACGGCTCGGCCCGCGTAAGGAACACCTCGTATATCGTGTTCATATCCCAGATGGCGCGGGTGGCTACGAACCGCTCCTTCGACAGCGCAACGTCCACCAGCGCAATGTCCCGGTCCTCGCCATCCACCATTACCGCCAGTGTCTTGCTGCGAACCGTCGCATCCTCCATCGGGACGGTGCCCGACGCCACCAGCCCGGCGGCCATCCCCGCTGTGGTGCCTTCCACCATCACCGGAAAGACGTTGTTCGTCCCCGTCGAAATGGCGACCATCGCCATATCCCGGGAACCCTTGGCCACTGCCCGGTTGGTGCCGTCGCCCCCCAGCGTTATGACGCAGTTGACACCCTCATCGGCCATTGCGGCTGCCGCTCGCACCGTATCGCCCTCGTTGAACAGGGCTGTCATCCGGAGCAGTTCAACCTCCACCGACAGGTGCGGATCGTCGGCGGCCCGCTGCACCAGGTGCGAGCTGTCGGGCATCGCCAGCACCCGGTCAACGCCCACCGACTGCAAGCCCAGCAGCGCCCGCCGGACGATATTCACCTTCTCCCAGTCCGGCACGACCCGTCCCTGCGCCACCAGCCGCCGTATGTCCTTGCTCGCCGCCGGGTTCGCGACAATCCCTACTAACGCCAAGCGATGCCTCCTGTTGTCCCGATCATCCCCCTGGCCCCGGCTCGCTCGGGGGGGGTGTACGCAGGGGGCGCGGGCGGCGGGCGGTCGGGGGGTG
>VXOI01000106.1 GCA_009840175.1 Chloroflexota bacterium | reverse complement strand
TTCGATTATTCGCTTTCCCTCTGGGAGATGGTTAGAGCCTGCCCCGCACTTGATGCGGGGGCGAGGGCGTCCTCCAATTGGGTAACTCCAATCCTGTTCATCCTTTACTCCTGAAAATCCCTGTCCTGAGCCAAGCCGAAGGGCTGATTCAGACAAATAATCGAAAGGCCCTGCCCACTGACCACAAGCCCTTGACACCATCCTTGTCCACCGAGTACCCTCAATTGTGTAATGAAACGTTTGTTCGCTATGCGCGACATACAACCGCCCATCGTGGAACCTCCGCAAACTGCCCGTCCTCCCTCAACAGGCATCCCCATGTCCGGTTTTTTCCCCTTTTGACCGGAATATCAAAATCTTCGGCCCCGACAGACGTAACAGGAAGTTGAACCCATGACCTTTACCCGGCTCAGAATCCAGGTGGATTCCCTCATGCGCAAGTACGACACCAAACTCCAACTCTACCGTGCCGCTCCCCTGGCCCTGGAACTCTGCGACCAGATGGCCGACGCCGTTACCCCAGGCAGGCCCAACTCCGGGCTGACCTGCGACGACTGGGCCTTCAACCTCTTCAGGAAGCTCCGCGGCCTGGGCATCCGCGTCAGGGGCCACGTCCGCCTGTCAGACTACCTCGACGACTGCCTCAGAAAGTTGCTGCTCCCCCAGGTAAACGATGTTCTGCGCAGCCTGTTCCCTAAGGCCGCGGACCGGGGCCTCATCCCCCGCTCCCGCATGGAAGTTCCCTTCTGGCCTAGAAGGAACTGGAAGCCCGGCAAAGGCTACTTTGCTCAGACCCTGTCCGACGCTGCCGGTGCCGCCCGCGCCAGGCTGGGCTACCGGTAGCCCTCCAATCACGACGGCCCTCAGCATATAATCTGCGACCGGCCCGGAATCGCAAAAATTACCGGAAACTACCGGAAATTACCTGAAAAATAAAAAAGCAGCCCGCCGTAGCCCGGCAAAAGTGATGCCTGCCGTACCATGAACTGCCGAAATCAAGATGCGATTGCCCTGCTTGGTATCCCAGGCCCCTTATTCCCTCTCCCCCAGGGAAAGGGTTAGAGCCTGCCCCGCACTTGATGCGGGGGCGAGGACATCCTCCAATTGGGTGACTCCAATCCTGTCCATCCTCTAACCCTGAAAATCCCTGTCCTGAGCCAAGCCGAAGGGCTGATTCAGACAAATAATCGAAAGGACTTGGCTGTTGCAATCAGGACGATTGCAAAGTAGCTGTCGCGAGTGGTGTCATTCTGAGCGAAGCGAAGAATCCCTGGTTGCGGGAAAAGGACTCTTCGCTTCGTACAGAGTGACAGGGTGGATTTTACAATCGTCCTGCTGCTGTACTGCTGTTGCGCCGTTTAGCTACAACTTATACAATAACTTATCCTTCCGCGCAGGACGCCAGTTGCGTCGTCGCGGTTTGCGCCACGCGACGGACCACCACTTCCCTTCCGGTCGTCGCGCGGACGAAGATAATCAGCTAGAGGGAGCAAGCCCTATATGGATGCCAACAGCATTAGAAACGTGGCCCTGCTGTCCCATTCCGGCGCTGGCAAAACGTCGCTGTGCGAGGCGGCGCTTTTCAGCACCAAGGCGGTGACCCGCCAGGGACGAATCGAGGACGGGAACACCGTTTCCGACTACGAGCCGGAAGAAGTCAAGCGGGGCGGGAGCATCCAGACCACACTCATCGCAATCACCGACGACGGTTGCAAGATAAATTTCCTGGATACGCCTGGTTATGACGATTTCCGGGGCGAAGTAGTCGGCGCTTTGCGGGTAGTCGAAGCCGCCGCCATCCTGGTGGATGCGACCTCCGGCGTGGACGTCGGCACCGAACGCGGCTGGGGCATGTGCGAGTCCGGCAACCTGCCTCGTCTTATTGTCATCAACAAGATGGACCGTGAAAACGCAGACTTCGACCGCAACGTAGCCGATATTCAGGCGACTTTCGGACGGCAATGCGTCCCGTTCCAGATCCCGGTAGGACAGGCTGACAGCTTCCAGGGCGTGATCAGCGTGGCCGACCCCAACGCCGACGTACCCTCAGAACTGGCCGACGAAGTGGAGGCGGCCCGCGAACGCCTCATCGAGGCCGCCGCCGAGAGCGACGACGAACTGGCCGACCGCTATCTCGGCGGTGAGGAACTGACTGCGGGGGAAATCGAGAGCGCCCTGCGCGGCGCAGTGCTGCGGGGTGAGCTGGTTCCCATCCTCGCCACTTCCGCCACTGGAAACATAGGCGTGGCCGAGTTTCTCTCGATGACCCGCTCCTACCTCCCCTCACCCGCGGACGGCGTAAAGCCTAAGTTGACCAAGGTCAACTCCAGCGACGAAGTGGCATTCGAGGCCGACTCCGGCGCATCCCTGGCTGCGTTGGTCTTCAAGACCACAGCCGACCCCTTCGTCGGCAAGCTGTCTCTCTTCCGCGTGTACCAAGGATCCATCAAGAGCAACTCGGAAGTGTGGGACGTCACCCAGGGACAATCGGAGCGCGTCGGGCAGCTCTATCTGCCCAAGGGCAAGAGCCAGGAGAACCTGACCGAAGTGACCGCCGGCGACATCGGCGCGGTTGGCAAGCTGTCCTCCACCGTTACGGGCGACACTCTCTGCACCCGCGACAACCAGGTGACCTTTGATCCCATCCAGATGCCGGTGGGCTATTACCGGGTGGCGGTGTCCCCGGCATCCAAGGCCGACCTGGACAAGATGTCGCTCGCCCTGGGGCGCATCGTAGAAGAAGACCCAAGCCTGCAGATGTCGCGCAACGCCAGCACCAGCGAAACGCTGATCACCGGTCTGGGCGATGCACAGATTGACGTGGCGATAGACAAGATCAAGCGGAAGTTCGGGGCCGAACTGCGAGTTAGGCTGCCCCGCGTGCCTTACCGTGAGACCATCACCCGCACCACGCAGTCCGAGTACCGGCACAAGAAGCAGTCGGGCGGGCATGGTCAGTTCGGCCACGTGATACTGCGCCTGGAGCCGATGGACCGGGACCAGGGCTTCGAGTTCGGCAATGAGGTGGTCGGCGGACGAGTTCCCAGGGAATACATCCCGTCTGTGGAAAAGGGCGTGGTCAAGGCTATGGACGAGGGAGCGCTGGCCGGCTTTCCCATAGTTGACCTGAAGGCGGTGCTGTACGACGGCAGCTTCCACAGCGTTGACTCGTCGGGAATGTCCTTCGAGATTGCCAGCATCCAGGCCCTGAAGAAGGGGGTAAGCGATGCCAGCCCCATCCTGCTGGAGCCGGTGATGCGTCTTTCGGTAACGGTGCCGGACGCTTATACCGGAGACGTGATGAGCGATCTGAACGTCAAGCGCGGTCGCATCCTGGGGATGAATCCTCAGGACCGCGTGACTGTCATTGACGCCGAGGTGCCACAGTCCGAGCTGCTCCGTTACTCCCAGGACCTGCGCTCGCTAAGCCAAGGTCGAGGCTCCTACTCCATGGAGTACGACCACTACGAGCCGGTTCCCCAGAACCTGGAATCGAAAGTCATCGAGGAAGCCAAGCGCCTCCGCGAAGAAGACGACTAGGTTCCCCCTCCAACCAAGCGGCACAAGCGAAGGCCCCGATGCTATTCGGGGCCTTCGCTTCGCGCCAGCTAGAAGCGCCTAGAACGCCCAAGTAGGCTGGTATTCGCCGAACACTTCGCGGAAGACGTCCATCATCTCCCCCAGCGTGGCGTATGACTTGGCGGCTTCAATCAGAGGCGGCATCAGGTTTTCGTTGCCCCGGGCGGCGGTTTCGAGGGCGCGCAGCTTCTCTACCACGTCACGGTTGTCGCGGGTGCGGCGGACTTCGTTGATGCCTTCGATTTGCAGTCGCTCTCCCTCCCGGTCTACCCGGAGCAGCGGGATGTCCATATCCTCGCCAGTGTTGTATTCGTTGACGCCGACGGTGATGCGCTCCTTGCGATCCTCCTCCATCTGGTAGATGTAAGCGGCATCGGCGATTTCCCGTTGCAGGAAGCCGGTCTCCAGCGCAGGAATCACGCCTCCCACGTCCTCAATGCGGCGGAAGTAGTCGTAGCTCCCGGACTCGAGCTGATCGGTCATCACTTCCAGGAAGTAACTGCCGCCCAGCGGGTCCACGGTGTCGGTGACGCCGGTCTCGTGGGCGATGATCTGCTGGGTGCGGAGGGCCTGCAGGGCCGCCTCCTCCGAGGGCAGCGCCCAGGCCTCGTCCTTACTGTTGGTGTGCAGCGACTGGCACCCGCCCAGGACGGCGGCCATGGCCTGGAGCGAGACGCGGACGACGTTGTTCTCCGGCTGCTGGGCAGTCAGCGACTGGCCGGAGGTCTGGGCGTGGAAGCGCAGCTTGTGGGAGCGGGAATCAGTTGCGCCGAAGGTGTCCCGCATTTCCTGGGCCCAGATGCGGCGGGCGGCGCGGAACTTGCCGATTTCCTCGAAGAAATTGTTATGCACGTTGAAGAAGAAGCTCAGTCGCGGCGCAAACTCGTCCACGTCCAGTCCGCGCTCCTGGGCGTGGCGGACGTACTCGAACCCGTCGGCCAAGGTGAAGGCCAGTTCCTGGACGGCGTTGGAGCCTGCTTCGCGGATGTGGTAGCCGCTGATGCTGATGGGGTTCCAGCGCGGCACGCGCTTCGCGCCGAACTCCACGGTATCGGTCACCAGCCGCATGGATGGATGGGGCGGAAAGATGTATTCGTTCTGGGCGATGTACTCCTTCAGGATGTCGTTCTGGATGGTGCCGCCGAGCTTGTCCAGCGACGCGCCCTGCTTCTCAGCCACAGCCAGGTACATGGCCCAGATGATGGCGGCGGGGGCGTTGATCGTCATGGAGGTGGTGATGCCGTCCAGACGGATGCCGTCGAAGAGCGTTTCCATATCGGCCAGCGACGAAACGGCCACGCCGCAGGTGCCGAACTCGCCGAAGGCCCGGGGGTCGTCTGTGTCATAGCCGTAGAGGGTGGGCATATCGAAGGCTACGGAAAGGCCGGTCTGCCCCTGCTCCAGCAGGAACTTGAAGCGCTCGTTGGTCTCCTGCGGGCGACCGAACCCGGCGAACATACGGAAGGTCCAGAGGCGACCTCGGTATCCGGTGTCATGGATGCCCCGCAGATACGGGAACTCCCCGGGCAGGCTCACCGACTCCATGTAGTCATCGCGGGCGGTGTCGGCGGCGGTGTAGATCTGCTCCACCGGCAGTTGCGAAGGGGTGCGGAACTCCGGCCGGCGCTGGGCCGCCGGGTCCTGCCTCTCCCGCCAACCGGCGGCGCGCTCGTTCAGCTTCTGCAGTTCGTGGTCGGAAATCAAGGAAGTACCTCCGTAGGGACCGAAGTCGTGGAGTGATTGTCTGAATCAGGATTTTCAGGATGGAGGGGATTGACAAGATGAGAGTGCTGTACCAGCAAGTCTAGTCAGCAGCGGCGGCGGGTGTCAACGCGGGAAAGGGTGCGCAATGCAATCGCCTTTGACTATAATTGCGGCATGGAAATATCTATCTGGGTTGTCTACCTGTCGGCGGGCGCATACATCGCAATCATGCTTGCCGTCTTGAGGGTGCCGTAATTGATATCCAGTTACTTTGACCTCAGAGCTCGGCGGCTGGACCGCCTGGAAAACGAAGCCAATGCCGAACGCCGCCACCAGGAAAATTTGGCCGCGGAAGCCCGCCGAGAGGAACGTCAAGAAGAACGCCGCCGCGAAGAACAGCGAGTGGAAGGAGAGCGCCGCCGCGAAGAACAGCGGGTGGAAGAAGAGCACCGCCGCGAGGAGCGACGCCAAGACTCAGAAATTGCGGAACGCCGCCACACAGAAATGATGACCCTTCTGGCCGCTGTACTGAATAACGGAGGTAGTAATGGCAACGGACAGAACGAAATAATCCGCACCCTCCAGCAGACCATCGACGACCTACGCGCCAAAAACGACAGACTACGCCAGCAGAACGGCAACAGCGGCCAATCGTCAGACTCGTCTTGATTTGCTCCAACGAAAAGGCGATGGGAGCCAACGAGACTACGGCTCGACTATGCGAATGAAGCGACGGCGGCCAGCGCGAAGCACATCGCCAGCAGCAGGGGACACTTCGGCGCGGTCGCCTTCGAGCCGGTAGGGATCGCCTGACGAAGGCAGAATCTCCACCGCGCCTTGGGAAAGCAGCCTGCGAGCCTCGGCGTTGCTGGCTGCGAGCCCGGCAGCCACCAGCAGGCGGTCGGCGCGGATGGCGCCGTCGGGGGCGTTGGATTGTTCGCGCAGGCTCGCCAGAGACACCTCCGGCATTTCATCGGGCAGGTTGCGGCCCTGCACCACGCGCTCGAAGTGGGCCTGGGCAGCATCGGCGGCTGCGGGGTCATGGAACTGGCTGGTGATGTCCAATGCCAGCCGTTTCTTGTGTTCCATAGGGTTGACTGTGTCCAGTTCTATGTCGCGCTCCAGGTCTGCAAGATCGGTGGAGGGCAGGTCGGTGAGTAGCTCGTAGTAGCGGACAATCATGTTGTCGGCGATGGACATTACCTTGCCGTACATATCAGCCGGGGACTCGTCAACGGCGATGTAGTTGTCGAGGCTCTTGCTCATCTTCTGCACGCCGTCGGTACCGGGTAGAATGGGCATCATGAAGCACTGCTGCGGCCTTTGGCCCATCATTTCCTGCAACTCGCGGCCCACCAGCAGGTTGAACATCTGGTCGGTGCCGCCGAATTCCACGTCAGACTCGATGACAACGGAATCGTAGGCCTGGAGCAGCGGGTACAGCAGCTCGGTAATGGCTATGGGCCGCTGTTCGGCGAACCGCTGGGCAAAGTCTGAGCGCTGGAGGAACTGGGCCACGGTAAAGCGTCCGGTCAGACCGATGACATCAGCAAGGGTGAACTTGCCGAACCACTCGCTCTGCTCAACTACCTGGGTGCGGTCCCGGTCCACCACCTTGAAGAACTGGCGCAGGTAAGACTGGGCGTTCTCCATCACCTGCTCGTGAGTCAGCATGGGGCGGGTGGCCGACTGGCCGCTGGGGTCGCCAATCTGCGCTGTCCAGTCGCCAACGATGAGGATCACCTGGTGTCCCAAGTCCTGCAACTGGCGCAGCTTGCGGAGGCCCACAGTATGGCCGAGGTGGATGTCTGGGCGGCTGGGGTCGAAGCCCATCTTGAGGCGCAGGGGACGGCCCGACTGCAGCAGTCGGATGAATTCGTCGCGAGAGATTATGTCGCTAACGCCACGGTGGACAATCGTGTCCAGCGTTTCGGGGCTGAGCATAGCTCCCCCTCCCCCTAAGCCTCTCCCTGGGGGAGAGGGGAAGTGGGAGTGGCTTGGGCCAGCACGACCCGGGAGTCGGCCACGTCCTGCTCGATACGGGCTATGAGGGCGTCTATGTCGGCGAAGGTTTCCTGGTTTCGCACCTTTTCGACGAATTCCACGCTCATGGGCTGGCCGTACAGGTCGCCGCTGAAGTCCATCACGTAGACTTCCACCAGCCTCTGGGTCAAACCGAAAGTGGGACGGACGCCGATGGAGGTGGCCGACAGGTGGCGCTCTCCGCCGAAGTAGGCCCACGTGGCGTAAATCCCGTCGCCCGGCCAGAGCAGTCCGGGGTAGACGTCAATGTTGGCGGTGGGAAACCCCAAGGTTCTTCCTCGCTGGTCTCCCACGACTACCTTGCCGCTGAGGGAGTGGTTTCGGCCCAGCAGACGCGCGCCGCCCGCCACATCTCCCGCAACAAGAGCCTCACGAACGACCCTGCTCTTGACCGGCTGCCCGTTGATTTCCAGGGGAGGCACCGAGCGGACCCAGAATCCCAGCCTCTCGCCCTCGGCCTGCATATAGGCCAGGTCGCCTTCTCTTCCCTGGCCCAAGGCCGAGTCGGGACCGAGCACCAAGCCCTTCATTCGCATGGTTCCGTTGAGCAATTCAGCGAATTGGCGGGCTGAAACCTGCGACAGCTCCTGGGTGAATTCCAACGGCACAACCAACTCAACTCCTGCCTCGCGGAGCAGGTCTACCTTGTGCTCGGGTGTGGTAAGGTAGCTGGGAAAAGTGCCGGGTCGGAACACGGTCACGGGGCGGTTGGAAAAGGTGATAACGGCAGGTGCGCAGGCCGGAGAGGCCCAGTCAATGAGGTGGCCGAGTAGGTGACGGTGGCCCAGATGCACGCCATCGAACACGCCGACCGTCAGCACCGTGTCCTTCTCCGGCGTGAAGCCGGCCAAACGCTGGCTGAAGCTCATCGGTTTTGTGGTCCCCTACTCGTCCCGGAATGCCGCATTGCTTGAATCTGGGAACTTGTTCCGTGGCGCGGATGTTAGCACAGCGCCCCCGGAGCGTCAACTTGACCCGCTGGAGCTGAGGCCGCATTGTTTGGTCAAAACATTAAATTTTTATCGAAACTCGCCTTCTGAATTCAGGTATGGAGAGGCCTGACCTTGTATAATTTCGAATTGTCCGAACCATGCGAGTAGGGGGAGGAGAGGCTAGGGGGCGGCGGCTGAAAGGCGCAGCGGTTCCGGGTGTCCGCCCCACTACCGAGCGGGTACGGGCGGCGATCTTTAACATTCTGTCGATTGAGCAGTACCTGGACAGGCGCGCACTCGACTTATTCGCCGGCACGGGCAGCCTGGGCATAGAGGCACTCAGCCGGGGCGCCGAATGGGCCGATTTCGTGGAGCGTGACCGCAGACAGTGCGCGGTCATCCGGGAAAACCTGGCCTCCGCCGGCTTTGACGGGCAGGCCAGGGTGCTTCAGGGCGATGCGGTCCGCTCCCTGGCTTCGCTGCCTGGCGGGTATGGCCTGGTCCTGCTGGATCCTCCCTACCGCATGGGCGCATTCCATGCGGTGATGGAGAGCATCGTCAAACAGCCGGGCCTCCTGGCTGCGGACGGAATGGTGGTGGCAGGACATGCCCGACAGACGGAACTGAGGGCAGCCTACGGCAGCCTGCGGCGGGTTATCCTTCGACAGTACGGAGACAACGTGGTTGATTTTTACCTCAACGAGCCGAGGGCGGAAGCCGCAACCGGCGAGTCCCAGGGGTCGGAAGCCTGATGGTAGTCGCGTTTTATCCGGGAAGTTTTGACCCTGTAACGGTGGGGCACCTGGACATCACGGCGCGGGCCTCTGCGCTGTTCGACGAGGTGGTGGTCGGTGTTTACGATACCCCGTCCAAGAGCCTGCTGTTCACCACCAATGAGCGAGTGGAACTGTTCGAAAAGGCCTGCAGGCACCTGCCCAACGTGCGGGTGATCAAGTACTCCGGGCTAACCGTCCGGTATGCCCGGGAAATCGGCGCCGGGGTCATAGTGCGGGGACTGAGAAGCGGTTTCGACTTCGAGTATGAATTCGAAATGGCTTTCATGAACCGCAAGCTGGAGCCGGATGTGGACCTGGTCTGCTTTATGACCTCGCAGGACTATATGTTCGTGAGCGCCAGTCTGTTGAAGGAGGTTGCCAAGCTCGGCGGAGACATCAGGGAGATGGTTCCTACCAACGTGGCGGAAGCCTTATACGCGAAATTCGGAAATCCGGTCGTCGAAGGGTAGTGACCGGGAGAGGGGGCTATCATAGATATTATAAATGTCATCGACAAATTGGAGACTCTCATTGACACCAGCAAAGCGGCTCGCGCCGGCGGTCACATCGTGGTAGACCGCACCAAGGCCATCGAGCTGGTTGACCAGCTACGGCTGGCCGTTCCGAAGGAAGTTCGGGCAGCCGAAGAAGTGCTGGCTCAGAAGGACCACATCCTGAACCTGGCCCAGACCGAAGCCCGCCGCACCAAGTCTACGGCCGAGGACGAGTACCGGGAACGGCTCAACAAGCATGAGCTGGTGAACCAGGCCGAGCAGCGGGCCATGACCATCCTCCGCGACGCCGAGGAGCGCGCCCGCCGCATGGTCGAACAGGCGGAAACCCAATCCCAGGCCTGTCGCACGGAAGCCGACGCCTACGCCCTGCGCAGTCTGCGAACCCTGGAGCAGGAAGTCAGCAACATCAACTCTGTGGTGCGCCGGGGCATAGACGTGCTCTCCGGCCCGGCCTCGGCCAACCTGTCTTCGCACTACTTCGACGACGCGGAACTGGTGCGATAGCTCCGTAGACTCAACACTGGTGCGCATCCATCGGCTCCGCTGAGGACGAAGCCTGCCTTGGGCTTCACGGGAACACAAGCACGGGGCAACCGACATGGTTGCCCCTTTTCCTTCGCTGCTCGGCAGGGGCAGCGACTCGAAATTTCAGAAGGATAGCGTTCCAATTTAGGCGGCTTGTCAGCCTGCGAACCGTCATTCCTGCGAAAGCAGGAATCCAGAGCCGTTATCTCGCAGGTCTGTAAGTCAGCTTGACCACCCAAATTGGAAGGCAGCCTTTCGGAAGCGCCGGGTTGACATGCAATTTGCGACAGGAATAAAATTTTCGATTATTCGGGGCTTGTTCGGAGGCGGAAATGAAACAGATGACTGTTGACAGCATCCGGGTGAGTCCTATGAACTATCAAAGGGTCGTGATCCTTCGGGAGAATGACTCCGACCGCTACCTGCCCATATGGATCGGACCCGCCGAGGCCGACGCCATCGCAGTGAAGCTCCAGGACCTCAGCGTGCCCCGCCCACTTACCCACGACTTGCTTCGTGAAGTCATAGACAAGCTGGGCGGCTCCATTCGGCACATACTGGTAAACGACCTGCAAAACGACACCTTCTACGCCACCATCACCATTGAGGTCAACGGCGCGCAGGAAGACATTGACTGCCGGCCCAGCGATGCCGTTGCTCTGGCGGTGCGGGCGCAGGTTCCCATCTTCGCCAATGAATCGGTCCTTGACAAAGCCGGCATCCAGTTGGACAAGGAAGGCAACAGGCTCACGCCGCCGTCGGAGGGGGAGGCTGTTGCCCCGTCAGGCGAGCGGCGAACCGAGGTCAAGGAAGAGGAATTGGAGGGCATGTCCGCCTTCACCGATTTCATAGACTCGCTGGACCTCGAAGACTTCGACAACAAGTGAGACTGCAGGAACGCATCTGAAAAACGGCCCCGGCAGGTGTTTGCCGGGGCCGTTTTACGAAATTCGCCGTTTGACTTTGGCAATGTCGGATGATAAAATTCCGCCGTTTGAGTTGAGCGCTGCCCGGCCTGAGCGTTGAGATGGACCGACGGCTGCTCGCCCTGAGACTCCTGGGGTTAGGCTGGTATGTTGCCACCTGTATAGTGGTCGGCGTGGTGGCCGGAATCTTCTTGGACAGTCATTTCAATACCAAGCCAATCTTCACCCTGCTGGGTGTGCTGCTTGGCACCTTTGCAGCATTCTACGGACTCTACAAGATGGTG
>VXOI01000069.1 GCA_009840175.1 Chloroflexota bacterium | reverse complement strand
CTCTCCAACTGCGTAACTCCTATCCTGATACAGACAAAAGTAGAGAGGAACAGCAAGGCCGTGTCCTCTTCTGCTTTTCATTGCCCGTATATTGCGGATTTCTGGTATTATTCCCCAAATCCTTTCGGTAAACCTTATGGAGGCGCGGTTATGCTGGACAAAACGGCGCTAATGGAAATGATGCGGCGAATGCTTCGCATCCGGCACTTCGAGGAAGCGGTAATCAGCTTGGTGGAGCGCGGCGAAATCGTCGGCGCAGCCCACTCCTACATCGGCGAGGAAGCGGTGGCTGTGGGCGCCTGCATGGCCCTGCGCGACGACGACTGGATGACCGGCAACCACCGCTCCCACGGACACCCCATCGCCAAGGGCGGCAACGTCAGGACGGCAATGGCCGAGCTGCTAGGCAAGAAGACCGGCATCTGCAAGGGCAAGGGCGGCTCAATGCACCTGGCCGACTTCAGCATCGGCATCCTGGGCGAGTCGGGCATCCTCGGCT
This sequence comes from Chloroflexota bacterium, assembly GCA_009840175.1. GTDB lineage: Bacteria > Chloroflexota > Dehalococcoidia > Lucifugimonadales > UBA3495 > VXOI01. Next base: position 10,800 of record VXOI01000069.1, on the reverse strand, counting down.
CCTCCATCCCGGTGGCCGTGGGCGCGGCGCTGGGCAGCCGGTTGCAGGGCAACGACCGGGTTGCCGTCTGCTTCTTCGGTGACGGAGCGAGCAACGAGGGGGCTTTCCACGAGTCCATCAACCTGGCGGCCATCTGGAAGCTGCCGGTAATCTTCCTCTGCGAGAACAACCAGTACGCGGTGACCAGCAGCTTCAAGGAAATGGTGGCGGTTGACAATATCGCCGACCGGGCCGCCGCCTACGCCATCCCTGGAGTGCTGGTGGACGGGCAGGACGCGCTGGCAATGCACGAAGCGGTATCGGCGGCAGTGGACCGGGCCCGCTCAGGACAAGGACCAACGCTGGTGGAAGGCCGGACCTACCGCTACTACGACCACTCGCTGGGGCTGGGACGCATCGTGCGCAACCCCTACCGCGAGGACGCAGAGGTTGAGGAGTGGCAGCGGCGCGACCCGCTGGACATCCACCGCGCCATGCTGATACAGCAGGATATTGCCACAGCGGAGGAGTTGGACGCCCTGGAAGAAGAGGTCAAGGCCGAAATCGAGGAGGCCGTCACTTTCGCCCGCGAAAGCCCTTACCCCGACCCGTCAGAGGTCTGGGAAGATATGTTCGCCGAACCTATCCCGCTGGAGTAGCGGGCGGCTCTTCCGATAGCTCCCTCTTCCTCAAGGGAGAGTGAGAAATGAAAGACCCTGCGGTTGGGACGCCCCCACCCTAACCCTCCCCCGGAGGGAGAGGGAATAGCTGAGGAGGCAGGTCATGGTTACTGAAACGCAGACCCGCAACATCACCTACACCCAGGCCATCAACGAGGCGATGCGGGAAGAGATGCGCTTTGACGAGCGCGTCTTCATCATGGGCGAGGACATCCAGAAAGGCGTGTACGGCGCGTCGGGCGGGCTGTTCCAGGAGTTCGGCGGCGAGCGGGTGCGCGACTGTCCGTTGTCCGAGAACGCCTTCTTTGGGGCGGCGGTCGGCGCGGCGGCGGTGGGGATGCGCCCCATCGTAGAAAGCCTGTCCAGCTTTATGTGGGTGGGGATGGACCAGCTTGTGAGCCAGGCGTCCAAGATGCGCTATATGTTCGGCGGCCAGGTGAATCTGCCCATCGTCTACCGGGCGGCGATGTACTACGGCGGAAGCATGGCGGCTCACCACTCCGACCGCTCGCACCCGCTGTTCATGAACATCCCCGGCTTCAAGGTGGTGTTCGCCAGCAACGCCTACGACGGCAAGGGGCTGCTCAAGGCGGCCATCCGCACCGACGACCCGGTCATCTTCTGGGAAGACCGCACCATCCTGGGAGCGCGGGCGGAAGTGCCTGAAGAGGAATACACCATCCCCCTGGGCGTGGCCGACGTGAAGCGCGAAGGCACCGACGCCACCATCGTCGCCATCGGCGGCATGGTGCCGAGGGCGCTGGCCGCTGCCGACGCGCTGGCGAGCGAGGGCATATCCGCCGAGGTCATAGACCCGCGCACGCTGGTTCCGCTGGACAAGGAGGCCATCCTGGGTTCAGTCGCCAAGACGGGCCGGTTGGTGGTGGTGGACATGGCGCACAAGACTTGCAGCGCGGCCAGCGAAATCGCCGCCATCGTGGCGATGGAAGGCTTCTGGGACCTGCAGGCCCCGATACAGCGGTTGGGCACCATCAACGTGCACATACCATTCAGCCCGGCCTTGGAGCCGCTCTGCTACCCGACCGACGAGTCCATCGCCGAGGCCGTGCGGGTGACTATGTCGTAAAGTGAGGGGACGCCCTCACCCCGGCCCTCTCCCGAAGGGAGAGGGAGACTATCCGCCCACCCCTAAAGTCCCCTCTCCCACTGGGAGAGGGTTAGGGTGAGGGCGTTCCGCAGGAGTTGTAGTTATGGCGTCGGAGATTGTGCTGCCGCAGTGGGGCATGGAAATGCAGGACGGCACCATCGTCCGCTGGCTGAAGCAGGAAGGCGATACGGTAGCGGAGGGCGAGCCAATCGTCGAGGTGGAGACCGCCAAGCTGCAAACGGAGCTGGAATCCACCGCCTCGGGCGTTCTAAGCCGTATCGTGGCGCAGGAAGGCGAGATAGTGCCGATACGCGGGGTGCTGTGCGTCATCGCCGAGCCGGGCGAGGAACTGGCGCCGTCCGCCGCACCTGTCGCCCCAGCCAGCGTTGCGTCCGAACCGGCGACGCGGGTTGCGCCCGCCTCGAACGGCGCTGGCTCACCCGGAGTGCAGGTGGTTCCCGCTGCCCGCCGCCTGGCCCGCCAGCGGGGCGTTGACCTGGCGCAGGTGAGGGGCAGCGGCCCCAGCGGTCGTGTCCTGCTGGCCGACGTGGAGGCCGCGCTGCAAGCCCCTGCCGCGCCTGCTGCTGCAAGTCCTCAGCCAGCAGGGGAGCGAGTGCCGGTAGTCCCGGCCGCCCGCCGACTGGCCCGGGAAAACGATGTAGATTTGGCTACTGTAACCGGCAGTGGGCCGCAGGGCAGAATCCTCATCGAGGACGTGGAGGCAGCAATCGCGGCACGGTCTGCGCCTCCTGCCCCGGAACCGTCGGCAGACGGAGTCGTGCCGCTGACTGGCATTCGCGGCGCGGTGGCTACACGGATGTTGCAGAGCATCCAGACCACGGCGCAGGTTACGCTCACCACCGAGGCCATCGTCACCGAGGCGATGCAACTCAGGCGCGGACTATCGCGGCATCACGCGGAGGAGGCGGGCGGCAGCATCGGGCCGCTGCCGGTGGTGGTGAAGGCGACCGCCGAGGCGCTGAAGCGTCACCCGCGCATGAATGCTATCGAGACCACCCGAGCCGACGGTACAGCGCAGGTGCAGATGCTGTCTGAAATCAACATCGGTTTGGCTGTCGCGTTGGACGAAGGACTGGTAACGCCCGTGATTCGCGGGGCCGACGGGAAGTCTCTGGCGCAACTGGCCGCCGAAAACCGCGACCTGGCCGCCCGCACCCGCGAAGGGCGCACCCGCCCAGAGGAAATCAGCGGCGGCACCTTCACCATCACCAACCTGGGCGCCAACGAGATCGACGGCTTTACGCCCATCATCAATCCGCCGCAGGCCGGCATCCTCGGCGTGGGGCGAGTGGTGGAGAAGCCGGTTATCGTTAACGGCGAAATCGTCAAGGGCGAGACGATGTATCTCAGCCTCACCTTCGACCACCGGATGATAGACGGCGCGCCCGCGGCTGCCTTCCTGCAAACGGTTAAGAGCCTGCTGGAAGACCCGTGGTGGATGGTGGGTTAGCGCCCCATCATTGCCGCCTCGCGTGGGACGCCCTCACCCTAACCCTCTCCCAGAGGGAGAGGGGATTATAGCCGCTACACGTCCACCATCAGCACCCACATTGGCCCTTGGCCGATGGGGTAAACCTCCAGCGGTTCCAACGCTCCGCTCCCGGAGTTAACCCGGTACGATGCGAGTCGCGCCGACTCCAGCCCGGCGGCGTAGAGGAAATTGCCCGACGGGTCGAGGCTGAATGCGCGGGGTATGTCTTCGGTGGGGGTCTGGCCCAGCGGCGTCAGCGTTCCGTCGGAGGCGTCCACGGCGAAACCGGCGATGCTGTTGTGGCCCCGGTTGGGCGCGTAGAGGAAGTTGCCCGACGGCGTTATCTGTATCTGCGAGCAGGAGTTGTGCTCAGCGTAGCTCTCCGGCAGCGTCGGTACTGTCTGGAAGGGGCTGAGGGTGCCGTTGGCGCGGTCGAACCTGTACGCCGTCACGCTGCAACCCTGCTCGTTGGAGGAGTACACCACGTCGAGGTTGGGGTGGAAGCAGACGTGGCGCGGCCCCTCCGCTGAGGTAGGAATCGCCCGGTCGGGATCGCAGGCCGCGAGGTTCCCGGTTCGCTGGTCGAACTGGAACTGGAAGATGGCGTTGACGCCGGTGTGGGCCCCCTCTGCGATGTGCGGCACATAGGCGTAACGGTTGGAAGGGTCGGTCTGTATGTAGTGCGCTCCGATGCCGGTTTCCCGCCACTCGATGGGCGTGGTGTCCAGCGCACCGTCATCGCCGAAGCCATGCACGCCCACGCGGGCCTGGTAGTAGTGGGCGGAGAGCAGGTACTTGCCGGTGCGGTCAACGGAGATGTGCACCGGGTCGCCTTCGAGGGGAACGCCGCCGATTTCAGTCAGCCGGCCGGTGGCGTGGTCTATGGAGTAGCTGGTCAGTCCAAAGTCGCCGGGCCGACGCCGACCCACGAACACGAAGCGTCGCTGCGGGTCCACCGCCATCGGCGCAGGCGTACCCGACAGCGGGAACTCCGTCCGCCGCGTCAGTCCGCCGGTGTCGGGGTCCATTACGTACAGGGAAATCCGGTCTTCCCGTTGCAGGGAGATGTAGACGTAGGTAGTCACGTTCATTTCCTCGCCGGGAGTCGCAGCCCGGCACTCTCGATTTTGTGCGTATAATAGCACCTACTAAGGATTAGAATTTTTCCTTCGGGGAGGATAGGATGCCCAAACTGACGATTACTATTGAGGACGAAGCGCTTTTCCAGGCAATCGAGGAGGAAGCTGAGTTTACGGGCTGCGCCGCGGAGGACATAGTTATACGCGCGCTTCAGTTCTGGAAGGTTGAAACTGAGCTGGATGAGGAAGAAATACGAGAACTCGAAGAAGCACGCAGGGAGTGGAAGGAAAACGATGGGATGGATGCCAAGGAGTTTTTCGACAGCCTACGCAAAGAAGAAAGTGAATCTGGATTGTGAACTACACGGTTGAAGTTACCGCAAGGGCCCGCCAAGAACTGGGAAGAATCGACCCACAGCACAGGAGACGAGTTGAAAGAGCCATTGAGGCCCTGAGTGACAGTCCGACTCCCCGACAGAGCGAGCCACTGCGAGGATATGAGTACACCAGGAGACTCCGAGTAGGAAGATATAGGTCCTCTATGAAGTATATGATGACATTTTGTTAGTGGTGGTAATACGGGCAGTCCCTCGCTCAGAAGACACTTACCGCATATAGGGCCACCATTTCCGCCTTGAAAATGATTTTGCGTTTGGAGGTATGACCATGCCTGAACAGGGCGAAGTCTCGATGGATGAATTCCGACAGATGGCCGAGCGGGCCGGGTTGGGCTTGAAGGAAGGCGAAGTGGAAGAACTCAAGCCAATCTACGACCTTTATGCCGCCTACGCCGCCCAGCTTCACGGGATCAACTTCGGCGCTGAGGAAATGGTGGTGGAGTTTCACCCCGACTGGCCGGGCACCTAGTCCTGCCTTGCTTTACGCTTGCCAAATCCCAATTCCTTAACGGGGTGAATCGAAATGGCCGATACCGACAAGCTGTATTTTCTGACCATGAGAGAAGCCGGACAGTTGATGCGCTCCGGCCAGCTTTCGCCTGTGGAGCTGCTTCGCTCCTGCCTGGACCGCATCGAGGCTACCGATGACCAACTGCATTCCTTCGTGACGCTGATGGCCGACGAAGCCATGGCGCAGGCGCGTACTGCCGAGGCGGATATGCTCCAGGGCAACTATCGCGGCCCGATGCACGGCATACCCTTCGCGCTCAAGGACCTGTACGACACCGCCGGAACCCGCACCACCTCCGGTTCCTACGTTGACCTGGAGCGCGTGCCCACGGTGGACGCCACCACCACGGCGGGCCTCAAGAATGCCGGGGGCATCCTGATGGGCAAGCTGGCGATGCACGAATTCGCGCTCGGCGGCCCCGACTGGTCAACCCCCTTCGAGCCAGCCCGCAACCCGTGGAACCTCGACCACATCACCGGCGGCTCCAGCAGCGGGACAGGCTCGTCGGTGGCCTCAGGGCAGGTGATGGGCGGCCTAGGCTCCTGCACCGGCGGTTCCATTCGCGGCCCGGCGTCGTATTGCGGAATCGTCGGCATAAAGCCGACCTACGGACGAGTGAGCAGGTTCGGAGTGGTGACACTGAGCTGGTCGCAGGACCACGCCGGGCCGATGACCTGGACGGTGGAAGACTGCGCCTATATGCTCCAGGCCATCGCGGGTCACGACCCCAAAGACCCGACATCCAGCACAGCTCCGGTGCCCGATTACTCAGCGTCGCTGCGGGAAGACATAAAGGGAGTGACCATCGGCCTCCCCCGGCATTACTTCTTTGACCCCGACCCCAGTGTCAGCCCGGAGGTTGTAGCGGTTGTTGAGAAGGCCGTTGCCGAGCTGGAGGGCCTGGGTGCCAACGTCCGCGAGGTTTCCCTGCCTAGCCTTGACTATGTCCGCGCCGCCAACTCGGTCATCATGGTCTCCGAAGCCTACGCCTACCACGAGCCGAACTTAAAGAGGATACCTGAGAAGTTCGGCGATATCGTACGCAGCCGCTTCCGCACGGGGGGACTGCTCACCGCCGCCGACTACCTGCAAGCGCAGCGGGTGCGGACTTGGGCACGGAGAGAGTTCGCGGAGGTTATGAAGACGGTGGACTTCCTGGTCACGCCGACCATGACCACTCCTGCGCCAGCCTTTGAGGGCTACGACCCCACCAGCACCGTCCGCGGGCGCAGCTTCACCGCGCCATTCAACGTTACCGGACTGCCCGCCATTTCCGTCCCCTGCGGTTTCACGGAGGCCGGGCTGCCCGTGGGGATGCAGATTGCGGGCAAGCCCTTCGACGAGCCGGGTTGCTTCCAGGCGGCCTACACCTACCAGCAGCACGCCGGCTGGTACAAGACCCGCCCAGCGATCTAGTCCATAACACGATAGGAGTTACGCAGTTGGATAGGACGCCCTCACCCTAACCCTCTTCCAGAGGGAGAGGGGATGGCTTTCAACAGCGGAAGTCCATTACAGGAGAACGCAGATGTCCAGCGCCGCCGAACATTACGCCGCTCTGCTGGATGCCGTAGAAGGGCAGCAGTTGCGCCTGTTCGGGCCGCGTCCCGCCGACATATGGACCGGCCAGTCGGCGGCGCAGTTCCGGTTCAACCCACACCGCGAGCTCGACACTAATCTGGCGGCCTTGGCGTCTTGCATCATGCCCGATGACGTGGTGGTGGATGTTGGCGGTGGCGCGGGGCGCGTCTCTTTGCCTCTGGCTTTCCGCTGCCGCGAGGTGCTGACGGTGGAGCCGTCGGCGGGCATGGCCGCCGAGTACGAAGGCTCGAAGCGGGATGCGGGAATAACCAACGCCCGCCTGCTTCCCGTCAGCCTGATGGACGCTCAAGGCGTGGAGGGCGATGTTGCGGTGACCTGTGACGTTACCTACTTCATCCGCGACATAGTGCCGTTCATCGAAAAGATGCAGTCGGTGGCTCGCCGCCGGGTGATGATAACAGTATGGAGCGAGCCGCCGCCCAACCGGGGCGCCGACCTGTTCCGCCGCGTCTACGGCGAACCGCTGGCGCCCATGCCCGGCCACCGGGAATTGTTGCCGGTGCTGTGGGACATGGGCATCCTGCCCGAAGTGCGAGTGCTGCCTGATCCCACATGGTGGGAGGACTGGCATTACTCGACGCGAGAGAAGGCTATAGAGTCGGTGATCTTTGGCCGCTGGTCACGGGAGGATGTCCGCGACCGGGCCAGCAGCATTTTCGAGGAACAGTTCGACGAGCTGTTCGCGCCGGACGGCGATGGCTACCGCGCCATATGGCGCTGGCCGATGCAGGAGTTGCTGATTACGTGGGAGACAATGAGAAGCGTATGAGGAAGAGTCGTCCGACTTGTCAGCTCACCTGGCTAAGGGCGTCTCCAACCGCCACGATGGTCCGGTCAATGTCCGCGTCTGTGTGCGCGACAGAGGCAAAACCGGCCTCGAACTGAGAGGGCGCTATATACACGCCCCGTTCGAGCAGCGCATGAAAGTATCGCCCGTAGGTGGTTGTATCGGATTTCTCAACCTCGCTTAACGTGGCGACCGGTCCCGGGTTGAAGAACCCGGTAAACATAGATCCCACCCGGTTGATGGAGGCCGGGATCTCCGCCTGCGAAAATACTGCTGCGATGCCATCAGTCAGCCGGCTCGCCGATGCCTCGAGGCGTTCGTAAGTCTCAGGCCGTTGCAGTTCCTTCAGAGTGGCCACGCCCGCCGTCACCGCCAATGGGTTGCCGGACAGAGTGCCGGCCTGGTACATCGGCCCCAGCGGGGCCACCATCTCCATCACGTCCCGGCGGCCTCCGTAGGCGCCCACCGGCAACCCTCCGCCGATGATCTTGCCCATTGTTGTGATGTCGGGCGCAACGCCGAACAGAGATTGCGCCCCGCCGTACGCCACCCGGAATCCGGTAATCACTTCGTCGAAAATCAGAAGAGCGCCGTTGGCCTCGGTGATGCTTCGCAACGAATTCAGAAATCCGGATGCCGGAGGCACTACGCCCATGTTGCCGGCCACCGGCTCCACGATGACTGCCGCTATGTCGTTGGGCCAGGCAGCAAACAACTCCGCCACAGACTCAGCGTCGTTGTACGCCGCCACCAGGGTTTCGGCGGCGTAGGATTCCGGCACTCCAGCGCTGGTGGGCACCCCGTGGGTCAAGGCCCCCGAACCAGCGGCCACCAGGAGGCCGTCGGCGTGGCCGTGGTAATTCCCGGCAAACTTGACTATCTTGGGTCGCCCGGTGTAGGCGCGGGCCAGCCTCAGCGCTGTCATGCACGCTTCCGTGCCCGAATTCACCAGTCTCAGGGAGTCCACCGAGGGAAGGGCGGCGCAGATAATTTCCGCCAACTCCACCTCCTGCTCTACGGGCGCCCCGAACGACGTGCCGTCTGCCGCAGCCCGCTGCACCGCCTCCACCACCACGGGATGCGCGTGCCCCAGGGCCAGAGGCCCCCAGGATCCCAGGTAATCAATGTACTCGTTCCCGTCCACATCCCACACCCGGGAACCCTGACCTCGAGCCAGGAAGGGCGGCGTTCCCTCCACCGCGCGGAAGGACCTGACCGGGCTGTTGACGCCGCCGGGAATCACCCGCTGCGCCTGTTCAAAAAGCTGTTGCGATCTGGATTGCTGCATTGTCAGGTAAACTCCTGTAGTCAGCTGCGACCGCGACGCCCACGGCCGCGGGGATTGTCGCCGAACATCTGAGAGGCCACGGGGAACAGAGTCTTGCTGTCCCCGGTACGCAGTTCAGCCGTGGGTTGATGCAGCAGCTTCTTTACCAACGCGCTGGTCATTGCATCCAACCGGGTCGCCAGCTCGCTCTCCTCGTCCTCGCCAAGCAACCGCAAGGTGTGAGCTACTTCCCTGCGCCGCAGTGCCTCAGCTCTGCGGCGCATCGCTATGGCCAGTTCCATGGTGTCGGAAGAGTTCCACCACTTGATGAACCTGGCGAGTTCCGCTTCCACTATCCCGTTTGCCCGACGGACTTCTCCGGTCGCGCCGTCGAGATTGGTCTCAGCGGCCATACCCAGGGCATCAATGTCAAACAGCCGAACCGGACCAAGTTCGGCAACGGCGGGATCAATGTCCCTCGGCACAGCAATGTCTATCATCAGTAACGGATCAGAAACGCCGCGGTTGGTCAATGCCCCGGAGACCATGCCGAAGTCAACCACATAATCCGGCGAACCAGTGCTGCTGATTACCAGGTCCGACTCTGCCAGCGCCGAAGTCAAGTCCTGAAAAGGCACTGAAACGCCACCCAGTTCCTTCGCCACTTCCTCGGCTCTCCACGAGGTCCGGTTCGTAACCCTGATTTGTCGCACTCCCGCGTCCGACAGCGCCCGCGCCACCATCCGTCCGGCGTCTCCGGCACCGACAACCAGAGCGCGACAATCCTCCAGATTACCGAAAATTCCCTTGGCCATCTGAACGGCCGCACGGCTTACGGAACGGGAATGCTGGCCGATGGCGGTCTCCCGGTGCACCCGGCGGCCAGTTCGCAACGCCGAATGAAACACGCGGCTCAGTGGACTCTTCATGAATCCGCCCTGTCCTGCCGCACTGAACGCGGCTCGAACCTGCCCGAGAATCTGGCGCTCCCCGACGATCATAGACTCCAAGCCGGCGGCCACCCGGAAGAGGTGGGATACGCAATCAATGTCCCACCTCTTGTATGTGTGCCGTTCCAATTCGGGCCGGGGCACTCCGGAGTACTCGCTGATGAAGTCGCCCACACGTTCTCCCAACCCCTGGCCGTCCGGGTCATATACGTAGACCTCGGTACGGTTGCAGGTAGACAGAATCGCCGACTGTGGCACATATTCAGAAAGTTGTTGCAGAGTTTTGGGCAGATCATCGCGTTCCACACTCAGGCGCTCGCGCAAGTCCACCGGCGCGGTGTGGTGGTCCACCCCCGTTACCAAAAGGCTCAATCCAACACCTCCGCCTGCCACTGTGCAGCGAATCGGCTGACCATAAAATCTATAAAAAACTGCAAATATCCAAACGTAAAAATTCAGAAAAACAGATTTACGGCGGGCATCCTAGCATAGCTTCCAAGCAAAATCAATACACTCATACCGAATGGGCGGCGGGGAACACCCTCACCCTAACCCTCTCCAGAGGGGGAGGGTTCGTCACACACCCTCTAAGCCGCGCCAGTCCAGGATTCGTAGCCTCTTGGCGTGATCATCAAACCGCGGTGCAGATACGTAGTGGAGTTGCCAATAACCACCGTGGTGAACATGTCGACGTCCTCACACCGCGATTCCAGGCCGTCCAGATCGGTGACGGTTATTTGCTGGCTGGGCCGATAGGCGTTCCTGACGAGACCCACGGGAGTTTTCCCGTCGCGCCGCTCCATGAGGATCCGGCGAGCCTCCAGCAGTTGCCAGGTGCGGCGCCGGCTGCGGGGGTTGTAGAGCACGGCGACGAAATCGCCAAGTGCGGCGGCTTGCAGGCGGCGCTCAATGGCCTCCCAGGGAGTCAGCAGGTCGCTCAGGCTGAT
>VXOI01000129.1 GCA_009840175.1 Chloroflexota bacterium | reverse complement strand
AGTTGTGCGACAGACGTTGGGCGGCCGCCACCCTATCCCTAACCCGGAGGGAGAGGGGATTTTGGAGACAGCCTACTCTATTTGCCGCAGCCTGGGGTCCAGCTTGTCGCGCAGCCAGTCGCCGAAGAGGTTCAGCGACATTACGGTCAGCACGATGGCGATGCCGGGGAAGGTGGAAATCCACCAAGATCCTGTCTCGAACCCTCCGGCCAGGTGATTGCGTCCGTCCGACACCATGCCGCCCCAGGTGGCCGTCGGCGGCGGCACGCCCGCCCCCAGGAACGAGAGCGTGGCTTCCAGCAGGATCACGATGCCCACCTGGAGAGTGGCCACCACAATCAGGGTGTTTATCGTTCCCGGGAATATGTGAACGAACAGAATCCTGGGGACGGAGGCCCCGGCCACCCTGGCCAGCGACACGAAGTCCATGTTTTTCAGTTGCAGCACCTCGCCCCGCAACTGGCGGGCGAAGCGCGGCCAGATGAATATCGTCAGCACCGCCACGATGATGGTCAGCGATTGTCCCAAAGTGGCCACCATGGCCAAGGCTATCAGAACCAGAGGGATGGCCAGCAGGATGTCCACGAAGCGCATTACCGCCTCGTCCACCACCCCGCCGTACCAGCCTGCCACCAGCCCCAGCAGCACGCCGATGGAACCGCCGACGCCCAGGGTCACAGCGGCTGCCAGCAGGGAGATGCGAGCGCCGTAGATGATGCGGGAAAGCAGGTCCCGCCCCAACTGATCGGTGCCCAGCCAGTGCTTGCTGCTGCCGCCCGCGCGGGTCACGTCCTCGACTTCGATGGAATCTCCAATCTGGATGCCGGGGTTTACCGCCTGGGCGTCTGCCAGGGAGACTTGGTCATCCTGTCCCGGCAGTACCCGCTGCACCACCGTCTTCGTGGCGATTTCCGTTTTCGCGTCGTACCAGAAGGGCGGCAATTTCCGGTCGGCCAGCGACTGCTTGTTGGGGTTGTGGGGCGAAATCCAGGGCGCTGCAATCCCGGCGAAAAGAACCAGGCCCAGCAGAATCACAGGTATCACCGGCCAGCGCCGGAAGGCGCGATAGATCCCTGACAGACGCGATCCAATGCCGCCGCTGGCAGGTGTCAGAATGTCGGTTGTTGCGTTGACGGCCATAATGCCCTCTTACTACCTGCCTATGCGTACCGGATGCGGGGGTCTATGTAGGCGTAAAGCACGTCCACCGTGAAAGCGACCAGGACGTAGAGCAACGTGAAGACGACCACCACTCCTTGAAGCAGCGGGTAGTCGAAGGCGTAGAGCGCGTCTATCGCCAGCTTGCCCAGTCCGGGCCAGGCGAACACCGTTTCCACCACCAGCGAGCCGGTGACCAGCGCGCCAAGGGTGACGCCCGCGAAGGTCAGGGGCGGTATCAGGGCGTTGCGGAAGGCGTGGCGCAGCACGATGCCCCAGTATGGCACGCCCTTGGCCCGCGCCAGCTTGATATATTCCGAGTCGAGAACGTCCAGCATCGCCGAGCGCACCAGGCGCAGGTTGGCCGCAGCGTAATACCAGCCCAGGGTGACGGCCGGCAGGACGATACTGTTCCAGTCGTCCCGCCCATAGGGGGGCAGTAATTCGAAGGATACCGCGAAGAATATGATCAGCATGATGCCGAGCCAGAAGGGCGGAGCTGACTGGCCCAGCAATGCGACTATCTTTCCTGCCTGGTCAATAAGGCTTCCTCTCTTGATTGACGACAGTATTCCCAGCGGAATGCCCACCAGCAATGAGACGACGAAAGCGGTCACTCCCAGGTAAAGCGTGGCTGGAGTCCGTTCCAGTATGACCTCGGTGACCGGGCGTCCTTCCTTGATGGACATGCCGAAGTCCCCGCGGAGGGCATCACGCAGGAATATGAAGTATTGCTGGTAGTAGGGCTTGTCTGTGCCCAGCTTCGCCATCATCCGGTCTATGTCTTCCTGCGTGGAGTATTCGTCCAGCATCAGGGAAACCGGATCGCCCGCAGACCGGCTCAGTATGAAAATAATGAGCGAAACTGCCAGCAGGGTGACGATGGCCAGAACCAACCGACGGACTAGGTATCTCTGCATATCCCTCTAAATCCCGTATGCGTCGTTCCCGCGAAAGCGGGAATCCAAAGTCTTACAAATACGCCGGTATGCCTGCTTGTGGATTCCCGTTTTCGCGGGAACGACGGGGAAGCTCTATGGTCAGCTTCCCCGCCATTCCCGAATGGGTATTGCTGTTGCCCTGCCGTATGCGGCAGCCTATTGCCGGTGCTTGATGTACTCGAAGCCGGAGGGAGACCGGACCTCACTGAAGTCAATGGGCCTCCACTCGGGGTCGAGCCTCGCTCCAACGGGCCAGATGCCGTCGTGAGCGTAGAGGGCGAAGGCCATGACGTTGTCATAGAACCAGCCGTAGACCTTGCGCTCTTTCTCGGCCACCTGCACCGGGTTGGTCTCCGCCAGCAGATCGGTGATGTTTTCCTCCATCCACGGGTGTTCCGTACCGTAGCTGAAGGTGGACTTCGCCACGTAGTTGGAGGCGCCGATGGCCGGGGTCAGGCGCTGGCTTACCGTGTGGCAGGTTGCGCCCTGGAAGGTGCGGGTAATCAGCTCCGGCCTGATGGTGGCGTAGGGAATGCTCTGGAGGTCGACATCTATGCCGACTTCCTCCCAGTAGCCGCCCACCGCTTGACACGCCTCCACCTCGGCGGGCGCCCCGCGGATGGCCGGAACCAAGGTGATGGTGAACTTGTTGTCAGGCCCGTACCCGGCTTCCGCCAATAGCTGCCTTGCCATCTCAGGGTCGTACTCGTGTACCCAGCGCGGGTCGGCCTTGGCTTCGTGGCCCATCCAGTCCCTCAGATACAGGGGCTGGCCGAAGCCGAAAAGCAGGTTGTCAACAATCGCCTGCCGGTCAATGGCGATGGCCATGGCCTTCTTGACCTTGACCGCGTTCAGCCATTCCTCGGAGGTGGGGTCTTCGTTGCAGGACACCCAGGCGTTGTTGCAATCCAGGTGCTCGTAGGGATTGCCTTCCTTGTCCACACCGTAGGTCTGGCCGTAGATGTTCAGGCCGGCCTGTCCGGCGTTGGGCCAGGCAACGATCTCGGTGCCTTCTACCGCCTGGACGGCGTCCAGGGAATCGAAAGCCATTTCCATGATGTCCAGCTCACCGGCCTGGAAGCCTGCTATGCGGGTGGCTTCCTCCGGGATGGACCACATGTTGAACTCGGCGAAGTATGGAGTCTGCCGCCAGTGATTCTCCACGGCCCGGAAGCGCCAGACGCGGCCGCTGTCGTGCGAATCCACCTGCCATGGACCGGTGGCGGAAATGTCCTTGCTGGCTTCTTTCGCGGCGGCTTCGTATTCCTCGGTCGCCACGCCGGGCTCGCTGTAGCGGTCATCCCAGTTGCCGCCGGCCTGCTCGAACTTGTCCCGGGTCTGCTGCATACTCACGATGGTGGTGCTGACGCCGCCCAGATGGCGCATGAACTCGAAGGCCCGCTGCTGGAGCCAGGGCTCGCCGGTGTCGAGTTCCACCGTGTAGTCGTCAATAACCGTCTGGGAACCGCCGGCATTGCCGACCCAGAAGTCGCCGATGATGCCGGCGCGAGCATTGAGAGAACCCTCGTGCCATTCCTTGTAGTTCCACAGCACATCGTGGATAGTCAGGCTGCCGCAGCTCTCGGTGCCTGAGGCGCCGCACTTGTGATGGAACTCCACGTCATCCCGGACCTTGAAAGTCCAGAACTGGCCGTCGGGGGAAATGTCCCACTCCGAGGCCAGCAGCGGCCCGGGCGAGAGGTCCTGCTGGATGGCGACCATGGACTCGCCGAAGCTGACGGCGGAGTACTGGACGCGCGGGCTGGACATGAACCGGGGATGCCCCTCAAAAACGCCCGTTTCCTTGACGCCATAGTTCATTACGCCCTGCGGCTCGTGGGTCGCCGGAGCCGCCCTGGTGGGCGCGGGCATTGGGGTGGAAGTGGGCGGAACGGCGGTGGGCTGGGCCATCGCCGTGGCCTGTGGGGCTGTGGTTGCCTGAGGCGCAGCCGTAGCCTGCGGGGCTGCGGTTGCTTGCGGCGCAGCCGTGGCCTGCGGGGCAGCCGTAGCCTGCGGAGCTGCCGCAGGCGCCGTTGTAGCCGTTGGATCTTCAGCGGAGCCGCAGGCCACTATCAGCGCCAGTGAGAGCGCCAATAGAATGGGAAGCCATAGTCTCGATACAACTGTTCTTGGGTTTAGCACTTCCTCTCCTTTCAGGATACACACAATTACACCCCCGAACGGGATATGGCCTGCCGCCGGGAGTGCGCATCAGTGCAAGACTTATATTGATTTCACAGGGATTTGTCAAGGGCTGCGCCGGGGTAAAGCTCCGTAAAGCCTATCAATGGGAAAGGAAACTAATTCGTCACATTGCGCCGGAAACAATTCTGAAAACAACAACCCCGCACGCCGGGCTGGACTATTATGACCCCGGAAAATTGATCCAACTCAACATAAATTCATGATATGACCCATGGTCAGCGCTCACCCCGCAGGAATCTCTCGACGTCGCGCAACAGTTCTTCAGGGTCGAGACTGCTGCTCTCCGCGGCTTTCTCGTCGTACTGCCCTTCCAGCTTGGCGACATAGGAGCCTATCTGCTCGTCGGCCTGCACCGCCCGGGCCACTTCATCATCGAACTTGGAAGCGGCCCCGCGCAGCTCCTCCAGCTCTAGCGGCAGGCGCAACAGCCGGGTGAGGGGCTGCAACAGCGAGTAAGCGACACGGTAGTTGGGCGCGGCTTGCAGGTAGTGGGGAGTATGGCCCCAGATTGAGGAGTAGCCCAGTCCCTGCTTGACGCAGGCATCCATCACCGAGGAACTGATGCCAGTGGGCCCCTGGTAATTGGATGACCGTATTTCACGTCCTTCCAGGAACTCCGAAAGGTCTGGCCGCGTTGCGGTGCCGCTGAGTTTCACTGGACGGGTGTGAGGCACGGCGTCCAGCAGGGCGCCGATATGGATGACGGTTTCCACTCCCTGCTCATGGGCCAGCCGGGCTATGCCTTGGGAATAGGTACGCCAGCGTAGGTTCGGTTCGACTCCCATAAAAATCATCAGTCCGGCGCCGGTGTCGGGGTTGTCAAGGTGAAAGAACTCGTTGGCCGGCCAGTGGATGTGGCGCTTCCCGTCACGGGTGCGCGTGGTGGTGGGCCGGGTCTGGGTGAAGTCATAGAATTCTTCCGGATCAAACTCGGCGAACTTTTGCGCCTTGAGCTTGCGCTTCAGGAACTTCACCGCGCTGGTGGCCCCTTCGGCGGCGTCGGCCCACCCGCTGAAGGCAATCAGAAGGGTGGTCAGCTTGCGGTCCGGCTGGTGGTCAACGGAAAGAAAGTCCATCGCGCTCCCGTGCTGGTGTGACTGGCGAAATTAGTCTAACACAAACCCCGGCAGCCGCTGCCCTCACTACTCATCGAAGCGTTTCAGGCGGAACAGGTCCAGGTCGTGGGTCGTCTCGCCGAACATGGCGAGGTCGGCCATGATTTCGCCAATGACGCTGGCGAACTTGAAGCCGTGGCCCGAGAAGCCTGAAGCCAGAGATACCTGCGGGTATTCGGGGTGCAGGTCTATGATGAAGTGCCCGTCCGGCGAGTTGGTGAACATACAGGTCTTGAGAGACAGAGCCGGACCCGCCGCCGCCGGGAAGTAACGCTCGACGAAGTTCCGCAGCACCGCTTCGTCCTCTGCGTAAATGTCACGGTCGAGTTGGTCGGGGTCTACGGTCTGGTGCAGGTGATGGGAGCGCCCCACCTTGAAGCCCGGCACTCCGTAGACCGGAAATCCGTAGAACCGCCCTTCCTCTGCGTAAAGCCCGAACACCGGAAAGGCGTCCGTGCGGAACAAATCGGGCTTTTCCGGCTGGAACCATCCCAGCACCTGCCGCTCGGCAACGGCGTACTGCGCCAGTGCTGGAGCCACCTTGGCCGCCCAAGGCCCGGCCGACACCACCAGCCGGGCCGCCCGGTAGCTGCCCCGGGCGGTGCGGACGACGACCCCCTCGCCCGACGGCTCCCAATCGAGGACCCGCTCGCGCCCGTGGACCTCGGCCCCGGCCTCCAGCGCGGCGTTGACGTGGTTGACGATGCACCGCTCCGGCAGCAGGAATCCCCCATCCGCCTGGTATACGGCGGCGATGTCGTGGTCGAAGTTGTAGCCCGGAAAGCGGCGGCTGGTCTCAGGCCCGGTCAGCACTTCATAGGGGATGTGATGCTCCTCGCAGGCCGCTACGGCGCCCTGGAAGTATTCGTCCTCGGCGTGCCCGGCCCGGATTGAGCCTGTGGTGACCAGCAATCGCTCTCGCGAGGCGTTCTCCAGTTGATGCCAAAGCTCATAGGCGCGGCGCACCAGCGGCACGTAGGAGGGATGCTCCTGAAGGGTGTAGCGAATCATGCGGGAATAGCCGTGGGACGATCCCATCTCGTGTGGCACGTCGAACTGCTCCAGCCCCAGCGCCCGCCAGCCTCGCCGGGCCAGATGATACAGCGCCGCGCTTCCCATGCCGCCCACGCCGATGACGATGGCATCATATTCTTTCATAATTTCTTTCCACGTAAACAATTCCCTCTCCCTTGAGGGAGAGGGTTGGGGTGAGGGTGATAGACTTGTAAACCTCGCCTCGTGTCCAACCTCTACCCCGTTGGAATCGCCGTCCCGGGGGTGGTCATACGCAGGGAGTAGACCGACGTGCGAGCGGTGAAAAGCATGGTGCGGTTGTCATCGCCACCCCAGGCGCAGTTGGCCGGAATCTCCGGCAGCACGATGACGCCCAGGTGGTTGCCAGCGGCGTCGAACACCCAGCAGCCACCCGGCCCGGTGCAGTAGACCCGGCCCTCCACGTCCACCTTCATGCCGTCGGGAACGCCGTCCTCTGCCGAGTGCATTTCGGCGAAAATCCGGTTGTTGCTCAGGGAGCCTTCAGCGTCCACGTCAAAGGCGCGGATGAACTGATGCACTCAATGCTCGCCCCTATCCTTCTGGATGACGCACCTTTCGTCGCGCCGGGTGATGGCGACGTACAGCACGCTTTCGTCGGGTGAGAAGGCCAGGCCATTGGGATACTCGGTGTCGCGGGTGGCGACGGTGTGAGCGCCGGTTAGGGATACGCGGTGAACCCCGCTGAAGTCCAGTTCCCGCTCCTCTGCGGTGAGCCGTCCGTTGGGGTCGGTGAAGAACAGGGAGCCGTCGGAGCGGCCCACCACATCGTTGGGCCGGTTGATGCGCTGGTCGCCGATACGTGTAGCGATGGCGGTGTAGGAGCCGTCGGCGTTGCGCCGCCCAAGCTGCCGGTTGTCGCCCTCGCATAGGATCAGGTTGCCGGCCAGGTCGAAGGTCAGCCCGTTGGAACCGCCGCTATTGTCGCGGTAGATCGAAGTCTGCCCGTCCGGGGTCATCCGGTGCACCAGCGAGGCGCGAATGTCCACGAACAGCCAGTAGCCGTCGGGGTGCCACAACGGCCCTTCGGTAAAACCGAAGCCAGTGGCAAGCTGCTGCGCTTCCGCGCCCGATTCCACGATTCCGGGTAGCAACTCAGCCATAACAACCTCCTTTCGAGTTGGGAGTGGGAGGGAACACCTAGGGCAATTCCGTCCTAGCCGAAGTTATGCTTTTTGGGTTCAGCGCAACCGTCATTCCTGCGAAGGCAGGAATCCAGTGAACTTGTTCCCGTCAGGACACCATTGGCAAGAAGGCTCTGGATTCCTGCCTTCGCAGGAATGACGGGTTAGTCAGCCTTCAATCTCTATGACGCGATTACCCTTTCTCGTTTTTCTAAAGGTGTGCCAGGTACTGCTCCTCGAAGTCCATTCCCGCCAGGTCGCTGAACGCCTGCATCAGTTGGCGCGTGGCCGGGCCTGGCGGCCTCCCGCTCCCGATGCTTGTTCCGTTGACGGAAGAAACCGGGCAAATGCAAAGGCTCGTTGAGGTCAGAAACGCCTCGTCTGCGGTGTAGGCGTCGAACAGGTCCAGGTCGCATTCCGCCGTATCCAACCCCAGCCCGTTCGCCAGGTCCAGCACGGTGCGGCGCGTGATGCCTTCCAGTACGTACTGCCCCTTGGGGGTGGCGACCGTGCCGTCCTTCACCAGGAAAATGTTGGAGCCGCGTCCCTCCGTCAGGTTGCCTGCTTCGTCCAGCAGCACGGCCCAGGAGCCCGGGTCAGTCCCCTGGGCCTCCAGGTCGCCCAACACCAGGTTCAGGTAGTTGTGCGTCTTGGCCCTTGGGCTCATGAAGCGGGGCGGCACCCGGGGCACTGAGGGCGTAGTGACCCTGGCCCCGTCGCGGTAGAGCGGCGCCCGTGCCACGAAGGGGATGGCGTGGGTCTCGATGAGAACTGTCGGCGCGGATTCAGCGCCCTCAACGCCGCGGGTGATGCGCTGCATTACCCACATATCCTGTCCGGGCGGTAGCAGCGGGTAGTTGTGCTGGACCACCTTCCGCGACCAGTCCTCCATCTCGTCCATGCCGATGCCGGGGTCAATGCGGACGTAGCGGAGGGAGTCGTAGAGCCGCTTGACGTGCTCGGCCAGCTTGAAGGGAACACCGTTGAAGGTGCGGGCGGCGTCAAATACCGCGTCGCCGTAGATGAAGCCACGGTCGCGTATGGGGATGCCCGCCTGCGATTCGGGGACAAGCTCTCCGTTGAGGAAAACTATGGGTTCGGTTTCTGCCATAACGTCCTCCTGCCATCCCAGGCAAAGCTGTGATGCCGCCAAATGATACCAGTAAGCAACCGGCCCTGCCAGCGGCATTCACGCCTTGGCGCAACCGTCGGACTATGCTCAACCTCCTTTCGCGCGACAACGCGGGCAAGACATTCCCCAAAAGAATTGATGGCCGGAGGATCAATCCTCCGGCCATCGCTGGAACCTGCTTCCTTGCGTCCGCTTCTGCGGATGCGCGGGCTGACGCTATTGGGCAGTTATCGGTACTTCAATCTGGGCGAGCTCTTCCACGTCGCCGGGGTAGGTTACGTCCCCTCCCAGGATGTCGGTACCGTGTCCAATGGCTACGTAGTTCATGCTCCCGGCTCCTTCGGACAGCGCTACGTAGTTACCGGCGACTCCCACAGTTACCACTCGCCATTCCCACGTCTCGCCTTCTTCCATGATGCCGAGTTCGCCGGCTTCGTTGGGGTAGTCTCCGCCCACGAATTCTACGGAGTCGCGGGTCAGAACCATCACGCCATGCGGAGGCTCGGTACAGGGGTCATACGTCATGGCCTCCATGGCCTCCCCTTCTTCCATCATGCCTTCCCCTTCCATTCCCATGGCATCCATAGCGGTGTGAGGCAGGACGGCTCCGGTGGGATCGAATTCCACGCAGATGTTGGTCAGCGGAGAGTCGCCGTCGTTGGTCTCGGTGACCCTCAGGGTCTGCACCACCAGGCGCAACACCATAGTGTTGACCTCGGACACTCCAATGGCGGTGCTGGGGCGCAGGATGTTGACGTAGGCCGAATCCTCATCTTCCTCTGGAGCCCCGTCTGCGGCAACCGCCGCGACTTTAACGGTGGTTTCTAGGTCCTCCGAGACGGCATCGCTGACACAGTCATAGGTGACAGGGACGTCTCCCGGAGCCATGCTCCCGAGGTCATTGGCGCAACTGGGAACTGTCTCGTTGGTTACCTGCACGTTGGACAGGACATCGTCTCCATCATTACTGACGGTGACCGTGAAGCTAGCCGTGTCGCCCTCGCGGATGGTCTGTTCCTTTGGGGTGATGGTGATGTTCAGCCCCACGCCGAAGACAGAGACATCCACCGAGGCATCGTCTTCCAGATGCACATCGGGAACTGAGCCGGTAACTATGCCAGTGACCGTCGTAGTGCCCAAGGGGAGGCTGCCTTCGGTGGCTGGGTCTGTCTCGACTACACAGGTGTAGGTCTCCACCGCGCCGGCGGGCAAAACATCCCAGGAACTGCCGCATTGAGGCGCCGTCTCCACGGTAACATTCACGTTGTTAACCGCCGTTTGAGGAGGCATGATAACCGTGATTTCGACCTCGCCCTGATTGCCTAGCCTGATATGCGGAGTAGTAGTCCCGACAGTGATGCCGATGGACAGGGCTTCCACGCTCACGGAGGCGGTGTCTGGCTCGGAAGTAATCGTTTCCATGCCCGCGGGCGGGCCACCGGGAACCGAAGCTGTTGCATAGGCTTCGTTGGAGATGTCGCTGTCAAGCAGCGTCGAACACGAGTCTGTCTTTTCTTGTCCGACGGCCAAGGTTCCGAAACTCATGCCGTCGCAGGACTCTACCTGAGAGTCTGTGACGGTAACGTTGGACAACGCATAGCCGCCAGTGTTAGTTACCGTAATGTTGAAGCCTGCGGTCTGCCCTAAGTAGACTATCGGCGTCGTCGTAATCTTTTCGATGTCGATAGAAGGCGGGGTCATGCGCAGCACGTTGGACACGGATGCCGCAGCCTCAGGGGCCTGCTCGCCTTCCCCCACGCTCAGGGAGGAGCCGCCGGAATAGTTGGCGCGGACGGTCAACTCTCCGTTAATGGCGTCGTTCTGGTTGATAGTGTAGCTAACGGACTGAGCAGTGAAGGGAGCGCCTACCTGAATTGTCGGGATGGCTTCGGTGCCGTCGGTTCCGGCGACGGGGACTTGGGAACCGTCGGGCAAAGTAACAGCCAGGGCGCCACCCACGTAGTTACAGGCAGTTTCGCCAGCAGGCAACTCCGGTATGGACAGAGTAACCCGGTAGGTAACCACATCCCCGTTGGACACCACCGCCACCGAGTTGCCTGAGTCGTCAGTGGTGTATACGGAAATACCGACGGCGGCAGCGTCGCAGCCTACTGGCTCTTCACCGAAGGCGAAGGGGCTAGTAGAAGCGAACACTCCGACTCCCACGGCGATGACCGCTATTAGGACGAACAGTGGGACAGCATTACGTTGAATCAAGCTCATCGAAGTGGCTCCAAAAAAGATGTGGTCTCCAGAAGGCCGGGTTCCTCGTTACCAGCTTCGGAACTATTGGCCTTATACCCTGGCGCTTGCTGGGCAAACCGCAGTGCGACGCCCGGCTTCAGCGCGAAGCGTCCGCAACATCTTACTAACACCCGTGCGGTAATTCAACCGTTTATGTCCAGCAATTTAGGGATTTTCGCATTATTCGTCAGAATGAATCATCCCGCAAGCCAAGAGGGCGGCCGCTTTCCTGCGAGCGGTATTCAATCACAGAGTCAAGTCAAGGTCAAGCTGTTTTATAACCTGTAACTGTTCAGAGTTGGTGAGGTGAAATGGCCGAAAAAGGGATGGGGAAACGC
>VXOI01000176.1 GCA_009840175.1 Chloroflexota bacterium | reverse complement strand
GCTTGGCCCGCTCCCGGCTCATCACCGCGAACAGGGGGCCGGAGCCGGCGGAGAGGCGCAGCCGTTCCAAGTCGGTGATGGAGGCGACGATGGCGGTGCGGGCGAAGGGGACGGTCTGCTCCACCTCCCGCTTCCACTTCTTGGTGAGGTGGGGCGGGCACAATATGAGCACCCGCTGGAACCCGGCGGCGTGAGCGGCGGCGGCGCCGATGAACGACTTGCCGGTGCCCATTTCGCCGACGACGGTGGTGCCACGGTGAGCTTTCAGGGATAAGGCCGCGCCCCGGATGGCATCGGCCTGCGCTCCCAGGGGAGTGCGCAGCAGGTGGGGCAGCCTGGCCTCGCTTTCCGAGGGGCGGTACAGGGGCGGGTAAGACTCCACTACCCTTCGGGAAATGGCATCTTTGAAGGTGTCGATGAACTCTCCGAGGTTCATGGGAATTCTCCTTTTATTGAGGGTGCGCGGTTGGAAAAAGCGGAGACCCCGCCGGTTCCCGGTAGGGAAGGGCGGGGCCTTCGTGTCGCGGCTGCTTTGGCGGCCGTCTATTCGGTTGGGCGGACGGGCTTTCCGTCGTCGGCGTCGCCGGGGCAGCCGCCCTTGAGGTGGTAGGAGCGCGGCGCGGAAGCCACCACCCGGCCGCCGATGAAGTCCACCGAGGCGGTCTGCTTCACCGGTTGGCCCGGCAGGATGGGCTGTCCGCACCGGGCGCAGGCGTCTAGGGTCAGGGTCATCTGCATGGCAACCTTCCTTTATTAATGGGGCTGTCTGCGTCTTTCCAAAAGACAAGGCCCCGCCGGAACCGAACCGGCAGGGCCTTCGTTACGGGAATGGGGCCGGGTCAGGCGGAGATGTCGGTGATGTCGCCGCTGTCCAGGTCCAGGGCCACCACGGTGGTCTTGAGCTTCTCCCGGTACACCTCGGTATTCTCCGTCTCCTCGGCCAGCACCTTTTCCTTGCCGGTGCGACCCTTGACCAGCACGCGCCGCCCCTCGGCCTCCAGCGCCAGGTTGTCCAGGAAGCCCGCCGCCACCAGCATGGCCAGGTGGCCCCGGCGCAATGGCATCAGCGGCCGGGTCCGCTGGTCCCCCACCGGCCAGAGGGTGTCGGTCACGTCGGGGCTGGTCCACAGGCCGTTCCTCCGGGCCTCGGCCACCGCCGCCAGGGGGTCCACGGTGCGGGTGGCGAAGAGGATGTCCCCGCCAACGGCGCCCGGCGGATCATAGACCCGGTAGGCCCCGTGGTACAGTTCTTCCGGCTCCCCCTCGGCCCAGGCCCGCACCTGCCCCTCGGCCCGGGGATCGGGGCTGGGTTCGGCCTTGCGATAGCCCAGCAGCGCCACTTGGTCAAAGGCTTCCCGTTCCGGTTCCGGGAAGTACCAGCAGCGCAGGTCCCGGTAGTGGGAGGCCAGGTAGCGGGCCGAGACGGAGAGGCGCTGCCTGGGCACGATGAACACCAGCAGCCCGCCATCGGAGAGATACCGGGTGCAGTGGGTGAGAAAAGCGTGTTCCGTCCGCTTGTCCTCCGAATCGTAATCGTAGGGCGGGTTCAAGAGCAGCACGCCGAAGACGCCGTTGGCGATGGAGGTGGCGAACAGGTCGCAGGCCAGGGAGCGGTCCAGCAGTTCCCGGGCTTCCTCGGCCCGGTCTCGGTGCAGTTCCACGCCGTAGGTCTCCACGGGCAGGGTGTTGGTCCGGCGCAGACCGTCGGCCAGTTGTGCCAGCGCGTCGCCGCCCCCGCAGCAGGGGTCCAGGACGCGCAGGGTCTGCCCCGGCCGGCCGTAGGCGGCGGGGCTGTCAATCAGTTCGGCAAGCAGGTCCACCACCCGCAGCGGAGTGGGGTAGTAGCCGCCTTTCGCCTGGGCTGCCAGTCTCATGGTAATTCTCCTTTCCTTTCGGTTGTCGTTGTGCCTGGGCATCTTGTCTATTGGCCGCAGGTCTTCAGGCCCACCACCTCGCCCTTGGCGAGCGTCCGCTGGTAGCAAAGCACCTGGCTGGTATCCTTGGCTTTGGCGCACTCGACGCAGAAGGCGGTGAGCAGTTCAGCGCGGTTGGCGACGGTGACACGCTTGACCAACACCTCCGAGCCGTCGGGCAGTTCGTGGCGGTAGAGCTTCTCGAAGGGGTCGCGGCGCTCCGCTTCGGTGGCGGGCCGGTAGAAATGGGGCTGACGGGAACTGGTCAGGTGGTCGGCGGCCCCGTGGGGGCAGAACCGGCAGGTTTCGCCGTCCGGGGAGTAGAGCTGCCAGGCTTTCCAGTTGCGCGCCCGGCGGCGCTTGTTGCCCCGCTTTACGGGGTTGAGCGTCCTGTCCATTGCTTACATCTCCTTCTCGCTTGCATTGAGTTCCCCCTGGGGCAGGGTGAGCAGGCCCATGGCCACGGCGTCGGAGAGGTCGTCGCGAAGCTTCTCGGCGTCGGGGGCGCACCAGTAGGCGACGACGCCCATCGACTGGAGGGGCTTGACGCTTTCGTCCCGCAGCCCCTTGCGCCAGAGCCAGTTGGCCCAGGAGTGGTGCAGGGGCAGGGGGCTGCGCTTGTCCAGGAAGCGGTGGTAGAGGGCCGGGGCCTCCTCCTCGCTGGGCGCCAGCAGCAGGAAGGAGTCCCGCTCGAAGGCGAACTCCGCCATCCTGGTGTAGACCAGGGCGTGCCATCCGCCGGAGGTGGGCAGGCGGGCGATGCGGGTGGTCCAGGTGCCGATGGTGGGCGGCGGTACGACGCAGCGGCGGTAGCCGCCGCTGAAGGCCATGCCCTCGGTGCCCTGGATGAGGAAGGCCGGGTCCGGGGGCTGTTTGAGCAGGGAGGCCCAGATGGCCTTCAGCGCCGTCTGGGGTCCCACCATGGAGAGGAACCAGAGGCCCTCGGTGTCCGGATCCCGGGCGAAGGCGTCAGCGGTGGCCGAGTAGCCGCCCGCCGTTACCGTAAAGAGGTCGTCGGGGTTGATGGTGGCTTGGGTTGCCAGCATGGATGGTCTCCTTTCGTGGGGATAAGAGTGGGAAGCGGGGTGGATGCCCCGTGAGGACCGGCGGCGTGTCGCCGGTCTTGGCGCTCCGGCAATGGGAAGCGGGCTAGGCGTCCATCAGCTTCCTTTCCTTGAGGCTGACGTACCGGTCGCCGGCGATGACGATGTGGTCCATCAGGTCGATGCCCAGCAGCCTGCCGCCCTCGACCAGTTCGCGGGTGATCTTCACGTCCTCGGAGCTGGGGGTCGGGTCGCCGGAAGGGTGATTGTGAGAAATGATGATGCTGGGGGCCGAGTCGATCACGGCGGCGCGCAGCACCTCGGCGGGCCGGACGATGGACGAATTCACGTTGCCCTGGTAGACCACCCGCTGGCCCATCACCTCGTTGCGGGTGTTCAGCAGCAGGACCCGAAGCTGCTCCTGGGCCAGGGCGGACATCTCCGGCCCCAGCAGGTTGTAAACGTCCTGGGGGCAGCTGATGGCCGGGCGGTCGGCGGGGCGCACGGGCTGGAAGTCCACCTGGTAGCGGGCCGCCAGCTCCCCCAGCAGGTTCAGGTTGGAGCGCAGGGCTTCCAGAACGGCGTGGCCCTCCAGGGTGACGGCGGGGGTGTCGGCGGTCTTGGTCTGCTTCTTGCGGGGCATGGCTCACTTCCTTGACGGTGAGATTGGGAAACGAAAGCGGGGCCGCTCCCTGCCGACAGGGAGCGGCCCCGTGTTGCGCCCGTGGTAAGGCGGCTATTTGGATGTATGGCTAGAAGGGGAGATCGTCGTCCTGGGCGTTGGCGCCGGCGTTGGCGTAGCCGCCGTTGCCGTTGCGGGAAGAGTCCAGGAACACCACGTCCTGGGCGTGTATCTCGGTGCGGTAGCGCCGCTGCCCGTCTTCCCCCTCCCACGAGCTCTGCACCAACCGGCCCGCGACATACAGGCGCTGGCCCTTTTCCACGTACTGGGCGACGGCCTCGCCGATCTTGTCCCACACCACGACGGTGTGCCAGTCGGTGGCGTCCTCGCCGTTCTTCCGGCCCCGGTCCGTGGCCAGCCGCAGCTGGGTAACGGCGATGCCCGACGCCGTGTAGCGCATCTCCGGGTCGTTGCCGACCCGTCCCAACAGTTCCACCTTGTTGATGGTCTTCGCCATGATTGTTCCTCCATTCGGTTTGTGAATTGGGGTTGACCTTGCGGGGCCGTCCCTTCCTTTAGAGGAGGGCGGCCCCGTGTCGCGCTCCAGCCTGCGGAGCGTCAGGGTTTGCCTAGCTGACCCGCAGGTAGCTGGAGACGTTCTCGGTGACGATGCCCGCCCTGGTCTCCGGGTCCAGCAGCGCGTTCAGCCGCTTGTGGTCCACGTTGTAGCGGGTGTTCTTCACCATCCCCACCGTGCGGGTCTTTTCCCGCCCCTCCAGCCTGGCTTTCTGTTCACCCCGCTGGCCCAGCCAGGTCCGCAGCATCCCCAGCGCCCACTGCTTGTCCTCTTCGATGGCCTTCAGCATCTCCTGGGCCTGCTCGTACTCTCTGAGCGCCGCCCGCGCCGCTTCGTCGGTCACCGGCTCGGCGTCCTCGGCGGTTTCGTCCTCCGATTGCGGTTCCACCGCCGCCGTCCCCGGCAGGCAGGCGTTGAGGAAGGGGCAGCGCTTACACTGCCAGTCGTCGGCGGTGAAGTCCCGCTCCGGCAGGGCATAGGGGTCCGGCCCATTGACCAGGTGGTGGGCCGCCAGTTCGCCCAACCGGGAGCAGGCTTGCTCGAAGGCCCGCTCCACCCTATGGGCGGGTATCACCTCGTAGTCCCAAGCCCGGTTGCCGGTATCCAGGGTGGCGATCACCACGTCCCTGGCTTGGTCAAAGGCGCCGTAGGTGTAGAAGGCGGCCTGCCACACCGATTCCGGGTGGCTGCGCTCGGCGCCCAGCGTCCGCCACTTCTTGTAGGCTTCCGGCCCCCGGGTCTTGACCTCGACGATGCTGGGTTCGAGGCCGAAGATGGGCGCGACGCCGGCGGCGTCCACGTGGCCGCTGACCGCCAGCGTGGGACCGAGGCGCAGGGAGACCATCCTGGGGTTGTCCCGGTCGGTGGGGGTGATGTCCCAGCCGGCCCGCTGCATGGCCCGCAGCACCACCGGCTCCAGGGCGTTGCCCGCCTCCAGCATGGTCAGGGAGTCGTCGCTGCGGGGGTTGGTGACCTGGTGGCCGGTGGCTTCGAGCCAGAGGGCGCGGCGGCAGTTGCCCACCGCCGAGGCCCGGACCTCCAGGATGCCGTCGCCGTTGAAGCGGGCGTTGGGCCGGGAGTACACGTCGGTCGGCCTGTCCATCGTGATAGTCATGGTTGTCGTTCCTCCGTTGTGTTCTGTGTCCGATAGATGAGAAGCGGGGCCGCCCTCCGCAGAGAGACGGCCCCGTGCGCCTTTTCGGTCGAGATTGCGTTCAGTCGGCGGCGATGGGCAGTTCCGCCGGTATCGCATCGGCCTGCGCTGCCAGGTAGTCCCGCAGCACTAGGGCGATGGCGTCTCCCAAACCCCGCACGTACACCGTGCACCCGTCGTCCATCCGGTTGGGCCAGGGCTGCATCTCGCTGATGCTCTGTATCTGGCCGATCACTTCGTCCAGCGGAGTGCCGCGTCGCAGGTGCAGGGAGACCAGGCGGCAGGCCATTTCGGTCATCCCGTGCTGCAAACTTCCCGCCTTGCCCAAGCTGCCGAAGACCTCGAAGGGTTGGCCGTCTTCGTCCAGGCCCACGGTGACGAACAGGCTGCCCAGCTCGGTGGACAGCTTCGTAGTTACGCTGGGCAGGCAGCGGGGGCGGCGGCGGGTGGCGGTCATGGCGATCCTCCTTCGTTGCGGAGGTAGGGCAGCGCCGGAGCGTATCGGTCGAAGTAACCCGCTATCTTCAGGGCCAAATCCCGCTCCATTTCGTCGCCCAGGCCCAGCAGCGTCCTGACGATGGGTTCCTCGCAGTCCTCTTCCGCAAAGCTCGGGTTGAGCATGGTGTCCCTTACCACGTCGGGAAGGTCCTCCCACCGTTCCTGGCTCAGCTTCAGCCCGCCGTGGCCGGCGGTGGACACCCGCCAGACGCCCTCGGCCAATTCCTCGATGTCCTGGGGCCAGCCCCAGGGGGTGTGGATGTTGGTCGCCGTCATTTGAGCTCCTCCTTGTACCTGTAAATGAGAAGCGGGGCCGTCCCGTCGATGGAGACGGCCCCGTTGAATTGTGTTTGCCGAGGCAGTCCTACCCGTTGCCGTTGCCGCCCTCGGCAGCGATCGCCTCGTTGACCTTGCGAGCGGCGTTTTCCACCAGGGGTTTGAGGTCCCTGGCGGGCAGGTCGTCCAGGTCCCGGCTCGTCTGCTTCTTGACCGCCTCCCGCACCCGGTCCTCGTCGTAGCCCTGCTTCGCGCCCAGGTCGATGAGCCGCCCCCGCAGCTGCTGGAGGTAGGAACCGTCCCGCCGGCCGTTCCCGTTGTTGCCCTGGGTGGAGTTGCCGTTGCCCCGGGCGTTGGAAGCCGGTGCGGTGGCCCTGCCGTTGGCCGGGGGCTGGTCTCCGTAGAGGCCGTTGCCGAAACGGTCGCCGAAGCTGCGGAGCGCCCGCTTCAGCCCGTCGGTCACCGCCCCCTTGGCGGCGGTCTCGTGGCCCTCCGGGGTGTCCTCGGCGACGATGTGGAAGCCGATGTCGGTGCGAGGCGGGGCGCCCACCACGCTGACCCGCACCGGGGCGCTGTAGGCGTAGTTGACCTTGAGCTCTCCGGTCCTCACGTCCACCTTCTCGATGCGGCGCAGGCTCACGTCGCCGGCCAAGTCGTAGCCCCAGCCGCCGTAGCCGAAGATCCGGTTGGCTTGGTCGATGACGGTGTGGCCCTCGATGTACTCGTACTGGCGGTTGCCCCTCCCGTCGCGGCGGGAGACCAGGGCCGGGTCCAGGGGCTGCTCCAGGGCGCTCACCACGGCGGGAGGCAGCCCGTCCCACAGGAGGTCGTGGCCGGTGATGTCGGCGACGCCGTTGCCGCCGTGGTGCCCGTTCTGGCCGTTGCCGTTGAGGTTGACGCTGCCGTTGGGGTGGTGGCCGTTGCCGTTCTGGTTTTTATTGCCGTTGCCCATGAGTTCGCTCCTTTGCGTTGTGATGTTGGCTGTGCCGTTGGTTGCAGCGGTGTTCCTTTGTGAGGAAAGCCGTAGGCAGGGCCGGTGGCCCCGTCGCTAGGGTTGAGTTGGTTGGGAAAAGGAAAGGCCCACCGGTTAGGGCGGGCCGTTAGAGAGGAAAGGTTGGTTGGAGGTTGACTAGCGGGCGTCGTTGGCCGCCAGCGCCAGCAGGCGGTGGAAGAGCAGTTGGCCGTTGGGCCGCGTTGCCAGCTCGCCCAGGTCGGCGACGCCGTGGGGCAGGTTGACCACGGCGGCGCGGTTGCCCAGCAGTCCCTTGAGTTCCTTGGCCGCCGTGTTGCCCGCGTCGTCGTTGTCGAAGGCCAGGAAGACCCGGGGGCAGCCCCGCACCGCAGCCGCCACCTTGTCCATCCCCTGCGTCCCCAGGGCAGCGACGGCGGGGTAGCCCCAGGCAGTGAGCGCCAGCCAGTCGAAGACCCCCTCAGCGACAATTACGCAGGGGGGCGCCGGGCCGAGAGCGGCCAGGCCCAGCACGGGCTTGGATCCGGGGAGCGCCTGGAAGCGGGGCCTGGCGTTGGGTTGCACCGCCCGTCCGGTGAGCCACCGCACCCGGCCCTGGGCCAGGTTGGGAACGGTGATGGTCCCGGCGAACCGCTCCTTGCCCCGTTCCAGGAACAGGCCGCTGTCCCGCTGCCGTTGGTTGGTGAACCCAGCGGCTTGCAGGTGGTCCCGCAGGCCGTGGCCAGTGGCGTGGCCGAGACCCAGCCGCATGGCGGCGCCCAGGCCGATGCCCCGCGAGGCAAGGTATTGCACCGCCGCCGGGCTGCGCCGCAGTTGCCGTGCGTAGAACCGGACCGCCGCCGTCAGCAGCGCCGGATCGCGGGGCGGAATGGAGACAGCCGAGGGACGTTGGACTGGAGTTGGGCGGCGGGTCGGACCCCTTGGAGGCGGCGTTGCGCCGTCGTCCAGCCGCCGGATGACCTCGGGCAGAGTGAGACCCTCCATGCGTCCCACGAAGTCCAGCACGTCGCCGCCGGCCCCGCAGCCGAAGCACCAGAACTTCTCGGTGTTGGCGTACACCGTGAAGCTGCCTTCCCGTTCCTGGTGAAAGGGGCAAACTCCCTGCCGGACCCGCCCCTTGCCGTGCAGGACTACCCCGGCGGCTTCCACCGCGTCGCCCAGGGGGTTGCGCGCCTTCAGTTCGGCGTAGTCCACGGTACTGTTGGCTACGACCATGACGCGCCTCCCTTGTGCAGAGGCTTCAGTCCCCGCAGGCTGCGCCGGGAGACCAGTTTGCCCACCGGCCAGCGCATCCCCAGGACGGAGACGACGTGCAGGCTGCCGTCGTCCCGTTCCGTCAATATCGCCGCCCTGCCGGTGGCCGGGCTGTAGAGCAGTGTCCTTTCACCGGCGAACCGGCGCCGGGAGATGTCCAGCCACTCGGCGTAGAGCCACCGCAGTGCCGGGTCGTCGGCCTGCCCAGGGTCAATGTCCGCCAGCGCCGCCAGCGCCCCGTCCAGGTCGCCCGACTGCCGCAGCCGCCGCGCTTCGTGGACCCTCCGAGCCAGGCCCGGCGCCGACGTTTCCGCCGTGGCCGCGCCGTCGCCCAGCAGTGCCGCCAGGAGCCGGTCCACCAGTTCCTCCAACCGGCGGACCGACGCCGGGGTTTCCAGTGTCATCGTGGTCATGGAGTGCCTCCCTGTTGCTGAGTGTTGGTGTTCCGCCGGTTGCAGTTGCACCGGCAATTGCTGCGATTCCGGTTCCCCGCCCGGGCAATGCGCCGCACCACCAGGGCGGCGATCCCTAGGCCGACGAGATTGAGGAAGAAGGTCCCGCCGCCGCTGCCAGTCAACAGCGGCGCTACGATGAGCAGGCCCACCGCCAGCGCCAGGGTCAGCCGCTTGTGCCGCCAGCAGAACCGGCCCACCCTTGCAGCCGCCGAGATTGCCCGTATCACGCTTGTCATGTTCGCCTCCTTATGTTGTGAATGAGGTTTGCGTGTTCGACCCACGCGGCATCCTGAGAGCGCGGGCCGTGTTGATTGAAATGGGGATGGGGAAAGACGGACTCCGCCCCGGGCGGGATGCCTGGCGCGGGAAACGGAGTGAAGGGGGAGTGAGAAAGAGCGCGCCGCCGTCGCAGCAAAGGCTGGTAGGCGTTCACCGGACGACGGGCGAAAAAGCAGACGCAGCCCGGCCCAGGAGAACGTTCAACGTCCTGGGGGACTGCGCAAAGGAAGGGGCGCGGCCAGCCGACGAGAGCGTCGCCAGCAGTCGCGCCATTGAAGAGACTGCGGCGCCCGGCCAGGTGTCAGCCGTCGAACCGCAGGCGTGAGCAAGCGGTGGGGCGTTATCAACGCTCCAACCGCAGGGTGAAGGGGGTGCGCAGCGGGTCAGCCGCTCCGCGAGTGAGGATGATAGGCCGGAGTTCCTGGCCGAGGTTCCTGTTTCTGTCTGCCACCTCCTGGACGATGGTGAGAGTGATGTCGTGCACCGCATCGAACCGGTCGCCGGAGGAGCAGAGCTCGACCCCGGTTCCGCATCACGCAGCGGGCGGGCGCTTATCCTCGTGGTCCGCCGCCGGGAGAGCAGGGCTCGATCCCTAGCGAACAAACCGGGTCGGGGATGGACCCTCCAGTTTTCTGGGCTGGAAACACTGGAAAAAGCCAGACAACGCATTCAGTATCGCCCAGCCCGACGGCCAGGGAAAGGGCAAAAGCCGAACAATCAAACCACCCGGGGCAAAGTGTTCGCAACGGAGTCGCACAATTCGAATGGCCGTTCCACCGCCGTCCCCGGCGCCCTACTTCCGCCACAAACCGAAGGTGAGAAAGCGGCGCAGCCGGAGCAGCTTGCGGTCCACGATCAGCTCGTCCAGCAACTCGTTGCGGCGCCGGACCTCCTGCCGCCGGTCGCCCCAGTCCCAGGGATACGTGGTCGGGGGCAGAGTGAGCTTGTGCTCGTCGATCAGCTCGATCTCCAGCTGGTACAGCCGCTCTCTGGCATTGAACCGGTCCAGGGCGTCCCTGGTCCGAGGCATGGCGTCCCGGGCCTCGCGCCACTGGACGATCACCGCCGTGGCCGCCTCGCCGTACACCAGCTCCTCACCGGGTTCCGCCTCCGCCGTAACCAGGTCATAGTAGTCCCGCCGGGGTCTGCCGACCACGGGCTTTGCCGCCGGTGTTCCCGGGTTCGCCGTCGTCGCGCTGCCCGAACCGCCGCTGCCGACCGGCTGTGCGCCCCCTGCCGAAGGCGTCGCCGCCTCCAACGCCGCCAGCCGCTTTTCCAGCCCCGCCAGCGCCCTGGCCTGTTCGTCGCGGGCCGCGTCCCCGTCCTGGCGCAACGCCGCCAGCCCCTCCCGCAGCAGCCGCTCCAATTCCCTCAGCCCGTCCTCCAGCATTCCCAGCCGGTGCCGCTGGGTGGCCGCCGCCGACCCGCCCCCCTCCAGTAGGTGCCTTTCCAACGCCCCGACCAAGGTCGGCGTCAGCCGCCGGCCATCCTCGAACCGGGTCAACGTGCGGGGGCTGACCCCCAGGGTCTCCGCCGCTTGGGTCTTGCCCTGCTCGCCGATCAGGTCTCCCAACAGCGCCACCAGCCGCATCTCCCGCAGGCTGTCCAGGCTCCGCGTGCTCTCCGGGTACTGCTCGCTCTCCGCCATCCTGATGCCCTCCTCGCTGGACAACTGTCCGATTTCATACGTGGCGCTGTCCAGTTTCACCCGCCAATGCCGCTGGACAACTGTCCGATTTCATACGTGGCCCTGTCCACAGCGACTGGAAGCTGCCCTGGAACCAAAGTGTTCGCTGAAACCGTCCGGTAGGGGCTGATTTCCCCCGATTTCAGGTTCAACTGGACAGGATTGGACACCGGTCCACCAAGCGCCAATCCCTGTACACGGGTATGACACCACACCGGCCTGTCCAAATCCCATGCCTTATATGGGGTGACGCGCGCGTCACCCCATATAAGGCATTCCGCACGGCCCACGCCGTCGCCAGACTTGGTTGTCGAACATCCGGTCTCAGGACCGGCACGAGGAGGCAACCATGTTCCGACGCCTTTTACCCAAGTCCGGCAAAGCCCGGCGGCTGGCGCTGATTGCAGCGACTCTGCTGCTTGCGGCCATCCTTGCCGTCCCCATGAGCGGCCTGGCCCTGGCCCAGTCCCCTCCGCCCGCCGACGTCACCCTGGTCAACGCCGACCGGCAGCTGGTGGAGCGGAAGAAGGAGGGGGACTTCGTGGCCCGCCCCGTCTTCAGCCGCCAGACCGGCGTCCTCTACTACGCCATCCGCCACCCGGACACCGGCGACTGGCTGACCAACACCTACCGGGTCCAGGGCGGCGAGAAGAAGCTGGCCGAGGGCTGGGAGT
>VXOI01000239.1 GCA_009840175.1 Chloroflexota bacterium | reverse complement strand
GGCTATTGCAATTCTCCCCCACCCTAACCCTCCCCCGCTGGGGGAAGGAACTTTCTAAGCGGAGAAGGCCGCAAGCTCGGTATCGACGTCGAATTTGAAGCGGGTCCAGTAGTCTCCCCGGAGCCACTCCAATGCCTCGCGCCATGCCTGCCGGGCGGTGTCGAACCCGGAGGCGGCGTGATTGCGTTCGGATATGGCATCCAGCCAAGGATTGAGGTCGGCGCCGAACTGCCGGTAATCAGTGTATGCGCGGTCGCCGATTTTATCCAGCATTGCGCCGCCGAGACCGGCCACCTCATCCCCGGAGGCGGACAGGCTGCGACGCATTTCGCTCAGTTCCTGCTGGACGTTTACGATGGGGCGTATGCCCCGGGCATCCCGGTATCCTGAGGCGTCCTGAGGAGGAGACTCCGTTGTGGTGTAGAACTTGAGCAACTCCAGGCAGGCGTCGTTGACGTCGAGCGGAGGACGTCCCCGTGGGGCCGGGTCGTCCACGCCGGCCAGCGCTCCGGTGTCTATGACCTGTATCCGCCCGGAGCCTGGCCGCAAAAATACGTTCTGGGGCCGCATATCCATGAGGATGTAGCCGGAGTCGAGGTACGCCTGCTCCAATTCCAGAAGCTGGTTGTGGACGGGAAACCGGGGAGCGTTCATCGCCTGCTCCAGGGGGAACAGGGCGAAGAGGTTTTGTCCTGCTCCCACGGGAACGCCGGTGATGCGGGACATCATGTCACCCAGCAGCGGGATGCCGGGAGCCCGCCCCTGCACGAACACGGTGTAGGGTTCGCCCAGGTCATCGCCGAAATAATTGTCGTGGATGGCGGTGTCCGTATAGCCCAGCAGCGGCGCAAGCAGCCCGCCTGCGTCGCCAGCCTGGTCGTAGGCTTGGAGCAGCCGCCCGGTGCGAGCCTCGATTGCGCCATGCTGCCTGCGGCTGACGGCTTGGGGCACGGGGCGTTTCAGGGCTACCTCGGCTCCGGTTGCCAAGTCGGTGGCGGCGCGCACGTCATAGTCTGCGCCTGACCCGAGGCGACCGGTAATCTCGTACCGTTCGAGGCTAACCTTTTCCACCAACTGAAGTTCTCCCGACTGCGTAGCTATTGACTACGAAATGCGTTGCCAAAATCCACTGGATGTTACGCCGCGACCTGCTTAAATGCAACCTGAGCAGATGCTAGACAACACCTCTATTCACTGAGCTGCGCGGCCGGGGCGCGGTAGCCTATGGTCAGCCATTCCTCGCGGGGCCATTCCATCTCCGGGGTGAAGCCCAGGGCGATGGCTGCGTCGTCCACTTCGGGCCGCTGGGTGGCCAGCAGGCCGGAGGCGATGAGCATACCGCCGGGCCGGAGGGCATGGAAAATGAAGGGGGCGCGGTCGGCCACACCCCGCGCGGAGATGTTGGCGACGGCGAGGTCGAATGTTTCCGCCGGGGCAACGGGGTGAGGCACCGAACCCTTAACGAGGGTTATGCGGTCCTGCATACGCAGACGCCGGAAATTCTGCCGGGCCGCACTCACGGCCTGCCCGTCTATGTCCAGAGCTACCGCCGAGGCCGCGCCCAACTGAAGGGCGGTGATGGTCAGGATGCCGGATCCGGTCCCAAGGTCGAGTACCCGCACTCCCGGCTGCACCAGTTCTTCGAGGGCCTCCATGCAGGTGTAGGTTGAGGGGTGATACCCGGTGCCGAAGGCAATGCCCGGGTCTAGCTCGATGACCAGCCTTCCGTCAGTTTCCTCTTGCCCGAGTTCCACCCACGAAGGCTTGATGATGAGGCGGCTTCCTATGGGCAGCGCATCGTAATGTTCCTTCCAGCTATTCTGCCAGTCTTCACCGTCGTCCAGGTCGCGGATGGCAAGCTCGCCTAGCGGCTCGATGGAACTGATAAGGCGTATGCCGATGTCTATGCGGGCCAGCCGCTGCTCGGAGCCGGATTCGAGGAAGGTCCTGAGCAGAACCCGGCCGGCTCCCTGCGGCTCGGTGCTGAGCCCCTTGCCATAGCGGCTGAAGAGATAGGAGACCGGCTCCACATACTCGTGAGGGACGGAGATGCTGAGTTCCTGCCAGGACATTTAGAGGGCGTCCTTGATCCTGTCGAAGAGTCCCTTTTCCGTCGAGTTTTCGTCAGCAGACTCGCTCCGCGTCTCCGGGTTGTCTTTCTTGCCGGAGCGTTTCCGGCCATTGGTTGAACGCTTCTGAGCAGGCTTTTCGCCGTTGAAAGACCTGGCCAGTTCCTCCAGCAATTCACGCTGTTCCCTGCTCAGGGAACCGGGCACTCGCACATCGGCCATGATGCGCATATTGCCCCGGCGGTTGGAGTTGAGATGCGGCACGCCTTTGCCCCTGATGTTGAACACGGTGCCGGGCTGAGTACCCTGAGGAACCTTGAACTCTTCCTCGAATCCGTCAATGGTCGGTATCACCTTGTCCGCACCGAGAGCGGCCTCGGCGACGTTCAGGGGGAGTGCGTAAATGATGTCGGTGCCATCGCGCTGGAAGAAATTGTGCTCTTGCACGTTGACAGCGACGTACAGGTTGCCGGACCCGCCGCCCTCGCTGCCAGCGTCGCCCTCGCCGCTGAGCCGCACCTGCATTCCACTCTCGACACCGCCTGGGATTTTGACCTCAATCTTGCGTCTGCGCCGCTCTCGCCCCGCCCCTTTGCATTTGCTACAGGGAGTGCTGATAACGCTGCCACGACCATGACAGGCCGGGCATCCGACGACCTGGGTGAACTGGCCGAAGACGCTGCGCTGGGAACGGCGGACCTGGCCGCGCCCCTGGCAGGTGCCGCAGGTATTCACAGAGGTGCCCGGTTCATTGCCCGCGCCGGAACAGTGCTGGCAAGGCTCGAGGCGGTTAATGTCAACCTCGCGCTCTGCGCCGAAGACGGACTCCTCGAAGCTGAGGGTGACCTGCTGCTGGATGTCGCCACCACGCCTGGGCTGGCGAGCGGCCCGGCCTGAAGCGTCACCGAAGAAGGAGTCAAAAATGTCGCCGAAGCCGCCGAAGACATCGAAACCGTCGAAGGGGTTGCCGCCGGCCTGGGGACCTGAGCCTACGCCCGCCTTGCCGAATCGGTCATACTGCACCCGTTTCCTGGAATCGGAAAGCACCTGATACGCTTCGTTGATTTCCTTGAATTTTTCCTCGGCGTCGGCGTTCTTGTTCCGGTCCGGATGATACTCCATAGCCTTCCGGCGGAAAGCGCGGCGAATATCCTCCTCGCTGGAGTCTCGCGAAACTCCCAATACGGCGTAGTAGTCCTGGTCGGCCATCAGCAATCACTCGAGCGGGTGGTCAGATTAGGTAAACGCATACTGTTGTATTGTAGTGGAGCGGCGGCGGGCGGTCAAAAGCTCATATGCCTCGCGGCTCGCAAACACGCAAGGCCATGGTTGGCCCCGGTTTCTCCGCTGCGGCGCGCCTGTTTTGCCTTGACGCTTTGGGGGCTGCTCGCTATGATTCAGATATGGAGCGAAATCCAAAGCAACCCCAGATGTTGGGGGATTGCTCCACATTTTGGGCACAACAGGCGGAAAGGGAAAGGTGATATGTCTTCAGTTATCATCGCAGTCCTCGCCGTCCTGGCGGCCCTGGGTTTAGGGATTGCAGCCTGGCTCGGAATTCGGCAGCGCAACCAGTCATCTCGTTTTGCCCTGGCTGGCCAAACCGCCGAAGGTCTGACTGCGCAAGCTCAGGAGGAGAGCAAGAAAATCCTCCTGGAGGCACAAGAAGAAGCCCGTGAACTACGGAATACGGCTGAGTCGGAAATCAAGGAGCAACGCCGGGAACTTACCCGCCTGGAAGACAGGCACCTTCAGCGGGAAGAGCAACTGGAGCGCAAGATAGAGGCACAGGAGCAACGGCAGGTCGAACTGTCCGATAAAGAGGAACAGATCGAGAATTCCCGGAGGGAGGTCGAAGAGCAAAGGGCCGAGCAGACCAAGGCCCTGGAGCGTATCGCCGGCCTCACCGTGGAAGAGGCCCGGGAAACGGTCGTAAGGCGGGGCGAAGAGGACGCTCAGCATGACCTGGCCCGCCGATACTACGAACTCGAACGGGACTACAAGGAACGGGCGGATGAAAATGCCCGGAAAATCATAGCCGTTGCCATCAACCGGCTCGCATCTGACGTGGTTTCGGAAAGCACCACCTCAGTGGTATCCCTGCCCAACGACGAGATGAAAGGTCGTCTCATCGGCCGTGAAGGACGCAACATTCGGACCTTGGAATCTTTAACCGGCGTAGATGTAATCATTGACGATACCCCTGAGGCAGTGACTGTTTCCTGCTTCGACCCGGTGCGGCGGGAAGTCGCCCGGCTGTCCCTGGAAAAGCTGGTCTCCGACGGGCGAATACAGCCCGCCCGCATCGAAGACATGGTAAACCGGGCCCAGAACGAAATCGAACAGACCATTATGAAGGCTGGCGAGCAAGCCACCTTCGATGTGGGCGTGAGCGGTCTCG
Source organism: Chloroflexota bacterium (assembly GCA_009840175.1). GTDB lineage: Bacteria > Chloroflexota > Dehalococcoidia > Lucifugimonadales > UBA3495 > VXOI01. The sequence goes on along the minus strand of VXOI01000239.1, from coordinate 7,157 downwards.
ACCGGGAACTGGTCCGCCTGCTGGGGCAACTCAAATACCGATACAGCTACGGCGAAAACGTGCTGCAACACTCAATCGAAGTGGGACTGCTGGCAGGAATGCTGGCGGCCGAGGCCGGCGCCAACGTGCAGGTCGCCAAGGTTGGCGGGTTGCTGCATGACGTTGGCAAGGCCCTCACCCACGAGGTTTCCGGCCCGCACGCAGAGATTGGGGCGGAAATCGCCAAGCGCCACGGCATCAATCACAGTTCATATCGGGGCATCCTGGAGCACCACTGGGACGAGCACGAGACCGTCGAGTCTTTCTTGGTGGCCGCCGCAGACGCCATCAGCGCAGCCCGGCCCGGCGCCCGCAAGGAGTCGCTGGAACTCTACGTGAAGCGGTTGAAGGAGTTGGAGGAAGTGGCGGCCAGCTTTGACGGCGTGGAGCGAACCTTCGCCATACAGGCTGGCCGAGAAGTGCGGGTGATGGTCAAGCCGGAGGATATGGACGACATCAATGCCGCCTCGCTGGCCCGCGATATCGCTCGCAAGGTGGAGGAAGATCTGGTCTTCCCCGGGCAGATCAAGGTCACGGTTATCCGCGAGACACGCAGCGTGGAGTACGCCCGCTAAAACCCCGGATGGTCAACAATCCGCCAGGCTCCCCTGCCGATCCGCCCGGCAGTGAGGGCCAGAGTGGCCAGGTAATGGAAAGGGACTCAGGAGCGGGAACCATCCGGCTGCTGAGTCCCTTTTTCGGTAAATTAACAGTGCGCACCCTGAGACAAGAGGAAAGAAGCCCATTGCGGATATTGATGATTGGTGACGTAATCGGCAGGCCGGGCCGCGATGCCGTGCGCCGCATCCTGCCTGCTCTTCGCCAGGAGAAGGACATAGATCTCGTTATCGCCAACGGCGAGAACGCGGCTGGCGGGTTTGGCCTGACCGCTGAGACAGCCTCGGAACTCCTGGATGCGAGCGTGGATGTAATCAGCTCCGGCAACCACATTTGGGACAAGAAAGAATTTATACCTTACCTGGACGACGTTCAGGGAGAGGGGCTGCCTGTGTTGCGGCCGGCCAACTACCCCGACGCTCCAGGTGTCGGCGTCATTCGCCATAGAGGCGTGGCTGTTATCAACCTCATGGGGCGGGTTTTTATGACCCAGTTGGATTGCCCTTTCCGTACCGCCGATCATATTCTGGAGGAACTGCGAAGCGAGGAAGAGACGCCGGTGGTCATTGTGGATTTCCACGCCGAAGCAACCTCGGAGAAGCAGGCAATGGGCTGGTATCTGGACGGACGGGTCAGCGCCGTGTTCGGCACTCACACCCACGTCGGAACCGTGGATGCCCGAATTCTGCCTCAAGGGACGGCCTATCTTACCGACGTGGGCATGACCGGGCCTGAAGACTCGGTAATCGGCAGCGATACCAACGCGGTACTGCAACGTTTCCTGACATCAATGCCCAACAGCCTGACGGTTGCCAAAGGGCATTGCATTTTCAACTCGGTTCTGGTGGAAGTAGACGAGAAAACCGGACGTTCCGTTTCTCTGGAACGTATAGACAGGACGACCCGCAAATGAGCGCAGTTGTAGACCTTCATCTCCACACCCTGGCTTCCGACGGACGACTCTCTCCTACCGAGTTAGTGCGTCTGGCAGCCAGTCAGGGATTGAAAGCCATCGCCGTCACAGACCACGACACGACCGACGGGCTGGCGGAGGCTTTCGAGGCTGCCAGGAGGTTCCCCGGCCTTCGCATCATTCCCGGTATCGAACTGAGCGCCGATGTCCCCGGCGACGAAGTTCATGTCCTAGGGTACTTCATTAACCCTGAAGACGCTGAATTGCAGGCCGAACTGGTCAGGTTCCGCGAAGGGCGCGTAGACCGGGCCAAGACGATGGTGGAGAAGCTGGGCCAGTTGGGTATCCACGTGGAATGGGAGCGGGTTCAACATTTCGCAGGCGACGGCGCGGTGGGCCGACCGCACATCGCCATGGCATTGGTTGAGGCTGGCTACTGCCAGGAGCCCAAGGACGCCTTTCCCGAGTATCTGGGCCGCAACGGGCTGGCTTATGTAGAAAGGGTCAAGCTCACCCCGGCGGAAGCCGTCGGCATGATTCGGCGGGCAGGGGGAGCGGCTGTCCTGGCCCACCCCGCGTATATGAACGATATGGAGTCCGGCATTGCCAGCCTGTCCGGCATTGGGCTTGCGGGCATAGAAGTCCATTACGCCAAGTATCGCGAAGACACCATACGTCAATTGGCCCGGATCGCCCGGCAATACGAGCTAATTCCCTGTGGCGGCAGCGATTATCACGGCATGGGAAACAGCGATGAATGCCTGCCGGGGGAGAACGGCCCAGCACTGGAAACAGTGGACAGGCTGGAAGAGGTTGCCGTAGCTGGCCGATAGAAGTCTTTTTCCTGACCGTTTGACTTCAAGGGAGAAGTAAGTCAGGCACTACTGATTCCGGCCTGGCAGAATCTGATGGAGATCGCCGCCTTATACATTGCCGCCTTCCTGTTCGGTTCCGTTCCCACAGGTTACATCATTGGCCGGTTGGTCAAGGGGATAGACATTCGCCGATATGGCAGCGGCAACATTGGCGCCAACAATGTAAATCAGCAGGTTGGCAAGAAGTGGATGGCCGTACAAGCCGCCTCGGACCTGCTCGTGAAGGGGGCAGGCTCTGTATGGTTTTCAGTGTATGTTGCGGGCGTTGAGTGGAATTCCCTGTTGATTATCGGGCCGCCGCTTCTGGTTATGGCTGGGAACAACTGGTCCCCCTTCCTGAAGTTCCAGGGCGGCAGGGGATTGGGGGTGGCTGCCGGGACCTTGTTGGCATTTTCGCCGGTGATTTTCGGCATTCTGATAGTTGTTTATTTTGGCGGCTGTTTGATCCGCCGGTCGGGAGCAGGGGCATGGGCGCTGCTGGCGCTTCTCCTGTTGCCGGTTCTTTCCTTCGTCATGCCAGAGGGGTTAAAGATGGCAGAAGGGCTTACAATGGTATGGTATTCCATCGGGATAGTGGGGTTGGCGCTGCTCAAGCGGTTGCTGGCCAACTGGTCGCCCTTTCCAGGCGACTTGCCACGCAGGAAGGTGTTTTTCAACCGTCTGGTGCGGGACAGAGACGTAGACGACCGAGCGCAGTGGGTTGAACGTATTCCTGACGCGACCGTCTAAATAAAGACGTCAACAGGAGCAGCTTATGGCCACGGAACCGCGACGGGCGGGCGAGGAGGCCAGCGCCAGTTACTGCAACTGGCACCCCGATACAGAAACGCGACTGTCTTGCAGCCATTGCGGCAAGAGCATCTGCACCCTTTGCTTGGTGCAGGCGCCAGTGGGCATCCGCTGCCGTGAGTGCGGCCGCCCCGAAGTGCTGCCCACATACGATGTTCAGCCTACCTACATGCTTCGGGCAGTCGGCGTCGCCGTTGCCGCTGCTATCGTCGGTGGGGTGATATGGCTATTGCTCAACGCCCTATTCGGGGTGGTGCCGTTTGTCTCCTCGATATTCGGTCTTGCGGTGGCTTATGCCATTGGCGAGCTGATCAGCCGGTCGGTGAACCGGAAGCGCGGTGTCGTTCTGGCGTGGATAGCGGGGTCTTCAATGGTTGTGGCGTATCTGATCTCCGGCGGGATTTTCCAGCTTCTGAGCAGCAGCTTCATCAATGTCCTCTTCAGCCTGCTGTTCCTGGCGGTTGCCGTATACACGGCTGCTTCCAAGTTGCGATGATCTTGCGGAATAAAGTGATGGGGCCGGTTTCATACTAGCCCCTCCTGTTCTTCCGCTCCTGCTTCCGATTCTGCCAGTTCCTCCCGCAACCTTTGGAGAGTCTGGCGTATTACGCTTGGCTCGAATCCGCGACGGTTGAGGAATGACCCTACCCGCCGGTCGAATGTGGCCCGGTCGCAGTGGGACTGCCGGGCTGCGTACCGGGCGGCGGCGCGATAGGCGGCACCGGCGGAGTCATAGCCTTCCAGTGTCCCGCTGATGACGCTGTCTTCAACCCCCTTGTCCCGCAGTTCGCGTTCTATCATTCCACGGCTGCGGGGCTTGCGCCGCTCGCGGCTGCTGCGCCACTGTTGGGCGAACTCGGCGTCGTTGAGCAGACCCTCGGACTGTAGCCTGGCGAGGGTCTGCTCAACAATGGTTGCCGGGTAGCGTTGGCTGAGCCTGTTCCTTATCTCCTCGACGGCGCGAGAGCGCACGGCCAGCAGGCGTAAGGCGGCGTTGCGAGCCTGGGCTGCTTCGAACCGGAAATCTGTTTCCGGGGATAACACAGCTACCCGTTGGCCGCGGGTTCGGAGCCGTTGGAGGAAATCAGGGTGTTGATGTCCAGTTCGTCATCCTCTTCCAATTCGGCTACTGGGTCTGCTGCTTCAGCTTCGCCATTTGCGCGGATGCGGTTTTCAACCGAGGCGGCGATTTCCGGGTGCTGTTGCAGGAAGTCCTTGGCGTTTTCTCGGCCTTGGCCCAGGCGGGTCTCGCCGTAGGAGTAGAAGGCTCCCGACTTTTTGATGATGCCCCGGGCCGTGCCTATCTCCAGAAGGTCGCCCATCCGGCTGATGCCCTGGTTGAACATGATGTCGAACTCGGCGACCCGGAAAGGAGCGGCCACCTTGTTCTTCACAATACGGGCGCGGACCCGGTTTCCGATAACTTCCGAACCCTGCTTGATGGACTCCACCCGTCGCAGGTCAATGCGGACGGAGCTATAGAACTTTAGGGCGCGCCCGCCGGGGGTGACCTCCGGGCTTCCGTAGGTGACGCCTACCTTCTCCCTGAGCTGGTTGATGAAGACCACCGCAGTCTTGGACTTGTGGATGGTGCCAGTGAGCTTGCGCAGGGCCTGGGACATCAGGCGGGCCTGCAGGCCGACGTGGGTGTCGCCCATGTCGCCCTCGATTTCCGCCTGCGGCACCAGGGCGGCCACACTGTCGACCACGATAGCGTCAATTGCGCCGCTGCGCACCAGTTGCTCGGTGATGTCCAGGGCCTGCTCGGCGCTGTCGGGCTGGGCAATCAGCAGCTCTTGCAGGTCCAGGCCGCAGTTTCCGGCATACGTCGGGTCGAGGGCGTGCTCCACATCAATGTATGCGGCAACGCCTCCGGCTTTCTGGGTCTCTGACATCAGGTGAATGGCGAGCGTGGACTTGCCGGCTGACTCAGCACCGAAAACCTCGGTCACCCGTCCACGAGGGATGCCGCCTGTGCCCAAGGCCAGGTCAACGGCCAGCGAACCTGTGGATATGGATTCTGTGGTCAAGCTGTTGCTGAGTTCTCCCAGCTTCATCACGGCGCCCTTGCCGTGGTCCTTCTCGATGCTGCTGAGGGCAATATCCAGGGCTGCTTTCTTGTCGTTGGTTGGCGTTTTTTCTTTCTTCATCACCCGGCACGTTCCTCTCTTTGGATTGTAGCAAGACTACCATAAGCCCATATGTTCTAACAATGGGCAACTGTCAGCAAATGTGAAATCCGATGCTGAGGCCAGCGCCGACAGGAAAATTGATACGGAGAAGCGTTGGGCAGGCCAACCGGCCCGCGCCTAGAATTCTCAAGTACCACCCTTGAATCCAATGGTGACAGTGCCGTTTTCCACGATGACCGGGGTCACCCGCTCGCCCTTGGTCAGGGCCAGCAGTTCGGGAATCCGATCTTCCTGCTTGGACAGGTCCACGTCTTCGTAAGCGACCTTGCGCTTGCGGTAGTCCATTTTGGCTGCGGCCGAAAAAGCGCAGTCGGGATGAGTGTAGATGATTACTTCGCTGGCTGTTGTCACGCTGCCCCCTGCCGGAAAGGACGATGGCTCAAATCCGGCGGATAGGAATTTACAGGATTGTACGCGCAGGGGCCGTATAGTTCAACGCGGCTTTCCAGGCATACCAGCTATGAGTAAAGTGAGAGAAGCGCGCGATGAGGATGTGGGAGTGTTATGCTAGAGGACGCAACTTCCCTGAATGGACCGTTACGCATGGGTACTCCAAACAATCGGGCTGATATCGAGGCATTGGCTTCGATTCTGGAACAACATTCCGTTGGTGTTGGGCGCATCACTCCCGGGCCTCGTGGTTCCCGGTTGAGCGGCGAGCCTCGCCGGCTACTGGAAGCCGCCATCGAGGCCCTTGGCGGCGAGGAAATAGATGGGGCGACTTTGGTATACGCCAACGCCTGCTATGCGTTGGGCCGTCACGATGAGGCTTCCGCAGCGTATCGTAAGCTGCTGGAGCAGACCCCGGACGACGTGGATGCCCGCTTCAACCTGGGGCTGGCCCATCTGCGGCTGCGCGAACCTGAGCAGGCGGTCAGGGAGTTTACGGAGACGTTGGTGCGTTCCCCCCAGCTTGCCGAAGCCTATTACCAGCGCGGCAACGCCTACGACGACCTGGGCAACGTGGAGCAGGCGTTGACAGACTATGAGCGGGCCATTGACCTGGCCCCGGGCTACATTCAGCCGATGTACAACCGGGGCATAGTCCTGGCTGGAGAAGGACGGCACCAGGAAGCTGTAGCCCAGTTTGACCGCGTTATCGCGCTGCGACCCGATATCGGCAACGCACACCTGAACCGGGGCGCCTCTCTCGACGAACTGGGGTTGCACGAGGAAGCTATCGCCAGCTACAGCCGGGCCGTCGAAGTCAACCCGAACGACCCCCGTCCGCGGTTCAACCGGGCCCGCACCCGATATTACCTGGGTTATCTGCAAGAGGCGCTGGACGACTATTCCGAAGTACTGCGCCTGGATCCAGAGGACGCGGAGGCCTACAACAATCGGGGACTGGCTTTCGACGCTCTGGGCGACTACGACTCGGCAGTCGCCGACTATGAGCAGGCGCTGGAAGTGCGCCCGGATTTCGCCGAGGCTCACAGCAACCTGGGGGCGGTGCTTGAGGCCCAGGGCGAAATCAACGCGGCGCTGGATGCCTATCATTCGGCATTAGCTGCCAGCCCGAGGCTGGCCTCCGCTCACTACAACGCGGCGCGGGTATACTCCCAGATTGGCGACGTGGAGTCCTGCCTGCGGCACCTGGACAGCGTAGTGGGGGGGGGCCCCGCGCGGGGCCCCGCCCCCGCGCGGTGGGGGGGTGTGGGGGGTGGGGTGGTGGGGGGGGGAATTTGGGGTGGGGGGGGAGATTTTCAAAAAACGGACGTGGGTGGGTTT
>VXOI01000053.1 GCA_009840175.1 Chloroflexota bacterium | reverse complement strand
CCCTTACCCTCGTCGAACCAGTTAATGTCGTATCCCTCGCGGGTGAACTCCCGGTCCAACTCACCGAACTTGACGTTGCGGCGCATTGGCATCCAGTACCGGATGTCTTCGGAGAGAAGGTCCAGCCACTCGGCGAAGCGGCGTTCATCCAGCAGCTCCGCCTCGTGGTACAGGAACTCCTCGACCTCGTTCTTCAGCAACAGTTGGGCAACGCTGGCCTCGACAGTGGTCATGCTTAATCCCCCGCCGCGACGGACGCGCCATTACCGCTCATCCTGAGCTTGTCGGAGGATGTACCGTTAGCGTGGCCGTTCCGCCAGGTGGCCAGTTCGGTCCAGTCTTTCGCGGTCAGGAAGTCACGCCAGCGTGAGTAGAAGCCGCGCTGGTTCTGCTCGGCGGCCTTGGCCGCCGTGACGTTCCGTATCTGGCCGGGCAGTTCCAGTCCGTCGGTGTCAAAAGGCGGAGCTTCATGCCCCATGCCCATCTGGTAATTGTAGGGATAACGGCGGGCGATAGCCCCCCGGCTGGCGTTGTGGGCGTAATTCCAGTTCTCCATGTCGTCCTGCTCGGTAAGACCGGCCGGGCCGGAGTAGCTGATGTAATACTTTCGCAGGAATTCCTTGACCTCGGCGGGGGCGTTCTTGTCCACGAGGAACCAGCGCCAGGCTTCGTGGCTCTCCGGCGTGCGCGGGTGCCAGACGGCGATTGTGCGCGGCTGGCGAGGCAGGTAGGAGAAGTTGGGGAACAGTGTTCCGGGCCCGGGGATGAACCGCGACCACTTGCCGTAATTCCTGCGACGTTCATTCTCGCAGTGGGCGAAGTAGTCCGACACAATCTTCGAGTGCTGGTAAGCGGGAATGGGCCCGTCGTCTGGCCGCAGGAAGCTGATTGTGCCGTGGCCGCGCTCCGGGAAGGAGAAGTCCAGCGCGGTCGCGCCCACGCGCTCCTGGGTGTCCCGCCGTCCGCTGCCGCTGGGGCCGACGCCCACCAGGTCAACGGAGCGGTGGCTGATGTTGTGATAGCGGTCGCCAATGAAGTTCTCGGAGGGGAATTTCCAGTTGCAGGGAATCACCCACTTCTCGATACCGCCGAAAACCTCGGTCTCTCCGCCAGCCCCGTCCCAGGTGTCCAGCAGGAAGTCAAGATACGTCTTATAGCCGCCCAGGTATTCCTCGAAAGATGGGGCGTCCTTGTCCCAGTTAGCCCACACAGTGCCCTTGTAGATGCAGAGCTGCGGAACTTCGATAAGGCCCCACTGCGACTTGTCCAGCTCACCCTTATAGGCGTCCTTGAAGTAGGGAACGCCGACCAGTTTGCCGTCGGTGGCGAAGCTCCAGCCGTGGTAGGGACAGCTAAAGACCGGGGTGTTGCCCTCGTCGTAACGGCATACCTTCATCCCCCGGTGGGTGCAGGAGTTGAGGAACACGTGAATCTCGCCCTCGCGGTCGCGGCAGAGAATCACCGACTCCTCGCCCATGCAGGAAACGAAATAATCCCCCGGCTTCGGGATCTGCGACACGTGGCCAACGAACAGCCATGCCCGGGCGAAGAGAAGCTCTTGCTCCTGAGCATAAATGTCTTCATTGACAAAAATCTCGCGGCTGACCGTGCCGGCGGCCATGTCCACCAAGCCGCCCAGCGAATGGTCGCCGTTGCTGTGGCCGTTCTGCATAACGTGTCCCCCTGTTCGGTCTGAGAGTTCCTAATTGTCCGTGCGGAGTTCCGCTCCCGCCAACTGCTCCAGGATGCGGGCTACCGCCGGATACCCGTCCTGCCCCATGCCCTGCGTCTGCGCCCGCTGGAAAAAGTCGTCGGCAATGGCCCCAATGGAAGCAGGGGCTTGCGACTCCCGGGCCAGCTCACATGCCAGGTGAATGTCCTTGGCTACGATGTCCAGCGTGCCGTTGGAGTAAAAGCTCCGGTCCAGAATGGCTTCCGTGGAGCGGTTCAGGACGCCGCTCGACCCGGCGCTGACCGGAATTATCTTTGCCAGAATCTCCAGGTCAATGCCCGCCTTAGCTCCAATCAACATACCCTCTACACCGGCGATGAAGGCACAGTAGCCAAGGTACTGCGTCACCAGCTTGGCGATGCAGCCCGACGCTGTTTCGCCGACATAGAACACGTCGCGGCCCATGCACTCCAGCACCGGGCGGTGCTTCTCGAACACCGCCGGATCGCCGCCCACCATCATGGTCATGGCGGGCGGGCGTCCGCTGACCGGCGAGTCCAGCATCTCGACGCCGCGCTGACGGCAAACCTCGGCCAGTCGCCGGATGAGCGACGGGGCGTTGGTGGTAGTGTCAATCCATGCGCCGCCGGACGGCAGCCCGGCCAGGATGCCCGTGTCCGGATCGGTAACCACCCGCTCGGCTTCCACCGGGCCAGGCAGCGAAGTGAACACCACCGGCGCCGCCTCGGCCACCGCTCGCGGACTGTCGGCCCAGTGTGCGCCCAGTTCGGACAGGTTGGTAGTGGCCTCGCGGCGCACATCGTACAACGTCACGTTGTGTCCGGCGTCCAGCAGGCAACGGGCCATCGGATTGCCCATAGTTCCGGTGCCGATGTATCCAACGTCCATCTGTTACTCCATAGCGCCAGGGTTATTGCCCGCGTCTAGGTTCGAGTGCTTTAGGGAGAAGCCCACTGGAGACGTGTCGCCAATTTGCAACTCATTGTTGCCAGTGAGCGCCCGTAACCTGCGTAGCTGGACGTTGGACGTGATAGTGAAAGGACGGGGGGGTATATGTTGCAACTCCTCGAGCGCTTCAACCGCTTCCTCTGCCCAGGCGACAGTCTCATTCATTTCGTCAAGGCTACGCATATTCTCGTAGAAGTTCCGGTGTCCGTAGTGGAATACGTCCGAGATGGCCTCGCCGAGATCCGGGTACAAGGCGTGGACTTCAACTACGATTTGGCGCCCTATGTTCTCTATTTGTTGATGATTCCCGTGAAGCCAGCCCCGTTGTTCTCCAATCACTTTCAGATTGTGTGCGATAGCCCCCCATGCCTTTTCGCCAGCCTGTAGGCGGTCACGCTGCTCCAGGTAATGACGAGCTTGCATGATGAACCGCCGCCCGATAGCCCGGCGGTCGTCCGCACTTTGAAATCCGGGCTCTGGGAGCGGCGGTAAATCTGCCATGTCTGTCTAGCTCGTCCCGTCTTGGCTCTAGCTGGTCGCGGCAGGCTGCGGAACGGGGCGATGGCCCCAAATGCTGCCCTTCTCGTGGCGCACCACCTGCCAGGTGGCGTCGTCCACCGTGCGGGCGCCCCAGCCGTACTCAACGTCGAAGCCTGACGGAGTCTTCATGTAGAAGGACGTCATGTGGTCGTTGGTGTGGCGGCCCAGCCCGCGGGTGACGTTGATCTCGGAATCCAGCACCAGGTCGTAGGTGGAGCCGACGTCATTCATGCCCTGGGTCTGGAGCATGAAGTGGTTGAGCTTCTTGGTGTTGCGGCCCTTGGCCTCGATGATGGCCAGGGTGTGATGGCGGGGGTTGCAGTGGAAGAAGACCAGGTTGCGGATGTAGTCGCTGATCTTCATCCCCAGCACGTCGCGGTAGAAGGCCACGGCCCGGTCCAGGTCCTCGACGTGGTACACCACGTGCCCCAGCCCCTGCTCGCCGGTCACGAACCCGGTGATGGGACGGGGCGAGTTGAAGGGGTTGTCAAAGCTGACCGGCGGGCCGTAGTAGACCTCCGTGGGCGTGCCGTCGGGGTCGTCAAACTTGATCATCCCTTCGACCTTGCGCTCCTTGCATTCGTCAGGGGTGCCCATAGAAACCTCGATGCCGGCCTCGCGCAACTGTTCCGCCATTTCGGCCAGTGATGCCTGATCAGTGACCTGGAATCCGACGAACTCAACGTCGTCCTTGCCAGTCGGGCTGACAATGAAACGGTGGGTGTACTCGTCCATGCGCATCGTCAAAACGCCGTTGGAGTCAACCCCGTTTGATTGCAGTCCGAGCACTTCGGTGCCGAAGTGTTCCCATTCTTCCAGGTTACTGGCGCTGATACCGATGTATCCCAGTTGGGTAACATTAGCCATGATTCGTACTCCTGTAAATGGAAATTTGCCCTTGCGGACGTAAGGCCGATCCCTTTCCGACGGAGCGCAACTTACTTCGCGTCCATCATTTTCAACCATCCTGAATAGAAACCGCGGGCGTTCTCCTCGCAGATTCCCTCGGTGAGAACGCCGGGCAGTTCCACGTCCTTGGCCAGGTGACCGATACCCATTTGGTAATTGTAAGGCTTGCGACGGGCGATTGCCCCTCGGCTGGCCTTGTGGGCGTAGTTCCAGTTCTCCATGTCGTCCTGCTCGGTCATCCCGCCGGGACCGGAGTAGCGGATGTAGTAGTGACGCAGCACGTCCTTGACTTCTTCCGGCGTGTCCTTGTCAACCAGGAACCAGCGCCACGCTTCCGTCAGGTTTGGCCCGCGCGGGTGCCATACGGCGATGGAGCGAGGCTGCCGGGCCAGGTAGGACATATTCGGGAAAACCGTTCCCACCACTCCCAGCAGGTTGGTCTTGCCGTCCAGTCGGCGGCGGCGCTCGGCCTCCATGTACCGGAAATACTCTCCCACGTCGGCCGTGTTCTGGTAGGTGGAAATCTGTGGCGTGTCTTGCGGGAACAGCTCCACCACGGCAGCGTGGCCGCGCCGGGGCATGGACACGTTGATGCGTCGTCCGGCCTTGTACTCCGAGTCGTCGCGGCGGCCCAACCCGCTGGGGCCGATGCCCACCATGTCCACCGAGCGGTGGCTGATGTTGTGGTAGCCGTCGCCAGCGAAGTTCTCGGCGGCGAACTTCCAGTTGTTGGGCATCGTCCACTTCTGGACGCCCCCCAGGATTTCCGAGCCGCCCTCGCTGCCGTCCCGCCCGTCCATCAGCAGGTCGAGATACATGGTGAAGTCGCCCATGTATTCCAGGAACGAAGGCCCGTGCTTGTCCCACGAAGCCCAGATGCCGCCCTTGTAGTTGTGCATCTGCGGCACTTCGATGAGGCCCCACTGCGACTTGTCCAGCGCCCCCTTATAGGCGTCCTTGAAGTAGGGAACCCCCACCAGCTTGCCGTCGGTGGCGAAGCTCCAGCCGTGATAGGGGCAACTGAACACCGGGGTGTTGCCCTCATCGTAGCGGCAGACCTTCATCCCCCGGTGGGTGCAGGAATTGAGGAAGACGTGAATCTCGCCCTCGCGGTCGCGGCAGAGAATCACCGACTCCTCGCCCATGCTGGAAACGAAATAGTCGCCGGGCTTGGGCACCTGCGTTTCGTGGCCGACGAAGAGCCAGGCTTTCGAGAAGACCTGCTCCTGTTCCTGCGCGTAGATGTCCTCGTTGACGAATATCTCGCGGCTGATCTCCCCCTCGTCCAGGTTGACGATACTGCCCATTGAACGGCTGATCGTAGTCGCCATAACGACGCGCTCCAGTAGGGAGTTACTGTTCGGCACAGTATACACGACGGCGCGGCGAATTTTCACCGCGCCGCCGATTGTACATAACGCTGAAGACCAAGGCGGATGCTACGGCCTCGCCACCGCCAGGCACTTGCTGGAGTTGTGGACGTAGGTCTGCTGGAACTCCACGATTTCCGGCTTGCGCTCCAGTTCCGACAGGGCGCCGGCCAGGCACATCCAGTTCAGCATCTCCTGCTGCCCGGCGTCCTCGACCTGCGCGGTAGTCAGGCCGCGCCACGCCTCAAAGTTGCCGGCTTGGAACTCCTCGAACCGCGCCCGGTCAGACTCCACGTCGCAGTACATCCACCAGTTCTTCTCGGTGAGGAAGGCGTGGGACCAGCTAGACGACGCTATCAGCGCCACACGCCACGGGCTTTCCAGCATGGCGCGGGCGGCAGCTGCCCCCAACTCCATGCAGCGTTTGGGCGACGGGCCGGGCGGGTCGGCGGGCACTTCTCGCTGGACTCCATCCGGGCCGTTGACCGTCTGCGGGCTTGCGCCGCCCCGGTTGCGGATGATGCGGCTGCCGTAGCAGTTGATGGCGAAGGGAATCACCGGGTAGTCGAAGCCGATGCGGTCATAGTCCAAGTAGAGCAGCGTATTGAGGAAGGCGTGTCCCAGCCCGGGCTCGTGCAGCGGCTTATAGGCGTAGGCCACGTCGAACCCGTCGTCAATCAGCGCTCCAGCCAGGTGACGAGCCGCCGGGTGGCCCTGGTAGCGGAAGGTCTTGTCGGCTGGCTCGCCCCAGACGTTGGGCCGCGTGCCGCCATCCTTCGTGGTGAAGGGACGGCATTCGTATTCTTCGTAGGCCATCACGCAGAAGGCCGGGATGATGTCTTCCTTGAAGTTCTCGTACTGGTCGTCGCCCCAGACCAGCACCACGTCGGGGTTGAAGGCGTCCAGTTCGGCCCGCACCTTGCGGAACCCGGCCACCAGCCTCTCACGCTGGTACAGGGCCGAAGAGTATCCCTCGTCGTCACCCCATTCTTTGCGCATGGCGTCGGGCCAGTTCTCCGGGTTCTTCTGCTCGCTGGGTATGCGCTCGTTCCGCAGTGCGCGGGTCAGCGAGTAGTTTTTCAGCTCATCCGGGGATATGAGCGACGGCGAATGCGTAACCCCGATGCCAAGAATCTCTGCCATGATTTTGCTCCCGCCACGGTGGACTATTGGCGCGATTATAACCCGGATTCTCTGTACTTACAGCAAGAGCGAAATCGGCTGGGTCCGGGGTATCCCTCACAATCGAGCGGGGGCTTCATCAGGCAGTCGGATTCTCCGCCCCTACATCGCGCTTGCCCGCCCTGCCCATACCGGCGATAATGGCCCGCAACACCTTGAACTCGAACCGCGCACCCGACGCGCAGGAGGCATCGCATGGACTGGGGAATGGCAAACCGCATGGCCCAACTGATTCAATCCGACGGGAAGTGTATGTTCCTTCCCGTTGACCACGGCTACTTCCAGGGGCCGACGCGCAGCCTGGAGCGTCCCGGCGAGACCATTGCGCCGCTGCTGCTCTACGCCGACGCCCTGTTCGCCACCAGGGGTGTGGTGCGGGCCGTCGTGGACCCGGCCGACGCCAAGCCCCTCATCCTCCGCGTCTCCGGCGGCACCAGCATGGCCAACGGCGATCTCGCCGACGAGGACGTGACCACCTCGATGGAGGACGCCATACGGATGAACGTCTCGGCTGTGGGCATCTCCGTGTTCATCGGCTCCGACTATCAGAAGCAGTCCATTATCAACCTCGGCAGGCTGGTGGACGAAGGCGAGCGCTACGGAATTCCGGTGATGGCCGTGACCGCCGTGGGCCGCGAGCTGGACCAGCGCGACTCCCGTTACCTGGCGATGGCCTGCCGCATCTGCGCCGAGATGGGAGCCAAGGTGGTTAAGACCTACTGGTGCGCCGACGGCTTCGACCGCGTGGTGGATGGCTGTCCCGTGCCGGTGGTGATGGCCGGAGGCCCCAGGGCCGACACGGAACTTGAAGTGCTGGAGTTCGTCCACGACGGGATGCAGAACGGCGCAATCGGCATCAACCTGGGCCGCAACATCTGGCAGAGTCCGCACCCCGTCCCCATGATCCGTGCCCTCCGCCACATCATCCACGGCAACGGCTCCGTCGCCGAGGCGCAGGAAATCTTCGATTCCGCCCGCGCCGAGACCGCCGAGTTGGTTGGAGTTTCGGACTAAAGCCGGATTTCAATTCTTATGATGTTTGTCTGAATCAGGATTTGCCGGATTTTAGGGCTTTCAGGATAGACGTCATCATCCTGAGCATCCTTTGATCCTGAGAATCCTGATTCAGACAATTCAAGGGCAGGCCACCATGCGCGTAGCGATGTATTACAACAACAACGACGTTCGCATCGAGGAGATGCCGGTGCCCGAAGTCGGCCCCAGCGAGCTGCTGCTCAAGATCGAGGCCAGCAGCATCTGCGGCAGCGACGTCATGGAGTGGTATCGCATCCAGCGCGCGCCGGTGGTGCTGGGCCACGAGGTCGCCGGCACTGTCGCGCAGGTGGGGCCGGGCGTGTCGCAGTTCAGCGAAGGCGACCGCCTGGTGGTCACCCACCACGTGCCCTGCAACGCCTGCCGCTACTGCCTCAGCGGGAGCCACACCGTCTGCGACACCCTGCGCTCCACCAACTACTACCCCGGCGGCTTCTGCGAGTACGTCCGCCTGCCGGCCATCAACGTTGACCGCGGAGCCATCCCCATTCCCGGCGGCGTGCCTTTCGACGAAGCCTCCGTCACCGAGCCGCTGGCCTGCGTCTACCGCGGGCAGCGGCGGGCCAACATCCAGCCCGGCCAGTCAGTGCTGGTGCTGGGCAGCGGCCTGGCCGGTATGCTTCACATAAACCTGGCCCGCGCTCTCGGAGCAGGCCGCATCATATCCACCGACCTGTCCGACTTCCGCCTCGCCGCCGCCCGGAAGCTGGGCGCTGACGAAACGCTGAGGGCCGACCAGTTCACCCCCGACCGGCTTCGCGAGGTCAACGACGGTCGCTTGGCCGACCTGGTCATCGTCGCCACCGGCGCCCGTCCTGCCCTGATGCAGGCTCTGGACTCCGTGGACCGCGACGGCACCGTCCTGTTCTACGCCCCCACCGAGCCCGGCGTCGAGATTCCCGTCTCCATCAACGATGTCTTCTTCCGAAACGGTGCAACCCTCACCACCACCTACGCCGCCGCCCCCGGCGACCTGACCATCGCCCTGGACCTCATCGCATCCGGCCGGGTGCAGGTTGGCGATATGATTTCCCACCGCCTGCCGCTGGAGGAGACGGCGTTGGGCTTCAAGCTGACTGCCGGGGCCTCCGACTCCCTGAAGGTGGTAATAGAGCCGCAGCGTTAGCTTGTTAGATGAGAACCCTTCTACTCGGGGTTTCAATAATCTCCTGCCTTTGGCAGTGAGTTGCGCAATCTCTTCTCCCGGTTGGTAAGGGGCGAGTCTCCTGGCAGCGGCCGTAGCCCTGTTCCCCGGGCACTGTGTTATCATCGGTTGTGAAGAGAAAGATTCGCCGGCGATGCCAGAAAGGAGTTGGAGAAGTGGCTAACAAAACCGGCAACCCTCGTATGGACTATCTGATGGATAAAAACGCCGAAACCGTCCGGCAATTAGAGAAGCTGGCGGAAGAAAAGGCTGAAGAAAATGGCAAGCTCATTGAATTGATCCATGAAAGCCGCGCCAAAAGATTGGGCCGTGAGAACCCGCTCCCTTAGCAATGTCCGGTAGCCGGTATGAAGCCGAACAGGACTGGCTCGCGGAAAAAGCGATGCTGTTGGATGTCCACGATAATGTCGTGGACATTCTTCAATTATATTGCCTGGAGTTGCTGATCATCCTGGAGCAATACGAAAAAGCCGCCTTCTTGCGGGACAACGTGATGTGCCCCATGGAACGCAGAGATTACCGACTGGCCTTGGACAACTTGCGCAGCTTCGTCCTGGATGATGAAGCTATGTACAAGTTGTTTCCGCAGTTGGTTGACCGGGCCGAACCCGGCCTGGACATACTTCACCAGTTGGCCGACGAATACGAACTACGCTGACCCCTTCTCGCCCATGCAGAGCAGTCCAGCATCAGGAAACGCCATGCCCCACCAAGCCGAAGGCAACGCCAACAATGTCCTGGGAAACCTGCTGCGCCCCATGCTGGGCAAGGCCGGCGTGCTCTTCGAGAGCAACCGGGTCATCGCCGGGCAGTCCGGCAAGCGCCCCGACATCCTCATCACCTCCCCCGGACGTTCCCCGGTGGTCATCGAGGCCGAATACGACCCGGCCCGCACCGTGGAACCGGAGGCCCGCGAGCGGCTGGGGATGCCGGTGCAGAACGCGACCCGCCCCATCGAGGCCGCCATCGCCCTGCGATACCCCGCAGGAGTGGACGACGCCTACGACCAGCGCGCCGTCATCGCCGAGGCTGCCCTATCCTACTGCGTCTACACCGTGGAAGGCGACACCACCGTTCGCTTCCCCCAGTCCGGCTGGCTGCAAAGCGGCGTTGCCGACCTCGCCGATCTCGTCCGCCTCGTCTCCGTCCCCCAGAACGCCGTGGACCGGGCCGCCGACTTCCTGGAGCAGGGCATCAACGACGCCGCCAACATCCTCGAGGAAATGCACGCCATCCGCCCCGCCATCACCGCCGAGGTTGCCGCTCTGCTGGGAATGGACAACGTGCCCCAGACCCGCCGCATGGCCTGCGCCATCATCGCCAACGCCATGATCTTCCACGAGCGCATCGCCGGAATGCACGAGGGCATCGGCGCCCTGCGCAGCGTCTGCGGCCCCGACGTACCCGACCCCCAGGACCGGACCTTGCAGGCGTGGGCCGACATCCTCGCCATCAACTACTGGCCCATCTTCGCCATCGGCAAGGACATACTGGAGCGGCTGCCCTCCGACACTGCCCTGTATGTGCTGCGCCGCCTGCGTCAGACCGCCGCCAGCGTCAACGGCACTGGCGTCAACAACGCCCACGACCTCACCGGCCGCGTATTCCAGCGCCTAATATCTGACCGCAAGTACCTCGCCACCTTCTACACCCTTCCCGCCTCCGCCGCCCTCCTGGCCCGCCTCGCCGTAGCCAAGATACGCCCTCACTCCGTAGGGGCGGGTTTCAAACCCGCCCCTGCTAGTGGACCAAAACCCCTTCTCCCCTCGGGAGAGGGTGGGGGTGAGGGCGTACCCTTCGACTGGGCCGACCCTGCCGCCATCGCCAGCCTCCGCATCGGCGACTTCGCCTGCGGCACCGGCGCGCTGCTCTCCGCCGTCTACGAGCAGATTGCCGCCCGCCACGAGAGCGCCGGTGGCGACGCCGCGGCCATCCATCCCGTGATGATGGAGGAAGTCCTCTACGGCTGCGACGTCATGCCCTCCGCCATCCACATCACCGGCTCCACCCTCGCCGGCATCCAGCCCGACGTGATGTACGGCCGCTCCCGCCTCTACACCATGCCCTACGGACGCCAGGAAGACGGCACGGTCAAGATAGGCTCCCTCGAGCTGCTCCAGTCCTCCCAGGTGATGACCCTCTTCAACACCAGCGACCCGGCCCTCCGCACCGGCAGCGCTGGCGAGGAAACCGCCGCCCAGGTCAACGCCGAAATCCCCGACGCCACCTTCGACCTCGTAATAATGAACCCGCCCTTCACCCGCGCCACTAATCACGGAGGTACTCACGCCAACGTAGTTAATCCAGCCGTTGCCGCATATAACGCAAACGAAGCCGACCAGACAGCCATGGGAGACAGAATTGGTGAGCTGGGAAAAGGCACTTGCTATCACGGAAATGCTGGAATCGCATCGGCGTTTGTGGCGTTGGCGAATCGGAAGCTCAAACGTGGTGGTGTTCTTGCCTTAGTGCTACCTTTGGTTGCTACCGCTGGTTTATCTTGGCAGAGTTTCCGGCAAATGTTGGCGCAGGAATATACCGATTTGCGGATATTGAGTCTAGCCGCCGAAAACGTCAATGGTATGTCGTTTTCGGCAGATACAGGTTTAGGCGAATGTTTGGTAATCGGTCGCAGGCTCAAAGAAACAGAAATTAGTTCAAAGCGGGCGCACTTCACATCCTTGAAGTCTCGCCCTAAAGCATTTGCTCAAGCAGACGCATTCGCCAAAAGCATCATAAGTTGCGATAGTATCAGCCAAATCGAGGCTCGCCCTTAGGGTGGCCCGAGCTTGATGGTAGGCGAGGCGCAGGTAGGGAAA
>VXOI01000193.1 GCA_009840175.1 Chloroflexota bacterium | reverse complement strand
GGCATTCACCACTCCTTGCGGGTCGTACACGGGTTTTCTGGGACAGGCTCTCTTGCGAACTCGGCGTCGGGCAATTCCCCTCTCACCTGGGACACTGCTTTCTTCCAGAAGTCCTGGTCCTCCGGGTCAGAACCATAATCCCATTGTCTCGCCGTCCAAGAATGAAGGGCCGATACTTCATTGACTTCTTGCATGTCGGCATTGCTCTGCTCAACCAATTGCCGAAGGTCAGAGTCCATTTTCTGGAGGTCAGGTACTAAGGCAATCTTCTCCTGAGAGTCGTCCTGGTCCTCGCCCTTCTTGGAGTCTGAAGGCAAACGAACGAATTCGGATTTCCTAATGTCCATTCTATGCAGCGCTAGGAACCAACGGCGGTCCGCCAAGTCTCTCTCGGCTTCGCTCGGAACCTTGCTCAGGTGAATGTCTAGTATTCTCTGCATGTCCCCCGATTCTTCGCCAAGCTGCAATTGGATTGCGAGAGTCTCGAGGCTATGCTGACGGTGTCCCAGAGCATTGGACTGGATGCGCTCGTCGCGAAATAGTTCGGACATCGGTCCAAAGTTGATTGCAGTCGTTCGCCGTGCGTCTCTTTCCTTTGCCACCCTCAGCAGATCCACTTGAACCAGTTGTCGAGAACCCAGAATAGATAGAGCTGCCTCGCCACCTTTCCTGGGGTAGGCCATGCATATGCTGGCAACAACGGATGTTGTCATCACATTGTTGCTAGACTTGAGTATATGTGACAGCCATCTGCCAAGAGTCTCCTTGTCCTCTATCTTGAGTAGCCACGATTCAAGTGCCATGAGGGCGCACTGGATCACGGTAGGGACATTTGAAATGCCGCGGTACGCCGTCCAGAGACTCTCGTCGAACCACTGTTCGAATTCACCTTGACCTGCAATGGAAATGACTATGCGCGAGGCCGGCTCTCTTGTGGTCATAGGCCATTTGCGTTGACCATACCAATCACCTGCGTGATTCACTAGCTTTAGAATTAGCTCGACACCGGTAATAGGATGGCGGTGCAGTAACGGTAGAAATGGTCCCTTGAAGGCACTGGGATTGCCGTAGTCGAAGTTACCAACTGTGCGTAGGCCAAAGTCCATTCTAGAGTCTGGTATCGGAGATCTGAAGGGGCTTTCCTTGGCACGCTGCAGGCCGGAATCGGACATCAGAAATTGAGATAGGGTGAGGTTAGCCATCTGTTTCGGAAAATCTCGACAGGCAGCTATGCCGTCCATTTCGCAGAGAAGTATCTCCACAAAATCCCGCATTACCGGATCTTTCCAGTTCGTTTCGATTGACGCTCTGCCAATGAGCTTGCTGAATCCAGCCTTGTTAGCACGAGGTGCCTTGGCAATGACCCGTAGCACTCGAATGCGCAAATCCTGATGGGAATAACCATCCAAATGTTCCAGTAGCGTGAATGCGATTCCCCCAGCGGCGTCTGCCCCATCTTGCTGTGCTGGGTCCTGGCTCCCTCGCGCCCAGTCATCGAGCAGACCGATGAGCACACCAATTTGATCAGGCAACAGTTGGTCAATATTGTCGGCCACGAATTCCAGTACCGCAGGCCAGGCTTCGCCTTGCGGCCTCAATTGGAAGGAAATGAACTGATCTCCTCCATCAAGCCATGGGGGGAGACTCATGCAGGCAACACGCATTAAATGAATAAGTTTGATGAGCAACTCCCCATCGTTCGCCAAGAGCTGCCGCTTCTGTCTGAACACGAAAGCTCGGCTACTCTGCGAGAGCAGCATCGAAATCAGGACATCATCTCGGAAGTGTGACTCCAAGGATGTGTCTCGGTAGGCTGAGAGAACGAACTCATCCGCTTTCTTGACCTTGCTATTCAGGGCTTCCTTTATCCACTCCCTAAAGCCACGGCGGAGGGCAGGATACCCTCCGACCTCTTCGGATATGCGCCGTGGGTGCCACTCATGAGTCTCCAATCGGGTTTCAATCCAACGTATGATTGCCCAGTCCTCAATTACATCGTGAACAGGAGAGACGAGCCCATATGGGTCTTTAGCCACAAGGTCGTCTCTTCGCAGCTCCTCCAAAGCTGTTGTATCAATCCCGTCGGTCGGCACGAAGGCGCGCAACTCTCGAGCCCGCCGCAATGCGACCTCTACCAACGCTTCCTCTCGACGGGTGGGTAGATTCGCCACGCTATGTGAATTACGTCGGACGACCTCGTTCCAGCATCTCTGTCTGAATGCTGTGAGTCCTGAAGGCACGGCTGTTCTGCTTGTCCAATCTATCCTTGTCCCCATTTCAAGGAAATAAGGACTTCGGAGAAGTTTTCGAAGCTCAGGGTCTGCGAGAGGAGCCGAAAGCTGTGGCAGAGCAGCTTCAACTTCATCTAACTCCTCGTCTCTCAGCGGTGGTAATCTAACAACTATCGGCTTCTGTTCTTTGATGCCAAAGAAGGAATTCACAACCGTTTCGAGCGAATGCTCTCTGCATGTCAATAGAAGTCTGACGTTGTGACACCTCTCCACTATCCCTACCAAATCTGTAAAAGCATCACGCGTGCCGTGTTCAAGGAGGCGTTCCAAGCTTTCAACATGCATCAGCACTCTCTCTTGAGAGCCCAAGAGTGCCTCGATATCCTTACCTGTGATCGCTGAGTCAAGAACGTCGTCGATGTGGCTCCGTGCGAATTCCTCCGCCCTGAACGAGAAGCATATATGACTTTGGGCATATTCGCGCACTATCGTTTTTGCCAGAGCAGATTTGCCTGATCCGGCTGGGCCCGTGACCACTACCACTTCTGTTCCAGCAAGAGCTTCGATCACTTGCGTTACCGGATCACGCCGAGGAAGAGAGACCTTGTCGGCAATAGTGGTACGAATCGCCTCTTGGGTAATCTCCGAACGGTCGAGCATATTCTGCAACTTGCCGTTGGGCGATTCAACGGGCGAATGTCTGTTGCGCATCGCCTCCGGCAAGTCGGTGTATCGCCAGACCTTTGCTCCAGCCGCACTTTCTTCGGCAGTCTTCAGAAGTTCCAGCCATGTCGATTCTGCTGTGGGCATGGAGTTTTCATCTGTTGACGCCAGAGCTAGTGCCTGCTTGGTCCAAGTCTCGTGGTAGGCCGTTGAGGTTGTGAAGTCAAGTGGCAGAATGTGAATCACCTTGAGGAAACGCCAGAAGTCTTGATCCGATATGGCATTTCCCGGCTCAAGCGGCTCAATGATTGACTTTATGACCCTTGAATAGTCCCTTGCCTTCTGAGTCAAATACCCGGGTAGTGACATCCGATTCTTGAAGTCCTCCTCATTGGACGAGTTGCGGGCACAATCTAGTAGCCCCCCCAGTCCGTTCAACAGAGTCTGTGTGCCGCGCAAGGTGACTAGGAGCAGTGCATCTCTAGCTGGATTGAACCGGGCTCTTGCGTTGAAGTCCATCCAAAAGCCTGCAAAGGTCTTCTTGCAGTCATAGTTGCCTTCGCTCACATTGAAAGACCGTTTGGCCTGCACCGCCAACTGGCGATTGTCGTAGAACTCGGAACGACAAGAAACCAGAAGGTCATCTGTTTCCCAACCAAGGTGCTCTGTCTGGAAACTGACCTCATCCACCTGGCAATCCTTGAACACGACGGGAAGGCCACGTATCAGAAGCAGAGATAAGAACATAGCTCCGACGTGATGCTCATACGTGTATCCAGCACCTGAAGTAGAAATAGGGCTGGACACCGAAGAATCTTTCTTCATTCTGTACTCAATTCTTAGCAGTTACCGATGTGTACCAGTTCTCTTGGTAGGCCGTTCGTCACCGAAAGCACGAACAGCAAGGCGAATTGAACTATGTCGAGAGCCAAATCAAGTGAGGTCATAGTTCCTGTATGCTTACAAGTCGGCCCAACAATTGTGTACCGAGGATGCTGACCAACGCAAGTAACAGCAATCCACTCGCCCGCTCCTCTACGAAGGAAGGTTTCGCCGCGACTCAGACACGTACCGCTGCCCGAGGACACTTCCATTGTCTGCCAGCCAATCGCCGAGCCTGGTTGTGCCGGTGGACCTGGCCCCCGATTTCAGCAGCCCCGCCATCAGGCCGTCAACCTCGTCGCGGGTCAGCCCCACGTCCCGCAGCAACAGGCCCACCAGCTTGGTCAGAGCGAAGCCCAGGAACGGCGGCGTATGCACCAGCCGGACTCGGGCTCCGACCGCCGAGGCTAGCAGACGTAGCAATTCCTCGAAGGTGAAGGTATCCGGCCCGCCGGCGTTGGCCACGAAGCTGTCCGCACGCGAACCGGACTCCACCGCCAGGGCCGCCAGATCCCCGGCGTAGATCGGCTGGACCAGGTAGTCCCCTCGCCCGAACACGGGAAAGACCGGAAAGCGCCGCAGCGCCCAGGCCATGTTGTTCAGCAACAGGTCGCCCTTGCCGAACACCAGGGTGGGTCTGATGGTGGCGTAGGAGATACCCACGGCCTTCAGCATCTCTTCGACCTGCGCCTTGCCACGGAAGTACGGCAAGTCGTACTCGTTTGAAGGGTTAGCAACTGAGAAGTGGACAATCCTGCCGACACCCGCTGCGACGGCGGCCTGAAACAGCGTCCCGGTGTTCCGGACGGCTTGGTGGAAGGTGATGCCCCCACGGGCGTAGCGAATCCAGTAGGTGTTGTAGAGGACTCCCGCCCCTTCCATCGACCGGCGCAGCCCCTCCGGGTCGGAGAAGTCCATGGGATACGCCTTCACCCGGCCGGCAAAGGGGTCCTCGCGGTCGGGGTTTCGGGTCAGCGTCCTTACCCTGACGCCATCGCCCAGCAGGCGGCGGGCAACGTACCTGCCGGCGTAACTGAAGGCGCCGGTCACAACGGCTTGGTCGGGGTGGGTCAACACGTTCAATTCCCCTTCTAATCCATCAAGCTTGTGTCATCCTTCCGGTGTTCGGATTCTTGAAGGCGCGCACTTATCCCCTAACTCTTGCAGCGAAAGCTGTTGGAGATACTGACGCGCCTCGACCTCCGGGGCCCCAGCGTCTGGCATCTGGCTCAACTCGCCCTTCCTCCCACATGAAGCAGTGGTCCGGCCGGAATGCGGGTCTTATGAGATGACCTAAGCTTACGGACCGGGCTGTCCAGCACCCAATTGTCCATCCTTCGACCCGCTCGGCGAGAAGTGGCGAGCGGGCCGAACCATAAACGATGGGGACCGTCACCCACCCCTATGAGTCGCACCTGGGAAGCCCCAATCTTTGGAAGTCGTTCTGTTGTATCTCCGTCAGACTGGCAGGGAGGCATCCAGAAAACTGGTTGCCCGCCAGAAAAAGGTGTTCGACAAACTCCGGGTGCCCGAGTTCCGCCGGTATCCGACCGGTCAAACCGTTTCGCTGCAGGTTGAGGCGGCGGAGCTTGGTCATTTCACCTAGTTCGGATGGGACCTCTCCGCTGAGCCGATTCAGCGACAGGTCCACGTAGAACACCTCCTTCAGATTGCCGAGTTCAGGAGGTATCTCTCCCGTCAGATGGTTATCCTGAAGCTTCAGATGAAACAGTTCGGATAAGCTGCCCAGCTCAGGGGGTATGTTTCCGCTTAGCTGGTTGTGGGAAAGGTAGAGTTCCCACATGCTGGAAAGCCCGCCGAATTCCGGTGGAATATTCCCCGTCAGCCGGTTGTTTGACAGGTCCATATGCGTAACCAGGGACAGGTCGCCCAGTTCGGGTGGTATGCCTCCGGTCAGCCGGTTTTCCCGGAGAAACAGGACCGTCAGACGATAGAGACCCTCAAGTGTGGATGGTATTTCCCCGGTAAGCTGATTGTCTGATAGATAGAGTTCCTCCAGCTTGGCCAGGCGGCCCAGTTCCGGAGGTATCTCTCCCGCAATCTGGTTGCCTGCGAGGTTCAGGTATTTCAGGCCGGCAAGGTCTCCAAGTTCCAGAGGGATGGTTCCTCTGATTTGATTCCTGCCCAGTCCCAGCCGTTCCAGCCCGCTGAGGCGGGAAAGCTCGGGTGGTATCTCTCCCGAAAGAGCGTTGTCGTCCAGTTCCAATACCTGCAACCCGCTCATCCCGCCCAGCGCTGCGGGCAGGCTGCCGGTCAGCTGGTTCTGTTCGAGCCTCAGCACGGCCAGTTTGGTCAGGGAGCCGTACTCCGGTGGAATGGGCCCGCTGAACTGGTTGCCCCATAGCCAGGCAACCTCAAGGTTGGAGAGTGCGGACAGGCTGGCCGGCAGCTCCCCGGACAGTTGGCTGTAATGGAGAAACAGTATTTCCAGGCTGGCCAGGTTGCCCAGTTCCTCCGGTATCCCGCCAGACAGGTGGTTTTCCGACAGATCCAGCTCTCTCAGGTTGGAAAGATTGCCCAACGATGACGGTATCCCGCCCGTCAGTTGATTGCCGGACAGATCCAGGAGCACCAGGTCGGTGAGTTCCCCCAGGTCCGGCGGTATCTGCCCGGTCAGCGACTTCCGAGAAAGATCAATATGGGAAACGCGGCCCCCCGGCCCCGCTGTCTCGACACCGTCCCATTGGCCAGTTGGCACTTCCTCAGACCAATTGAGCGCGGCGCCTCCCGACAGGGTATCCCGCGCCCTGAGAAGCGCCTCTCGATCCGAAGCCTGGCTTGGAAGCGTACTCCCCGGCGCCCCCACCTGGGGCGTAGGCGTGGGATCAGTTGCGGAATCCGGGTGCCGGCAAAGCAGCGCCCGCAAGCCTTCATCATCCGGGTCGGTTACATCGCAGGCCGTGTTGCCCTCATTGTTGGCCGCCGCTACGTCCGCGCCACGGTCCAAGAGGAGCCTCACGGTCTCAACAGTCGGTGGCTCATGCCAGGGCTCGCTCCCCTGCGCCGCCAGGTGCAGCGGCGTATCACCGGCCTGGTCCGCCGCGCTGATGTCCGCTCCGCCGTCCAGCAACAGGGCGACGGTGCCGGGGGAGGGCGATCTCAGGAACGGGGCCACTGCCCGGTGCAGGGGTGTTTGCAGCGTATCGTCGGTGGAGTTGACGTCGGCGCCATGCTCCAGCAGCAGGGTCACGGTCGCGGAGACGCCCGCGCCCGCTGCCCCGTGCAGGGGAGTTGTGCCGAAATCGTTCCGTGCCGCGGCGTCCGCACCCTCGGCCAGCAACAGTTCAGCAACATCGGGACGCGGGTCCCCCGACACGGAAATCAACGGTGTATTCCCGTGTTCATCCCCGGCATTCACATCGGCGCCGTTTTCCAGCAGAAGTCTGACGACCTCAGGGTCGGCGCTGTAGTCGGTGCCGGAGTATTCATCGGTCATCGCAGTGTGCAGCGGTGTCTCCGACCGTTCGTCTCGGGCGGCCGCATCCGCCCCCCTCTCCAGCAGTATCCGGACCACCTCCGGGCCGGTGTGCCTGGCGGCGTGATGCAGGGGGGTGGCGCCCTCTTCATCGCGGCCGGCCACGTCCGCGCCGCTGTCCAGCAACAACCTGATGACCTGTGGGTCGATTTCACCGTTTCGGACCGCCAGATGCAGGACCGTCCAGTCGAACCCGAGCCTGGCCGTCACGTCCGCGCCGTTGTCCAGCAGCAGCTTGAATACTTCAGGGCCTGCGCCAAACGCCGCGGCCGCGTGCAGCAAGGCAAAGCCGTCGTCCCCGACTGCCGTGGCGTCCGCCCCATGTTCCAGCAACAGCCTGATGACCTCGGGTTCGGGAGCCCCCAACGACATGGCCCAGAGGAGGATGGAGCCGCCAAACCAATCGTCCTCCGGCGTCACGGAGGGGTCGCAGCCGTTGACCAGCAGCAGCCTCACGATTTCCGGATTCGCCGCCGCATCCCTGCTGGAGGAACTGCCTTCAAACAGGCCGTAGTAGTAGAGGTGCAGCAGGGTCACTCCATTGTCCCTGTACCTCTCGGCGGCGTCGGCCCCGCTCTCCAGCAAGAGCCTCACGACGCCGGGGTTTCCGTCGTAGGCGGAGATATGGACGGCCATGGACAGGGGCGTGTCCCCGTAGGTGTTCTTCCCGGGGTTCGGGTCTGCCCCCCGGTCCAGCAGCACCCGGATCACCTCGTGGTCGTTGCCCGCAGCCACCGCCAGGGTGATAACGGGGGTGTCGTGATGGTTCCTGGCGTGGATGTCCGCGCCACGGTCCAGCAGCAGGTCGATGACCTCGACCCGGCGTTCGTCGCTTTCTCCAACCGCATGGTGCAGCGGAGTATCGCCCCCGCCGTCGGCCAGGGCCGGGTCCGCGCCGCGGTCCAGCAAGAGTTCAATGATCTCCCTCTGGGCATCCCTCTTGATCGCCCAGTGCAGGGCGGTGTCGCCCTCATCGCCAATCACCGACGGGTCGGCTCCCTGGTCCAATTCGGCCCGGACCGCTTCCAGGGTGAACTCGCCCTTCTTCCAGAATTCTCTTGAGCACAACCGTCCGCAGGACGCCTCCTCCGGTCCGGCTCCGGGCTTCGTGGACCGGGGCGGGCTCGGATCCGGGTCGCCCGGCGGCAACGGCACCACGCCTCGTTCGGTCCATTCCGTCAAGCGGGAAAAGTAGGGAGGATGATCGCTCGGTGGAGTGACAAGTCCAACATGGTCTTCCGCGGTCCTCCCCCAGCAGATTGCGGTGCCATCGGTCCGCAATGCGCAGGTGCGGTCCCGTCCCGTACTGACCGTCTTGAAACTGCCGCCGGGCGGTGTGGCCTGGACCGTTTTCCCTCCCCAGCACAGGAGGGCACCGTCGGCTTGTATTCCACAGCCGTGGTTGCCGCCCATGGCCAGCGCCACCAGCGGGCCCAATTCGGACCGAAGGTATTGATGCCCGCTCCATGACTGGCACAAAACCATCGAATCCGCCCTGATCCCGCAGCCGTCGTGGGCTCCGACCTGGAAGGAGATGAAGCTGCCCTGGGGGGATGGCATGGCGCCGCCCCAACATTCGACCACTCCGTCGCTCCGGATACCGCAGGCGGAGTCGTAGCCCGATGCCAGGGAAACGAACTCTCCACCGGGAGGGCTGCTGCGAACGCCATAGTAGCGCAGTTCGCCCCAGCACGCCGCTTCGCCGCCGGGGCGCAACCCGCAGGTGTGGTTGTCGCCCGCGCTGATGGCGGTGAACCGTCCTCCCGGCGAAGTCGCCTGCCCCTCGTGACTGCTCCCCCAGCAGACCACCGAGCCATCGGTCCTCAGTCCGCAGGTATGGAAGTAGCCGGCGGCGACGTCCTGGAAATCTCCCTCGGGAGGATCTTCCGCATCCCGGTCCAGGTCGGGCTCCGGTCCGCCCCCGTCCGGGTAAGGGCTGTGACCCCAACAGCGGACTTGGTTTTCCGTGGTCACCACGCAGTTGTGAAGATAGCCGACGCTGATTGCCCGGTAGGTGGGACCTCCGGGCTCGGAGCGCCCGGCGTCCGGGTTGCCCCAGCAGAACCTGCCGTGATAGGTTTGCGGCGCTTCCTGCCACTGGCACGAGTTGTCGTCGCTGATGGCGATGTAGGTGGTCACCTCATCGTCCCGCACCGCGGAAACCGCGTACACCATGCCCAGCTCGTTGATGCCGTAACCGCCGGGCGGCATTGCGCCCGATGTCTTCCCCCAGCACACGACGATGCCGTCGTCCCTTGAGGCGCAGGCAAACTCATCGCCAACGCTGATGGCCGTAAAACGTCCCTGCGGAGGCTTTCCGAGGCCCTCCAGGGCCCAAATCGAAAGTGGGCTCCAGCAGCGCAGGGCGCCGCCGGTCCGTACCCCGCAGCCCCTTTCGCCCCCCACGCTGATCGCCTCGAAGCTGCCCTCCGGTGCCGTCAGTTGAGAGAACTCCCCATCGCGATATTCCCAACATGCGACGGAGCCG
The DNA here is from genome assembly GCA_009840175.1 of Chloroflexota bacterium. GTDB lineage: Bacteria > Chloroflexota > Dehalococcoidia > Lucifugimonadales > UBA3495 > VXOI01. The sequence continues at coordinate 1,941 of VXOI01000193.1, read as the reverse complement.
CCGGTCCTGAGACCGCAGGTGTAGCCATCGTGGTCCGCGCTCACCGAGGCGAATTTTTCGCCGGGCAGCACGGCCACGCCCTCGCCGTATTCTCCTCCCCAGCATACCGCGCTGCCACCGGCCTGGACGCCGCAGGTGTGGCCGTGCCCGGCATCCAGCATCAGGAACTCCCCGGCCGGGGCCCGGTCCAGGCCGTCGTCAGCCCCGTAGTCGTCGGTCCAACATTCGACCTCCCCGTCTTCTTTCATAGCGCACAGGTGGCCGTCCCCGGCGGCCAGGGATGCGTAGACTTCGGTGGATTCGGCCAGTTGTTCCGATTGGGGAGGCGCCCACTCGCCCCAGCATTCGATTCCGCCCTGGGGCCGCGCGCCGCAGGAGTACCGGTAGAACGCGGCGACCGAAGTGAACGAACCAACGGGCCCCGAGGTCTGTCCGTGCCAGTCTTCACCCCAGCAGACGACGGTGCCGTCGGCCCGCAGGCCGCAGCTGTGGCTGAGTCCCGAGACCATGGTCACCAGGTCCCTCGTCGTGTGGTACTGGATGCCGGTTGGCGTCGCAGCGGTTTGGGAATTCGGTCCCTCAACCGAGGTCTGCCGGGTGCTGGGCGACGGCGGCGCAGGGGTTGCCGTAGCGGGAGGCGCCTCTGCCGCAGTGGTCGGCGTTACGGCGGTGGCCGGAGGTTCGGTCGGTGTGGCCGCCACCTCTGGCGCCTCTGTGGGCGCTGTTGTCGCCACGGCGTCCGCTCCCTGGCCAGCCGGGTCGGGGGACAGGGCAGGCGGGGGATCAGTTTCAGTGGCACAGGCCATGACCAGGGCCAGGACGAGCACGGCGAGGGCAGCGAGCATTTTCAAGGTAATCTCCAAGGGTTCAGTTATTGGGGCCTGCCGCACGTTGGAACGCCCCGAGGCTCGGGAGCGACGGAAATTGTCCTGCACGGTGGTTCACCGGTAGCAACACGAAGAACCAGCCCCGGGCGCTCCATCGCCTCCGCCACACGCCGCCCAGGCATCCGGCCGCACCGCGCCGATGACAGGACCGGGGCCAGGACTCCAGACCATCACTCCTGGCCTATTGCCCTGGCATCCGGCCGCTCCATGCGGTAGCCGACGCGGGGCTCGGCGAAGATGTACCGGGGGTCATTGCCGTCCTCGCCCAGCTTGCGCCGCAGTCGCTTCACGTAGGTTCGCACGGTCCTCCGGTCCCCGGTGTGCTCCAGTCCCCAGACCCGCTCCAGCAGGTGATCGAAGCTCAGCACCCGCCCGGCGTTGACCGACAGCTCGTGGAGCAGGTCATACTCGGTGGGGGTCAGGCGGACCGGACGGCCGGCCACGCTGACCGCGCGCCCGGCGTAGTCCAGGGTCAGGTCGCCCAGCACGAAGGGCCCGGACGGCTCCACCGGAGCCGCCGGCAGACCCCGGCGCAGGGCGCCCCGGACCCGGGCCACCAGCTCGGTGGGGGAGAAGGGCTTGACCATGTAGTCGGCCGCCCCGGCGTAGATGGCCCGGGCGATGATCTCGTCCCGGTTGTAGGCGGACAGGAAGATCACCGGCACCCGGGCAATGCCCAGCATCCTGCCCATCAGCTCGATCCCGTCGCTGCCCGGCAGCGCCAGGTCCAGCAGCACCAGCCGGGGCGATTCCGCCTCGAACAGCCGGAGGGCCTCCTCCGGGTCTCCGGTGACCAGGGGCGTGTATCCCGCCCTGGCGAGGACTTCCCGGACGCTCCGCAGCGTCACCGGATCGTCATCCACCGCCAGGATATGCCCCCGGTCCCCCCTTTCCCGCCGCGACCGGGCGGAACGAGGGGCAGTTGCGGGCGTCGCCCCTTCGGCCACGGGCAGGGTGAAGGTGAAGGCGCTGCCGTGGCCCACGCCCTCGCTCTCCGCCCGGATGCGCCCCCCGTGGGCTTCCACGATCCCCTTGCTGATGGACAGGCCTAGAC
>VXOI01000039.1 GCA_009840175.1 Chloroflexota bacterium | reverse complement strand
AAACATCACAACCTCCTACTCCTCTAAACTTTCACCCAAACAAAACCTCCCCCACCAAAAACCGCCCCCCCCCCCCCACCCCCCCGCGGGGGCGCCCCGACGCATTTTGCTACATTCTAGCTTTCGGGGTTTAGGGCGGCAAGGCGAGGGCTACCGCGTGCGTTGACCCTCTTCGCGCCAGTGGCCTACAATCCCCGAAACAACCGGAAAATCCTGCAAATCCCATAATCACAAAATCACAGTTCAGACGAGAAGAGGGAAGCAATGGCCCACGAAGATTATTCCCACCCCGAATACTTGGTGGAACCCGAATGGCTTGCCGCCCACATTGATGATGCCAACGTGGTGGTCGTAGACTGCGACGTGGACGCCGCATACAACCGCGGCCACATCCCCGGGTCGGTGGTAGTGCCCGACAATTTTGAGAAAGACCCCGACACCGGACGGGTTCACCTGATGAACCCGGAACAGTTCCAGGCCATGTGCCAGCGCCTCGGCATCGGCGACGATACGCTGGTCATCAGCTATGACAACTCCCAGAGCCTCTACGCCGCCCGCTTGTGGTGGGCGCTGAACACCTACGGCCACGGCAACGTCAAGGTGCTCAACGGCGGCTGGCGCGGCTGGATTGCCGCAGGCAACTCTGTGGGGTTGGATCGCCCCGCTCCGGCCCAGGGCGTGACCTTCACCTCCAACCGCGACGAGTCCCTGCTGGTCAAGGTGGACGAGCTGAAGGAAGCCTGCAACCTCGACGATGCCGTCATCTGGGACGTCCGCAGCGACGGCGAATGGGACGGCAGCGAGCAACGAGGCAACCAGCGGGCAGGCCACATCCCAGGCGCGGTCCACCTCGAATGGTTCAACGTCATGGACCGCCAGACCCACCGCTTCAGGTCCGCCAGCGAAATCCGCCAACTCTTGGCCGACCACGGCATCACGCCCGACAAGAACGTCTACACCTATTGACAGGGCGGCATCCGTGCGGCGCACGGCGTATTCGTCCTGCAACTGGTGGGCTACAACCAGACCAAGAACTACGACGCCTCCATGGGCGAGTGGGCCAACCGCGACGATACCCCGCTGACCCGCTGAACCGTGGTTCGTCCGATTAAGGATTGCCCTGATTCCATGTCAAATCAGGGCAATCCTCTAATCAAATAAATCACAGTTCAGACGGCCCTTTTCTCGAGACAAAAAGCCATTGACAACCCCTTACTCTCGCCTTTATATTTAACCAAATGGTTAAGTATTCCAGCGAAACCCTCACCAAGACCTTCGCCGCCCTCGCCGACCCCACCCGGCGGGCCATGCTGGAGCGCCTCTCCCACGGGCCATTGCCGGTATCGGCCCTGGCCGAACCGTTCCAGGTGTCCCTTCCCGCCATATCCAAGCAACTGCGGGTGCTGGAACGGGCTGGGCTGGTGGTCCAGGAGAAGGACGGCAGAATCCGGTTGTGCCACTTGCAGACCGGGCCGATGGAGCGCGCCGCCCACTGGATTGAGCAGTACCGACGGTTTTGGGACGGTCAGTTGGAGTCCTTGGCCAGCTACCTGGAGGAACCTGCCCAGGAAGAGATTCCTCCCGGAGCAGCAACCGGCGACCCCCATCAAGAACCTGAGGAGACGAATACGCCATGACCCAGTCAACCGCAGAAACGGCCGCCTTCAGCCTGGTAATAGACCGCACCATCGACGCTCCCAGGGAGCGGGTTTTCGAGGCGTTCACCCAGCCGGAACACCTGAGCCGCTGGTGGGCAGCCAGGGAGGGCTACTCGACCCCCATAGCCGAGGTGGACCTGCGCGTAGGAGGCAGTTACCGCCTGGGGATGCAGGATCCGGAGCAGGATCATCCTTTCGTGGTGGGCGGAGTGTTCAGGGAAGTGACCCCTCCCGAAAAGCTGGTCTTCACCTGGATCTGGGAAACCGCCCCCCATGATTCCCACTGGACGCCCCCGCAAACCCTGGTTACGGTGGAATTCTCTGACCTGGACGGCTCTACCGGCGTCAGGCTTACCCACGAAGGGTTCAGCGACGAGAATATGCGAGACGAACACACCCGGGGCTGGGGCGGCTGCTTGGAGAGCTTGACCAAGTACCTGGCCATAGCCGTTGGCTCGGCCGGTCTGTTCGTTGACCTTTCCGCAAGGCTCGCATAACAGACTCTGGCGAAAGGCGATGGAGATTCACTGCCGCGACATGGGAACCGATTGCGATTTCGTAGCCCGTGCGAGAACCTCATTGAGGTTCTCGCGGCAGGCGCCGAACACGGCAAGACGGTCCACGGCATCATGGAGCGAGTCCAGTAGGTGGGTGCGTAGCGCGTAACCCGCTCCAAGCCTCCGGCAACCCTGTCCTGATGGCAGTTGACAAGTGCGCTGGTTGTAGCGCTCCCTTACAGCGGCAGCGATACCACCTGACGGGTCTGCGAACTGCGGGTTACGGCCTCGGTGAACTCCATATAGTGCAGCCCCACGTCGAAGGGAGTCCGGGTGATGCGCTCCTGCCCCCGGATGGCGTTGCAGAACTCCTCCTCCACGCGCCAGAAGGCCTGGCCCTCGGGAGGATTGGGGATGTCGGCCATCGCGCTCTCGCCCCTCTTCCCGCCGTAGACGTTAAGGCCGGAGTCCAGCCGCAGGGTGCCCTCACTCCCGTATATCCAGACCTCGTTGCCGGGCCCGAAGCCGGTCACCGCGCTGAACCTCATATTCGCCTGCCCGCCGCAGGCCAGATCAGCCAGGATGTCCACGTGGTCAGGAATCGTCACCGGAACCGGCTGACCGTCCTCGTCGCGCCGCTGCTTCACGTTGACGCTGGTGTTGGCCATAACCCGCGTGGCCGGGCCAACCCACCGGATCATCGCCTCGTACCAGATGCCCATGTTCAGGATGTTGTATCCGCTCAGGTCTCGGTCGTTCCGCCAGTGCATCGGCCCGCCGGTATCGGCGAACCCAGGAGTCAGCGATTGCAGCGACACCGCCAGCACATCGCCGATGTAGCCCTCGGCAATCTTCTGCGTCAGCAGGTTGTCCACCTTGAACGTCAGGGGCGACGGCACAATCTGCGTCACCAGGCCGGGGTGGGCCCGCGACGCATCCAGCATCTCCCGGGCCTCCGCAGCGTTGGCCGCCATCCGCGCCTCGGTCAGCACGTGCTTGCCCGCCTCCAGCGCGGCGATGGTCAGCGTCCGGTGCATATAGGGCCAGGTGCCGATGCACACGGCGTTGATGGACTCGTCCTCCAGCAGCTCCTGCCAGCTATCGTAGACCGTGGGGATGTTGAACTGGTCGGCAACCACCTGCCCGGACGCGCGAGAGCGGTTGGCAACCGCTGCAATCTCCACCCCGTCAACATCGTGGAAGCCGGGGATGTGCCGGTCGCGGGTGTTCCGCCCCGCGCCGATGAGTCCGATACGGATGCCTTCGTCAGCCATTGTCACTCTCCTATACTTGAGCTTCGACAGCAGACCTTAGCTGCTGTGCCGCATTCTCAATATTCTTGCCGGTAAAAGGCGCAGACCCACAGGGTTAACCGCCATCCTGACCCCTTCCAAAGCGTGTGCGCCCAATAGCGGTGACACACTCTCCGGACCGAAAGTCACCCATGTAAAGGTGGCGCGTCCGTTGATTTCCACCCTGACTTCAGCAATGGGATCCTCTACCACCCGCCCGTCGGCCAATTCAGCCTCCGCCGTATCGGTGGGGAAAATACCCAAGCGTTGCAGGATAGACCCGGGAACTTGGGAGTAGGACGCTCCGGTGTCCACCAGCGCATCCACGGTCTCAGACCTGTCGCCGGTGGCACTGAAAACCTGCATTTCATGGTAGAAGGTTCCCATTATTGTTCCTCGCGCCCCTGATTTGCCGCGTTTCCGCGCTCTGTCGGCAACACTTCCATTACAACAGCAGTGCATCAGTGGGAACCAGCCGTTCTTCGACTGGATCTACGACTAGCAGAATGCCTTGCAGGGTGTGCGCCCCCAAGAGCGGAGGTATATCTTCGTCCCCGAATACCACAATGCTGGTGGCCTGTAGACCGTTGACGCGAGTTTTTGTTTCCCCGATTTCCCGCTCAACCCGCCTGCCGTCGCCGATGCGGTACAGAACGGTCCGAAACGGAACCACTCCCAACCGGCGCAACATACTGGCGGGCAGCACGGTATGACTGGCTCCGGTATCTACCAGCGCGGAGACCGTTTCCCATCTGGACCCGTCCGGACTGCTTACTTCCAGCGGCCAATAAAACGTTCCCATATACCTCCCCCCAAGTGCTCCTGTCCTATAGCGGCAAAGCCACCGCTTGACCGGTCTGCGCGCTGCGGGTTACGGCCTCGGTGAACTCCATGTACTGCACGCCGATGTCGAAGGGAGTGTGGGTTACGGCTTCCTCGCCGCGGATGGCGTTGATGAACTCTTCCTCCACCCGCCACTTGCCGCGGTTCACGATTGGCAACTCGGACAGGGCCTCGTCGCCGCGCTTGCCGCCCAGCACCTTGTTGAAGGGCGCGCCTTGCAGGCTGATGGTGCCGTCGGTGCCGAAAATCCAGAAGTCGGTGCCGGTTTGCAGGCCGGTGACCGCGCTCCAACTGAAATCGGCGGCGGCCCCGCAGCCCATCTCGGCGATGACGTTCACGTGGTCGGGCACCGTCACCGCCTGCATCACTCCGTTCTCGTCGCGGCGCCGGTTGGCGAAGGTGCGGGTCATGGCCGACACCTTGGTGGCCGGGCCGACGTAGCGCATGACGGTCTCGTACCAGATTCCCATGCCCAGGATGTTATAGCCGCTGAGGGTGCGGTCCTGCCGCCAGTGCAGCGGCCCTTCGGTGTCTATGAAAGTGTCGGCCCGGTTGCTGCGCCCGTGATAGTCGCAGACCCGCAGGCGGACGGCCAGGATGTCGCCCAGGTAACCGTTGCCCACGTGCTCGATGACCGTGTTGTCCACCTCCAGCGTCTGCGTAGCCGGGACAATCTGCGTGACCAGATCGGGATGCAGGCGGCTGACGTCCAGCATCTCGTGGGCCTCGTCGGCGTTCATAGCCATGCGGGCTTCGGTCAGCACGTGCTTGCCGGCGTCCAGCGAGGCCAGCACCAGATTGCGGTGCATATAGGGCCAGGTGCCGACGCAGACGGCGTCTATGCTGTCGTCGTCCAGCAGGTCGACCCAGTTGTCGTAGACTGTGGGAATCTCGTACTCGGCGGCGATTCGCTCGCCGGACTCACGGCTGCGGTTTGCGACGGCGACGATGTCCACATCGCGCTGCTCTCGAAAGCCGGGGATGTGGCGAAGACGGGTGTTGGCCCCGGCCCCAATCAGGCCGACGCGGATGATTCCGTTCTGCATCAGAGAGACTCCTTAGGCATATATGGTGTGGGCCAATTCTATCATGGGGGATATTTCAACCACAGAGAACACGGAGAGCACAGAGATGATCGGGGGAATTCCCTTTATAATTCTCTGTGGCCTCTGTGCTCTCTGTGGTGAAGAATGAAAAGGTCTGATACCGTAGGTTCCCCTGTGCGGTTTCGAGTCGAGGGGGACAGCATGACCCCGACTCTTGAGGACGGCCAATATGTGCTTCTGATGCCGTCCTTCCTTCATCGTGGCAGGCTGCAGCGGGGCGACGTGGTGGTGTTCAGGCAGTTGACGCCTCCGTGGGGCTGGTTCATCAAGCGCGTGGTGGGAATGCCCGACGAGTCCATCGTGCTGGACGGCGGACGCCTGTATGCCGATGACCTCTTGCTAATCCCTGATTACATCCCAGCAGGCCCGGACGGCAAAATAAACGGCAACTGGTGGAACGGGCCCGACGAATACTTCGTTCTCGGCGACAACCCGGCCCGCAGCACCGACAGCCGCGCCTTCGGCCCCGTCCCCGCCGACCGCATCATAGGCCGCGCCTGGCTGCGCATCTGGCCGCCAAAGGAGTGGGGACGGGTGCGCTGAAGTATTTAACAAACGGTGAATAATGTACTAAGATAGAATAGGAATAAAAGCGGCTGCGCTGACAGGCGGGTAGACGGGCTTGACTGATTCAACAATCCAGCCGGGGGCATTTGTGTGGTATGCCGCCAAGGGCCTCGGGAGCGTCAGGGAAGTTGGCGGCAGCCCGGCAGTCCTGTTCTGGGCTGACGAGAAGTCAGGCGCAACTCAGAGTATTCCGCCCGCGTTGTTAACCTCTTTGAAGAGTAACGGCGCTGAAGATTTCGGCGAGTGGGCAAAGAATTCGCCGCTTACGCTGGTGGCGCTGGCTCTATCCGCCTGCGGCGGAGATGGCAGGGAATCGGACATCCGGGAAAAGCTGAATGGCCGGGCTCCGCTGTCTCCCAATTGGGCCGGTTGGTGGAAGCGCACTAAACCCAAGCTGGGCAACCTCCCTGCTCACTTCGCAGCCAGTGAGACAAGCGAAGGCATTGGGTACAAGTTGCTGTCCGGGGTTGCCGACGTGCCACCTGACTGGACACAGCCCAAGTCGGCTACTCTGGCTGACTGGAAAAAGTGGCTCTCGGCCGATGCTCACGAATCCCCTCCCGGGCGCTTTCCGACCAAACCGGTGGCCGACGCCTTGGCCAAGTGGCCTGAGAATACCGTCGAGCGAGCGTTGTTCCGGGTCATAGTGAGCGCGGAAGAGACCTTGTCGTTGGGTAATGCGTCCGCTCAGGTTGCGGAAGGGTGGCTCAGGACAGTGGCGCAGGCGTCCCTGCGATGGCGTGAGACTGGGGGCGCGGATTCTCGTGGTTATCAGGCGGCGCGGGTTGGCGAGTTGCTGGTCCGGTTATCCCGGATAGCCGGAGACAGAACTCCGCAGGAGTTGCTGCTTCAGGCGGGAGTGCTGGACGGCGAAACTGACGCTTGGCGGCGGGGCTTCGTCGCGGGATTGTGGGAAGCCTTTGAGGGCGACGATGCGCGGGAAATGTACCGTAGGTCCTCTACCGTCTTGGGCCGCCAGGCGCGCGCGGACTTGGCACGGGAAATAGCCCTGGCTGCCTTCGACCCCGGTTATTCGGCGCGGCGCAATTCTGAGCTTGACCGCCTTCTGGAGACGATGCCGGAAGATCAACGCAGGCAAATCTTGCGGGAGATGGTTGCGTCTGCAACTCCAGTCTGGAAAGATGGTGTGCTGGACTACATCGCCAACAGCCGCCACGCATCCGGGCCGGAACATCTGGGGTTGCGCACAATGGCAGCTTTGGCGTTGGGAGGCGAACGGAGCGACTTTGCCGCCCAGACATCCCGCGAACTTTCCGACGCTTTTGAACGGCCGGAAATTTACGGGGAGCCTGTCAGGTCCCTGTTCAGGGACGCGGCAATCAAAGCTGGCGAGGCGAAAATCAGCGGGCGGCTTCAAGTCAAGGATCTGGAGCAAACACACGAAGTGCAAATACAGCAGGAACGCCAGGAACAACAACGCCTGCGCCAGCAGATGCAGGCCCTCGACGCGGAACTGGACGCCAGGCGCGAGGAGTCCCGGCTGGAGATCCGGCAAGATATGTTGCTGGCCGTTGGCGAGGTCTTGCAGTCGGTTTGTCTCAGGGATAGTGTTGAGGAATTGGCTGGAGATGTAGAAGCAGGGCTGACCTTGGCACTGCGAGCCGGTGGAGCCGATCTGCTGGAAACGCCGGGCGCGCTGGTCAACTACGAACCGCAGCGGCACCAGGCAAAGGGCGATTTGCCCCCTTCAGCAATGGTCAAGGTTCTGGCTCCCGGTGTCATCGTTCGCGGCGGAGTACACGGCGACCGGGTGCTTCTCAAAGCCCACGTCAAACACGAGGCAGGTTAATGGAAATCGTAGGCATAGACTTTGGCACCACAAACGTGCGTATCTCTACCTGGGACCCGGACGACGGAGGCGTCCCGCAACCCCGCGTCATCGGCAGAGGCGATGCCACCGTTATGCCCGCGATCGCAGCCCTCAGGCGCGAGTCCGGCGGGTCAGTTTCGATACTCGTGGGGGAAGATGCCGACGAACTGGCGGAGAGCCAGGATATCGTCGTTATTCGCAACATCAAGCGGTGGGCGCTTTCTAACGACCCCTACGTGAAATGGAGACTGGAAGTCAACGAGGCTGCTTGGCCGACTTGGTGGAACCCCGAACTGCGTTGCGTCGAGGTCTGGGGGCAGCATTTCCAGGCCAAGGAATTGATGGCCGACATCCTGAAGGAGGCCCTGAGCCGCGCTGGTCTGCCAGACCAGTTTGAGTGGAGGGCCGGCTGCCCCGTCCACGCCGGCCTCGAATACCGATCCATGCTGAAAGAAATACTGCCCAATCCCGGGGGGAGGAGCAGTATCAACTGGGTGGTGGACGAGCCGGTGCTCTTCCTGAGCCTGGCCCGGCGCATGGGAAGCCTGGAGTTGGGCTCTTACATGGTCTACGACCTGGGAGGCGGTTCCTTCGACTGCGCGCTGGTCGAATTGCGCGAAGGCGGCGAAATGATTGTCTACGGCGCGGACGGCCATCCGCTGTTGGGTGGAGCGAATATAGACTCTGGCCTCGCCAAGAAGTTGACGATGGACGACGCCGGACACCTGCTGCGATTGGCAAAAGAGCAGGTGTCTTCCGAAAATCCCTCTGCCCGGATCAGCGGCAATCTCAACCTGACGTGGCAGGACGTGGAGAGCGAGCTGAAGGACGGCAAGTACATCCAGCGTTCGCTGATGGCCCTGCGCGATGCCTATGTCAACGCCAAGGCGGTGGTGTGGAGACGCGGCGAAGGCGGCGATGACCCTGACGACATGATGCTGTACCGCAACGGCGACACCGGAGAGATGCGCTTTGTCTGGCAGCTCGGCTATGATGATATGGAGCGAGACCTGGACGGTGTAATCCTGTTTGGAGGCCCCACTCGCTCTCCCTTTTTCGAGGAAAACCTGCGCCGCTGGTTCGGCGACGATAAGGTGATGCTCGCCCGGGACCTGGTGCTCGGCGTGGACGCCCCGGAGATAACCGGCGTGAGCATGGGAGCTTGCTATTTCCCCACTGGGGAGCATTTCTATGAAGTCCCAAGCCGCCTGCCCTACCGGGTTACCCTGGAAAACCGTAAATCTGGAGAAAAAGTAGAATACTCTCCCTTTGAATACTTTGTGGAGACGTTCAAGCCTTCTGAACAGTTTCTCTCTACCCCTTTGCAACAGGAGCGCGAGGACCCGCAAGAATACGAGCTGACAATAACCGACCCGGATGGAGTTGTGCTGGAAAGGCAGTATATTGACGGCTACCTGGAATCTGACGGGCGTCATCCCGCCACCAGTTTACGGCTGGTCATTGACCGGCTGGGCCCGGTGTATGTGGAGAAGAGGTCCGAGGGCATCGGTTTGCCCTGGACGAGGATGGAGGCCGTGGTGGATAACCCTCCCTGGCAGACGGAAGAGCAGAAAGAAATGCTGGACGCATTAAGGGAAAGGGAACGCCAACGCGAGGATGCAAGGCGACTAGAGGGTCAGAGCAACATTGACCGACCGGCTTACCTGGAAGTCAACTAGCGGTAAAAGGGGCGGCCCGATGGCCGCCCTTTCGTTTACACCCGCCACATATCGCCGGTCTGGAATATCAGGTCTACCTGGTGGACTTCCTCGGCGGGCCAGCCAGCCATTTTCATCCAGTCTTCGAAGTGGGACTGCTCCACGGCCTCGCACTCGGTGAAGAGCTTGCCGCTGGACGTGTCGGCGTAGACCTTCAGGATGGTGGTGCGGCGGTCGGGACGCCACTTGCTCACGCCGCCGGTGTAGGCCCCCAGCTTGTTGCGGAGTTCGTCTTCGGTCAGTCCTGAAATGGTGTGCGTGGCTAGAAACCTGGCCATGCCGGTGTCACCTCGCTGTTTGACGGATTGTTGGGGGGCAAGGGACGCCCTCACCCTAACCCTCTCCCAGAGGGAGAGGGGATTCTTTCTATTCCTGCGGTGGGACGAAGGGGTAGGGGATGGGCGGGCCGTCGCGCAGGGGCAGGGCCACGGTGGCCGAACCGGGCATACTCTCGATGCCGTCCTGCGTCTTCATGCCGATGTCCAAGTCTACCAGGCCCATGCCGCCCTTTTCCTGCTTGCCGGTAATAGTGCCCCACATTATCAGCACGTCGCCCGGCACCAGCATCGCCCGGTGCTCGAACTGCGCCTTCCACGGCCAGCCACCGGGCAGCGTCCAGTCCTTCAGGTACTGCGGCACTACGCTCTGCTTCCACGAGCCATGCACCAGCAGGCTGGGGTTCCTGTCGTGGTTCAGGCCGAAGTCCAAATCGTAGTGAATCCGGTGGAAGTTCTCTATTGCCGCGCTCCACCGGAACAGGTGTGTGGGAGTGGGAGCATAGATGTACTTGGGCAACTCGTCGCCCACTTCCACGTCCTCAAAGTAGGTCTGCTGCTTGTTGCGCAACTGCTCGCCGGAAGGACGCTCGTTATGCTGGAGAATCTGCTCCGGCGTCATTTGCAGCAGTTCTTCAAGTTTTACGCTCATTGCTGTGCTCTCTTTGCGGGGTCTGTTGCAGGGGTTAGCGCCGGATGGAAGACTGGCGGGTGATGCAGAGCAGGTCGCCAGCCTGATTGGTGAAGCTGGTCTCGACGGTGATGATGAGGAAGGCCCGCCCGTCGCGCCCGGATCGCTCGCGGATATCCGAGTAGCGGTTCTGGAAGTAAATCTTGTCGCCGACGTTGGGGTACTTGTAGACCTCGATCTCGTTGCCTGCGTTGAGCACCCGCACCAGGTTGGTGGGCACCGGGGGCAGGGCGCCGGGGCGCTCGACGCTGCCGATGCCGTCGGACTCCGGGTTCTCCTGGAAGGCGCGGGTAATGGGGTCTTCCTGCTCCGGCCGGTGGCGGCTCACCATGTAGCTGACCATGATGGGCGGGGCGATTACGCCGCCGAACTTGGTGCCTTCGGCAAATTCCTGGTCCCAATATCGGGGGTCGGGGTCCATCACCGCCTGAGTGAAGCGGCGCAGGTATTCTTCGTCCACATAGCCCCAGGACTCTACCACCTCGCCGGACACGCCGATCATCGCGCGGACTTCCGGCGTGAGGGCCGATTCGGTGTCGTGCTGGGCCTGCTGCGTCATAGTCAATTCCTCCCCCGATCCTGTACAAGTGCCGGGCAACGGGCATCCTGAGTATCCTCAGATACGGGGCAAGCCTACCGCAGCCCCGGCGGATTCGTCAACCGGAGGTCCTCTCTGTCGCTCTGAGCTCAGCGAAGAGTCTATGTGCTGAGTAAGGGATTCTTCGCTGCGCTCAGAATGACATACCGCCGCAGTTCCGGGTTGAGGGGCAGCCGTCCGTTGGGATAACATGGCTGGCGGCGGCCGGGGAACGCCCTCACCATATCCCTCTCCCGGAGGGGGAGGGAACAAAGGAAAGATGAACCGCTTGACGCTTTTCCTGTTTCTGCTGATGCTGACTGCCGCCCTGGGATGCAGCGTGTCGCAGACGGAGGGCCCGGACGGACCGGCGGTGCGCATCGGCGAGAAGGCCACCTACTCGGTGGATACGGCGGTCACCGATACGGAGCGTCAGCAGGGCTTGTCGGGCCGCGAGTTCATGGCGCAGGACGCCGGGATGCTCTTCGTTTTCGAGGATGAGCAGCCGCGCCAGTTCTGGATGAAGGATATGCGCTTTCCCCTGGACATCATCTGGATTGACGGCCAGTGCCGCCTGGTCGGCGTGTCAGCCGAAGTTCCGATCCCTCCGCCCAACGCGGATGACGCGGATATACCCAGGGCGCCGTCGAACCTGCCCGCTCGGTACGTTCTGGAACTGAACGCCGGCGAGTGGGGGCGCGCCGGGCTGTCGGAAGGCGATCTGATCGAGTTCCTGGGCCCTATCGCCGGCCAGTACGGCTGCTGAACCCAACGGCTCACCCCCACCC
>VXOI01000100.1 GCA_009840175.1 Chloroflexota bacterium | reverse complement strand
CTCCCGGGAGGCGCTGATGCGGCCCTCATGTCGCAGCGACAGCCGGCCGTCCAGCACCTCCGGCACCACTGCGAGCGCGGAGCGGTGCCCATGCGAAGGGCCACGGCCTCACCGTGTGTGATACCGGCAACTCCTCCGTAGTAGAGGACGCCGTAGTAGAGGACGCCGTAGTAGAGGACGCCGTAGTAGAGGACGCCGTAGTAGAGGACGCCGCCGTCCAACCTTAGGCCAGCAGTAGCATCGGTCATCACCGCTCCGGGTCCCGGGACGTCGGCGCCAAAATCATCCGCCGATGCAGGTCCTTGACTCCCATCTACAGTAGTTCCAAAGACCCCATCCCTCTGCGCATTTCACCTCCGCTTTGGTCCAGAAGATTCGGGGCCGGCAAAACCGGAGAGCGGGTTGGAAGCGCTCTCAGACAAGTTCGGGACGGCGGTAGACGCCAAGAGGGCAAGCCACTGGACGCACCGAAGGCACTGGTGTACGACTTTTCACAACCGCGCAATCCTCGGCAACCTGGGCACGAGCATATCCCGCACCCAGTGGCCGAAGAAGTGCAGGGCCGCCGCTGTGTAGACGATACAAGCCATTGGAAACCAGCCATTTCCCATGCCGGTGCGTCCGTCCGCAGCCATAATTCCCCAAGCAGGCTCTCCCCACGCAATACCAACACCCAGGAAGCTCAAGAGGGTTTCCGCCACAAATATCTGCTTCGCTTGCAAGCTTCCCACGATCAATAGCCCAATGAAGATGCTGAAAAGCATCTCTCTCCTTGAACCCAACGGGGGCGTTGTGCCGCCTGGTTCGGCTGCACCTGCAGGATTACGGCCCTTGATCCCGCGTATGATGTTGCGGACTGCCAGAGAGGTCCGGGGCACCCCGATTATGGACAAGGCTATTACGACATTATTGATTCCGGAGCCCAGATTCGAGACCAGGACAAGAGCCATGTAGAAGCCCAGCGCCAGCAGCACGATGGACAAAAGGGTACTTCTCCAGCCGGGAGGGACTGTGGATATCGCCGCCGCCAGTCCCGTGAGAACATGGTCCACCCACCCGCCGAAATAACCGGCTGCCAGGCCCAGCCCAGCACCGACGGCGGCGGACAATGCCACGGTGGACAGGACAACAAACACGCTCATGCGGGCTCCGTAGATGAGGCGGCTGAGCGTATCCCGCTCCAACCTGTCCACTCCCAACGGGTGTTGCAAGCTGACGAAGGGGCCTACCCCCTGCTCTCCTTTCCGAAGACCCACTTCATGGGGGCCATAAGGCTCCAGAAACGGCGCGAGAACAGCGCAAAGCAGCAGGATAATGATCACCAGCAGGGAAACCCATAGGGATAGCTTTCTTACGCCCTCGTGTTGCAGCCAGTTGGCGAACCGCTTTCCGGACGGCGCGGACGCTCCAGCGGTAGCCATTCCGCAATGCGTGCTAAACCGGTCGTTTTCACCCAAGTCTGCGCCACTTTGGCTGTAGTTCGACTCACCAACAGCAGAGCTTCCCGCTAAGTGACAGAACCTTCAGCGTAGATGTAGAAGAAGAGGGCCACCGGCAACATCACACCCGTAGCCCGCGCCCACGTCGAACCTCTCTCGGGGTCGGCAGCCCGCTTTCTTCTGACAAGCCAGACCGCCCACGCAGCGGCTGCCAAGGTTGCGAAGCTGTACCCCAAGGCAACGGCCAGCACAACCACAGGTTCGCTACCGCCCAACCAATTCAACACTACAAGGACGGCCACGCTGATGGTAAACGCGCCCACCAGCAGAGCGCATTCAATGGCGAGAGGCAACTGCCTAGAGGGCGCAACCTTCCCAGCCAGGTAGACCGGGATGAAGCCGGCCAGAGTGTAGCCTATCCAGATCAGGCCTTCTTCCTGGTATTCGGTCCGGGTGCCAATGAGGGGCGCCCAGTTCGCAATGACCCACCCTGTCAGGAAGACGGGAATGACGAGCGGCCACCGCCATCTCGACCATCTTGGCACAAGCGTACATACCGCGGTGTCGGTCGCGTCCTCTGAAGCTGACATGGAGGAGATTATAATAAGGGCCGCAAAGCGCCGACAATCTTCCGGGGCATCCTGCTCCACTTGCTCCGTCAGCCCGGAACCACGGTTGGAACGTACGGCAGAAGCCAGGGGAGAACGGGGACCCGGATATCCCAACTCCACAAGGGAGGGAAATCACGGTTGAGGCTCCCATCCGTCGCGACAGGCATCGCAGTTATCGCTATCCTGGCGGCCCTGCTGGCCTGCACGGAGGCGGCCCAGACTCCGACGGAGGCGCCGACCCCAAGGGGCATCGCCGCAACTCCGGCGATGCCAGCGAACACCCCGGGACCAGCGGGCGCTGGCGCAACATCCAGGGCCACATCCAAGCCGGAGACACCTCCCGCGCCGACTTCCACGCCGACGCCGACCACCTCCCCGACACCGGGGTCCACTGCCGCACCAACGCCGTTCATGGAACCCACCAAGACCCCAGGGGCAGAGCCGGTGCCGGAGGGGATCTCACCCATCCTGCTGGAACTCCCCCAGTCCGTGGAGACCGAAGTCCCCGACTCTGAACTGGCATGCCTGGCCGGGACCGCCGATGCCGAAAGGCTGAGCAGAATACTCACTGGCACCGAAGAGCCAGCACCGGAAGAGATGGGCCACATCATGGACTGTCTCCAGGACGAGACACTCCTCAGAATGTTTCTGGGCACCTTCGTCGAATACGCGGGCCCGCTGAGTCCGAAGACATCGGAGTGCACCCGCACCTCATTCGCCGGGATAGACCCGCGCCGGGTGATGCTGGCAGCTCTGGAAGGCAACCAGCAGGACTGGATGGTGATTTCCGCCGTCATCCTGACCATAGCATGCCTGAACGAACAGGAGTGGAATGCCGCTGCCAGAGCAATGGACCTTCATCCCGACGCCCGGGAAACCATGCTCTGTATCCTGAAGGAAATGGACGGGCCGGAAGAGATGGTGGCCGCACTGGGGGCCGCGGGCCAAGATAGTGCCGTGGCCCTGGCTTCCGCGCAACGGAAGTGCGGAGTGGAACTGGAGGACCGGGCTGCAATCCCTGCGCTCACAGCCACCCCGACACCCACGAGTTCGACGACCCCCGAACCAACAGCGACTCCCCCGCCGGACGGGAGGCTTGCCCCACTCCGGCTCCAGGACTCCCACGCACTGGTTTCCAGCCTGTCACAAGCCGAGCTCGCCTGTATCGGCGACGTACCCGAAACCCTGGACCGGGTGCGCGCGTGGCCAAGTCAGGAAGCCAAGGATGAAATGCTCAGACTCATCGGTTGCCTCAGCGACGAAACCCTGGCTCGCCTCTTCCTGTCAGGAATCATGCCCGGCCTCGAACCGCTCAGCCTGGAGACCTCTGACTGCGTCCGGGCGGCGTTCGCCGTCATCGACCCCCGGGAGGTCATGACCGCGGGCCTTGAGGACGACCCGGAGAGGGCCAGGAGGGCCATGGCCGCGAGCACGGCGGTAGCCACCACGACGACGGCGTGCCTGAACGACCAGGAGTGGGAACGGTCCATCTGGATGAATGAGATAGGACCACAGGAACGGGCTGACCAGCGGTGCCTGATGGAAGTCCTGGGCGGACCGGGGGAGATGGCGGAAGCGGTGAGAGCCGCTTGGGAGGGAGACTCCGCCGGGATGGAAGAGGCTGCGGCGGCGTGCGGACTTGACAGGGGACCCAGCAACTGACCGAGGGCCCTACGACCCTTCGCTGGCCCCAAGGCGACGGTGGGAGCCACCCACGACAACGCCGTCAACACCGGCCCTGCACTCGTGATCACCACGACCATATTGGTAGCCCCCTTGGAGCAAGCGATAATGTATAATCACTATTGAACAATAATTTTTATTATATTATAATTATTATACTTTAACGCAAGGAGGCTTCCCCCTTGGCAACAGTGGAGATGACACGCTGCCCTTATGAGGAATTCCAGAACGAGACCCCGCCTATAGGCGAGGCAACTGCTTCGAACCAATGCCCGCGGCCGCGCCACCTGGACCTGAAGGCACTGCGGCGGAACTCCCCCGACTCAGACCCAATGGACCGGGACTTCAGCTACGCCCAGGCGCTCACTACCCTGGATATAGATGCGTTGAGGAAGGACATCGAGGAGGTGATGACCACCTCGCAGGACTGGTGGCCGGCCGATTACGGTCACTACGGGCCGTTGTTCATCCGGATGGCATGGCACGCCGCAGGCACCTACCGCGTCAGCGACGGACGAGGCGGCGGCGGTTCCGGCCAGCAGCGCTTCGCGCCCCTCAACAGTTGGCCCGACAACGCCAACCTGGACAAGGCGCGCCGCCTGCTCTGGCCGGTCAAGCAGAAGTACGGCAAGAGGGTCTCCTGGGCCGACCTGATGGTCTTCGCCGGCAACTGCGCCCTGGAGTCCATGGGCCTCAGGACACTGGGGTTCGCCTTCGGCCGCCCGGATGTCTGGGAGGCCGACCAGACCTGCTGGGGGACCGAGGACAGGTGGCTGGGCGATGGCCGCCACAACGACTTCGGGGAACTGGATGAGCCTTACGGGGCCGACCAGTTGGGCCTGATCTACGTGAACCCCGAGGGCCCCGGCGGCAACCCGGACCCGATGGCAGCGGCAAGGCACATTCGCCAGACCTTCCGCCGCATGGGTATGAACGACGAGGAGACGGTGGCGCTTATCGCCGGCGGCCACACCTTCGGCAAAGCCCACGGCACCGTCTCCGAAGCCTGGGTCGGTCCCGAACCCGAGGGCGCCGGCATCGAGGAGCAGGGCCTGGGCTGGAGGAACGGCTTCGGCAGCGGCCACGGCGGCGATGCCTTCACCAGCGGGCTGGAAGGAGCATGGACCAGCAACCCGGCGCAGTGGGACAACGAGTTCATCGAGAACCTGCACGCCCACGACTGGGAGCTGACCAAGAGTCCCGCCGGCAAATGGCAGTACGCTCCCGGGAACGCCGCCGGAGCCGCAACTGTGCCCGACGCCCACGATCCGTCCAAGCAGCACCCTCCAATGATGCTCACCACGGACCTCTCGCTGATGATGGACCCCGGTTACGCAACGATTGCCCAGCGCTTCCTGGAGAACCCAGCGGACTTGGAAGACGCTTTCGCCAGAGCGTGGTTCAAGCTGATCCACCGCGACATGGGGCCCCGGAGCCGGTATCTGGGCCCGCTGGTCCCCACGGAGCAGATGCTGTGGCAGGACCCGGTCCCCGAAGCCGATCATCCGTTGGTCAATGAGCGGGACGTTGCCGACCTCAAGGCCAGGGTGCTGGCTTCGGGATTGTCGGTTAGTCAACTGGTCTCGACCGCCTGGGCTTCGGCGGCAACCTTCCGGGGCACCGACAGGCGCGGCGGAGCAAACGGGGCGCGGGTAAGGCTGGCGCCCCAGAAGGACTGGGAGGTGAACGACCCGCCCGAACTGGATAGGACGCTGCGGACCCTGGAGGGCATACAGAGGGAGTTCAACGGCACCCAGACCGGCGGGAAGAGGGTCTCCCTGGCCGACCTGATCGTCCTGGCCGGATGCGCCGGGGTCGAGCAGGCGGCCAGGAACGCCGGAGAGGACGTACGGGTACCCTTCGCGCCGGGGCGCACCGACGCATCCCAGGACTGGACCGACGCCGAGTCTTTCGCCGTGCTCCAGCCCACCGCGGACGGGTTCCGAAACTACCTCCAGACCGAACACCGGGAACCGGCGGAGGAACTGCTGGTGGAGCGGGCGTCCATCCTGACGCTGACTCCTCCCGAGATGACGGCGCTGGTCGGCGGCATGAGGGTCCTGGACGCCAATACCGGGCAATCCCAACACGGCGTGTTCACCCACCGGCCCGGGGCGTTGACCAACGACTTCTTCGTGAACCTGCTCGACATGGACACCGAGTGGCAGACGTCCGCATCCTCCGAGGGAGTGTTCGAGGGGCGGGACCGCCGGACCGGCGAGCTCCGGTGGACCGGCACCAGGGCGGACCTGGTCTTCGGCTCTAACTCCGAGCTCCGGGCCATCTCGGAAGTCTACGGATGCGACGACGGGCAGCAGGCGCTGGTGCGGGACTTCGTGGCCGCGTGGGACAAGGTGATGAACCTGGACCGCTTCGACCTGGCGTGACCTTGCTGCCCGGCACTGGATGGTGGGGTGATGGAACTATTGTTGGGCCGAACCCCGGCTAGAGCAGGACGCTGGAGCTGGCAGCAGGCCCACACGGAACCTGGCGGGAATCCGCCACTCTGACTTGTCGGCAGCCTTCGGTGCGGACCCGGCGGCTTACCATTGAAGCAACACCTACGTCATCTCGGAGCAGGGCAGGCCACTGGCGAGGGTCGCGGCTGGAGGGCGACCGTCTGGTTGCAGGGCACTACGAAACCATAGACGTGGTCTCGTTTGCTAGTGGGTGACGGCCTATGATAGCATCGCCTCCGCGACAGTTACCACGATTTTAGAAAGTCCATGAACAGGCGCTTTCGAGGGGCGGGGAAACCCATGCTCACTGTCGCGCCTATGGCCGGGCAACTGTCGCAAGCGGCAGGGGTACGACTTTGGCCGAACTGCGCGACTATCAGCAGGACCTATTGGAGCAGGCGGAGGCCGCCTTGCAACCTCGCGATGCGCGGGTGATGCTCCAGTTGCCCACCGGCGGCGGCAAGACCCACATCGCTGGGGCGCTGCTGAGGCGTTGGCTCCACGACGGGCGCAAGGCCGCCTGGCTCACTCACCGCACTGAGTTGGCCGACCAAACCCGTCTGATGCTGGAAGATACTGGAGTGCCGGCAAGCAACAGAATCTCTTGGCGCGTTGGTAACGACGCCCCATATCTCACCAAGGGCGTAGTCATCCTGATGGCCCAGACCGTCAGCAGGCGCACTAACCAAATGCAAATCTGGGACCGGTACAGAAGCAGCGACCTGTTGGTAATCGACGAAGCGCATCACGCTACCGCCGATGGCTACGTGAGGGCCATCAGGCAGTGGACGGGCCGGGTTCTTGGCTTAACCGCCACCCCTTGGCGGCTGTCCAAAATCGAAGGGTTCGACCACCTCTTCGGGCAATTGCTTTGCGGCCCCCAAGTCAGTGAGCTTCAAGCCAACAATCACCTGTGTCAAGCCCGCGTGCTTATGCCCCGGCCCGGGGAAACCATCTCAGGCGGTTCGATAGACGATACTGGCGACTACAACCCATCAGGAATCGAGCAGGCCAATCAAGACCGCCCCGACGTCATGACCGCAGGCGCGCTGCGCTTCTGGCAGTTCCACGCCGCCGAGCGTCAAACCGTTGTCTACGCCATATCCAAAGACCACGCCCGCAACCTGGTAGCGGTTTTCAAGGACGCCGGAATCCCCGCTGCCGTGATGCTCGACGACACTTTGCCCGATGAACGTGCCAACGCTATCAAGTCATTCGGCAACGGCAGTCTCCGAGTCTTGGTCAACGTGGCCGTAGCCACCGAGGGGTTCGACCTCCCCGACGCTTCCTGTGTGGTCATCACCCGGCCCACGATGAGCCTGGCCCTGTACCTGCAGATGGTGGGGCGCGGCCTGCGCCCCAAAGCCAACGGCGGCAACTGCCTGATTCTCGACCTTGCGGGCAATGCCGAAATCCACGGGCTGCCGGAAGATGACCGGCAGTGGTCGTTGAATCCCCGCGGCAACAAACCCGGCAGCGAAGCCCCGGTAATCCGCTGCGAAAAATGCAACGGTGTTTCCCCGGCCGCCAGTCAGAATTGCCCCCATTGCGGCACACCCTTCGGCAAGGACTGTCCACGCTGCGGCGTGTGGCGGGCCTGGCAACGCTGGGGCTACGAGACTCGCTGCGGCCAGCAACACGAACTGGTCTGCGACCTTTGCCACTACGACGCCCACATCCAGGCGCAGTTGCCGATCACCGACGAACTGCGGAGGTTGACCGAGATGGAGCCGGACCTGGACGCCGCCATACGGCATCTGCTGGAAGAGGAACGTCGCCGGGCCAGTGGCGCCGACGAAGAACGGAAAAGACAACTGAGTTCCTTGATTTCCCATAGGAAGTCAGAGTTAGCGAGTGACAGCCTGCTAAAAGCGTTCAAGAATCACATCGCCGCTTTGCCGGTGGAAGACCGTCCCAAAGCGAATTGGACGAATACCGCCTGTTCCCTGAATGGGAAGACGGCCTAAAGCAGGAGCTCGCAGGCTGGAAAGCCGAATTGGACAAGCTGGAATCCCAAGTTCCCGACGGACGGGTAGTCTACAACAATGCCCGTGAGCGCCTGTTGCACGCGCTGGAATCCGTAGCACAGGAGGACGGACTACTTCCGCAGACCTCGCCTCACCGGGGGAGGCCCGCTCGGAAGCAAGTTGTAGAAAAATCCAGTCCTGCTCCAGCAGATATGCGCGGGTGGATATCCTTTATCCAACTCGCTGAATGGTATGATGCTAACCCTACCGAAGGTAGTTCACTGAAGCCCACACGCTTTCGAGATTCGCAGGGAAAGGAAATATCCGTAGACAACTGGTCTGATTTATTCTTCGCAACAGCGAAATGGTTGGTAGAAGAAGAAATCTTGACTGAGCCATTTTCATTTAAGACTATGACCAAGAGGCGTTTGATACACTCAGAACCATTGCATCCGAGCGGCCGAAAATTCGGGTGGAGCAGGTTACTGCCTAATGGGTTGTACTTCGAAGGCCAGTTTGGTTCCAAGCAGATTGCCCGTATGTCCGGGCAGTTGCTAACCGAATTCGGCCAAGATCCGGCCCAGTTCCATGTTCTGCTAGAGGACCGAAATCTTCGTAATGATGAGTAGCCAAGACTAGCGTCCTCCCAAGTCAACAGTTGGATGACATTCATCCCCAGGCAGTCGGTCTCACCCCACAGCAATTGAACCGGAACGGGGTTCAGGCCACCTTGGTCCAAGCCGCAGTGATACAGGACGTCGCCGAGGGCATCGTCCCCCAGCGCCAGGACATCCAAGGCCGGGTCCCGTCAGCAGACTTCGAGCCCTTCAGCGGCGGGTTCGGGCTCATGTAAGACCCCAGACCGCCAAGCCGCAGAGCTTCCGGACCGGGGACGGCTGGTTCGGCTACAACTTGGCTGTCAACCTAGCGCAGATGTAATGGGGCCCAGCTCCTCTCTGTCAAGGGACCCGGAAACCCGCCCCGGCCTGCCGCGAACCCCGAATCCTGACTCCGCCACCGGGGGCACCGCCGACGCCACAATCAGCGCGAACCTGCCCAGATCACGCCGGACTGTGCAACACGACGTTGGGCAGGTGGAATCCGCCACCGCCGGACTCCGCGGGCCGGATTTTCAATTTCGCAATCGTCTCATGACGGCGCTGCTGGACCTGACTGGGGACCTGGGCCTTGGCCACCCGTTTACAGATTAGGGAGCGGATGGTTACGGGCTTGCCCTCGGCGGGCACCGTGGTTACTGTGGAGCCGCCCCGCCTGTTCACTGCGTAGTCCAAGGGGCAATCCGGAGTCGAATCAGCCGAAGATCAGGAGGAAGTATGGCAGGAGAGTTCCTTTCGGACATTCAGGGAATACGAAGCCGGGCGCGGCAGCACATTGAGCGAGGCGCCGTGACCGAGGGCTATCAGGGCGACCTGGACACCATCATTCGGCTCTTGAACGACGTGCTGGCCACGGAGATCGTCTGTGTCCTCCGGTACAAACGCCACTTCTACATGGCCAGCGGCATCAATGCCCAGTCCGTGGCCCAGGAGTTCCTGCAGCACGCCAACGAGGAACAACTACACGCCGACCAGGTGGCGGCTCGCATAGTCCAGCTTGGAGGAGCGCCCAACTTCTCTCCGGAGGGGCTGGCGACCAGAAGCCACTCTGAGTACGTGGAAGGCGAGACCCTCATCGATATGATCCGCGAGGACCTGGTGGCCGAGAGGGTGGCGATTGATTCCTACGGCGAGATAATCCGCTACATCGGCGACAAGGACCCCACCACCCGGCGGATGCTGGAAGGCATCCTGGCCATGGAGGAAGAGCACGCCGACGACCTGGCCAGCCTTCTGGAGACCATGGGCGCCCAGTGAGGGAGGCGGTACGATGGGGCTGGGAAAGCACAGGAAGGCCATATCTGCGGCTTTCCTGTTCACCTGTCTAATCGGAGCCTCCGTGATCATCATGGGCTGTACGGATGCCCCTGCCACCTCGACGGTTCCGACAGCTACTGCCGTGTCGCCTCCGGCGCCGACACTCACTCCCACCCCCGAACCCACGCCGGGAATCATCACCCCCACCGGCACCCAACGCACGGGAACGGCGACACCCGCCTCCGCACCGGCAGCCGTTCCCTCGCATACAGCGGTTCCCACCCCGACGCCGACGCGGGTTGCTCCGCCCACACAGAGACCCGGGCCGACGGAGGCGTTTCCCACGGCCACGGCGACGCCCGCGCTCACGGCTACCCCCACTCTCACGTCGACGCCCATACCCACGCCAAGGCCAACGCCAGAGCCAGCGGCCACGCCAAGGCCGACGCCAGAGCCAGCGGCCACGCCAAGGCCGACGCCAGAACCCACACTGAGGCCTGCAAGAGTGGAGGAAACCAATGATGACCTTGACGTGCTGCTCGATGGAGTGGCCGAGATCTCCGCGCCGGGTGTACCAGGTCCCTTGTTGGTCTATGGTCCCGAGGCCTTCCCTGTGATCGTTGGGGGCTCAGAGAGCGCACACGCCCCCGTCGTCGCGGCGGGCCGTTGGCAGGAAGGCCGCCTCGTAGCTCTGGGCCACGGCGGCTACTTCGAAAGCGCCACACTAAATACGGCGGATACTGGGCGACTGATGACGAATGCACTGCATTGGGCGGCCGGCGCCGGGGCTCCGAGACGTACCCACATCGGTGTCGTAAGCGCGCCCAGCACGCGCGAGTTCCGTGCCTATCTGATAGAGGCTGGGTACGATACCGTTGAAGTGGTGCTGACGGCTGAATCGCTGGAGTCGGTCGATGTCGTGGCTCTGGAGATTTGGAATCAGAGCGAGTTGGAACTCAAGACGCTGTCGGACTTCGTGCGCGCAGGCGGCGGTCTAGTGACAGCGTCCACAGGTTGGGGTTGGGCACAACTGCACCCGCACCTGGACCTCGTCAATGACTACTCTGGCAACCGATTGCTCGCGCACGTTGGGATCCAGTGGGCCTACGACTGGCTTGAGCGCACGTCACTGGCGGGCTACACGGTTCATGGACCGCCCCCTGAACTGACACATACAGGCACGGCTCTCAATGCTGTGGAGGCGCACGAGAATGGCAGCCGCAGGCTGACCCAACCAGAGATAGACCAAGCTCTGGACAGTCTGGTGCGTACCGCCCGATTCCTCTCTTCCGACGACACGCTGCTCGCGCCGCGCCTACGGGTCCTGATAGATAGCGTCGAACGGGAGCGCCGTTGGCTCTCAGCCGATCAGCCGGTGGGCAAGGCTGATGTAGTCGCCCGGCTGGCCGCCACGCTCTTCGTGCTGGAGCACAACCACACTCCGCCTGAGTCCGTGCGCGCACACCCGGCGGCCATGGACTTCCCTGGTCCCGTCCCCCCCGATGCTCCGCGCCTTATGCGTAGCCTTACCATTAATACCGCCGTGCCCCGCTGGCACTCCACCGGCCTATATGCCGCGCCGGGCGAACTGGTTACCGTTACGGTGCCGGCAGCGGTCGCCGAAGCTGGCGGTTTCCACGTGCGCGTGGGTGCTCATAGCGACGGCATCTGGAGCCGCCCCGAGTGGGAGCGAATGCCCGAGATCAGCCGCCGCTTTCCTATTGTTGCGACCGAGACCTTGGTAGCCAATGCGTTCGGGGGGCTGATCTACCTAGGGAACCTCTGAAAAACTGACACCTATAGATGTTTCGATTTGTGCGGCC
>VXOI01000128.1 GCA_009840175.1 Chloroflexota bacterium | reverse complement strand
CCACCGGCAGGCTGCTGGAGGGCATCATCGAGAGCGTGGACGAATATTACTCGGAAAATCTTGCCCAGGAAGTCGTGCGCGGAATGCGGGAGGCGGCGTCCCGGGGTTTCTTCCTCGGTTCCAAGGCTCCCTTCGGCTACACCCGCGTCAAGGTCAGCGACGGATTGAAGGAGCGTCCCACCCTTGAGATAGACCCGGACGCCGCCCCCATCGTACAGGAGATCTTCGAGAGTTCGCGGCGGGGCAACGGGCTGAAGGAAATCTGCAAGGAGCTGAACGGGCGGGGCATCACCAACCGGGGACGGCGCTGGCAGAAGAGCATCGTCCACTACCTGCTCACCAACGAGGCGTACACGGGGACGGCCGTCTGGGGGGTCAAGAGCAAGGACGAGAAGGCGGGGGAACCGGTAAGGGTGGAGAACGCGTGGCCTGCCCTGGTGTCCAGGGAGACCTTCGACGCGGTTCAGAGCGAGATGCACGAGCGGGCTCCCGCCAAGCAGCGGCCCGCGCGGGTGGGCAGCCAATACCTCCTGAGCGGGTTGCTCAAGTGCGGGGCGTGCGGCAAGCCCTACTCGGGGCAGGCGGCCAAGAGCGGCCAGTTCGCCTACTACGTGTGCGCCAGCCTGCTTCGGGAAGGGGCTGGAAGCTGCACGGGCCGTTACCTGAACGCGGAGCGGGTGGAGGACTACATCATCGAGAAGGTCAGGGAGCGCATTCTCACCGAGGAGACCATCACTGAGTTGGTGACCCTGGTGGCCGAGGAGATCGACGCCCTGGCCGGCGAGGTCAACGGCAGATTGAAGGCCATCGACGCAGAGCTTGCCGACGTGGACACCCGGTTGGAGAACCTCTACCAGGCGTTGGAGACCAAGCAGTTGCCCATCGAAGCGCTGTCGCCGCGCATCCTGTCCTTGAAGGCGCGGCAGGACCAGTTGGTGGCGGCGAAGGAGGAGGCAGAGGACCAGTTGGAACGGCGGCGGGCGGACTTGCCGACGAGCAAGGAGATCAAAGGGTACGTGGCGGACTTCCGCGAGTTCCTGATGGAAGGGACGTTCCCGGAGCGGAAGGCGCTGATCCGCAACTTCGTGCAGGGCATCGAGATCGTGGACGACGAGGCGACGCTGACCTATACTATCACCATGCCGCAGGATGGTGTGACGCGGGAATCGGCATCGGTTCTCGATTTTGTCCAGTCCGGCCCACCAGATCGTACCGTATTCATAACAGCCCCGTTCAGGGCTATCTCCGAGGCGTCCGCTCCCCCTATGGGACTGTCCTCCGGCGTGGGTATCGTGTAGATAATGGCGGCCATGCCGGGCTTCACCTGCACCTCTTTCACGAATGACCGGACGAAGGCCCTGGTCTCCGTCAGTTCGCTGGTCTTCAGGAAGTCGCTCATCTCCTCGGCAAAGGCGGCGATGGTGTCGGCGCTGTCCAGCATCCCCCGCCGGTCGGCCAGTTCAGCCCTGGCTTCCTGGGCGGCGTCCTCCAACTGAGCCTGCCGCTCCCGGTGTTCCTTGATGCGGTCGGCGGCGTCGGCCATCTCGATGTCGGTGGACTCGACAAACTGCCAGATGCGGGCCAGCTTGCGTTTGACCTCTTCCAGCTCCGCCTCAATGGTTTCCAGCTTTTGACGCTGTTCGCGGGCCACGCCGTCCATCTCCTCGTCCACCAGCTTCACCAGGGCGCGGATGTTGGACTCGGTGAGGACGTTCTCCCGTAGCTGCTCGATGATCAGCCCCTCGAAAGCCTTGGCGTTGAGCCTGGGAGTGTCGCAGGTTCCCTTGCCCTGCTTCAGCAGGGAATGGCAGATGTAATAGGTGTACTTGCCGCTCTTGGCTTCGGCGGCGGTCATGGCCTTGCCGCAGGTCTCGCACTTGAGCAGGCCGCTGAGCAGATAGGGACTGACCGCCCGGCGGGGGTGGGAGACGCTGGGGGCACGGGACTGCAACATCCGGGCGATGCGGTCGAACTCCTGCCGGGACACGATGGCGGGGAAGGCGTCCTCCACCCGCACCGGGGGCGCTCCGTCCCGGGCGTCTTTGCCCCAGACCAGGGTTCCCGTGTAGGCTTCGTTGGTGAGCATGGCGTGGATGGTGGTCTTGAGCCACCGCTTGCCGTTGGAGGTGGGGATGCCCTCGGCGTTGAGGGCCCTCACGATGTCCAATACGCTGTGTCCCTGGAGGGCCATGTCGAAGATGCGGCGGGCCACGGCGTCGTGGGGCGGGTTCAGTTCCAGCCTGGGGCGCTTCTTGGCCCCGTCCTGGACCTGGACCTTCTTGTAGCCGTAGGGGGCGTAGGTGGTGACCCAGAAACCCCGGGAGGCGGCCTCGCGCATACCCCGCGCGACCTCCTGGGCCAGGTTCTCCGAGTAGAACTCGTCCACGGACTCGATGATGGCCTCCATCAGCTTGCCGGTGGGGGAGTCGTCGGCGTGCTCGGTGATGGAGACCACGCGGATACCCTTCCGTCGCAGCATGGACTTGAAGGCCACGGCGTGCTCCCGCTTGCGGGTGAAGCGGCTGAACTTCCAGACCAGGATTTCCTGGAAGGGAGCGTCAGGCTTGGATGCCTCGTCGATCATCTTGCTGAACTGGGGCCTATCGGCGATGCGGCCACTCTCGGCCTCGTCGATGTACTCGCGGACCACCAGGTAGCCGTTCCTCTGGGCGTGGTCTCTCAAGGCCCTGAGTTGGGCGGCGACGGAGAGGTCCACGTCCTGGCGGTCGCTGGAGACCCGGGCGTACAACGCCACCGGGGTCAGGTCTTGATCCTTACTGGTCTTACTCATGGTTCCGTCCTCCATCTTCCTCTGACAGATTGGCCTGGCGGGAGCGCAGCCGTTCCAGTCGGGCCTCGCGGCGCAACTCCCGCTCTTCCATGTACAGGCGCAGCGCTTCGCGGACCAACTCGCTCATATCGCGGCCCTCCTCGCGCCTCACCGCGTCCACCTGCTCGAACATCTCCGGGGGCAGGGAGAAGGTGATGGTCTTTCTGCGTGGCGGCATGGTCTCTCTCTTTTTGCTTGTCAGTGTATGTACTTGTCTTACACTTGATTATCGGACACCCGGCCCGCCCCGTCAAGACGCGACAGTCACCGCCCTGGCGTCGAAGCTGGGATAGGGCCGGCTCTGGCGGCCCAACTGCGGCTCCAGGACGCTGCGCCGCTCCCAGGGCACGGCAACGACTATCACCTTCGCCAATCGCCCCTTCCAGAGGACGGGTTTTGCGATGGCGGCCAAATTGTCCCCTTCGGCGTACTCCATCCCGCCGCTGTAGGCAGCCAGCTCCGCCAGGGAACCGGAAGGCAGTGCCTTGTCCCTGCGGGGCAACCCTCCCCGACGGCCACAGATAAGCCGGGATGAGCTTGCCCCAAAGCCCGCCGTCCGCTTCACCACCCTGGCCCGCAGCACGGCAGGGCCGGTCCAGCCTTCAGGGTCTCCCCTCTCCTCCCGCTCGTACAGGACCACCAGCAGGGGAGGGTCCCGCACCACCTCGGCCAGCCGCAAAGCCGCCGAGGAGTAGGCGCAGCCGAAGGCGTCGTGGAGGGCCGCCACGTCCATACCGCTGGCCTAGGCGTAGGGCAGGAAGATGTCCGGCTGCATCAGCGCCGCCGCCGCGAAGCGTTCCGCCTGCTGGCAGATCACGGGGTTCGGCCCGGAGGGGACGGGCATACCCGGCGAGTGAATCTCGGCCATGCGCTCCAGGACGATCTCGTACATCTCGTGGAGTACGGTCTGGGCCTTGGAACCCTCCCACAGGTCATCCCGGTGGTAGATGTGGTACTCGCTCCCGGCTGGCCGACGTGGGCGCCCTTCAGCCCCTCCATCTTGCCTTCCCGCACCGTGCCGAACCCGGCCCGCTCCGCCAGGTCGATCAGTTCTACCAGATTAGGGCGGGCCGACAGCCCGAAGTGGTCCACGAAACGCCCAGCCAACCTTTCAGGGTCAATTGCCTGTCCGTATGGGTCGTCGTCCAAAAGCTCGCGGCAGAAGCCGCCCAGGGTTTGCGTCGTCATTCCAGCAGCCTCTTGCCGGTGAACTTCTCGTACATCTCCACGATGAACCGCTTGGCGTTGACGGTCATGGGGCCGTCGGGCCGGGTGCCCACCCGGAAGGCCGGGTCGTCCAGCACGAAGCGGTAGGCCCGCTCCACGTCCATCGCCTCGTCGGTGTAGGGACCGGGTTGCGGCCCGTGGCCGGCTCGCTTCAGCAACTCCTGGGCGTCCACGTTGTAAAGCTCGGCCAGCTTGCGGACCACGTTGGCGCCGGGCTGGCTCACTCCCCTCTCGATCTGGGACAGGTAGGAAGCGGACACGCCGGTGCGCCGGGTCACCTCCCGCAGGCTGACCCGGCCCCGCAGCCGCTTGAGCAGGGCGCCGATGTCCTCGTAACCCTCGGCTTCTTCCCGTCGGTCCTGCGGTTCCAGGTTGTCGTCGTGCTGGTTCATGCTTGCCACCCCGTTGGTCGGTGTTGCGGCCCGAACAGGCGTTGTCTTTCTGCGGGTTGATTGTTACACCAGAGTAAACACTTTGTCAAAAGGGCGGCTGATAGACGTTCCAGCCATTGTATCGCCGGATGTTAGGTTGCTACACTCATCCATACAGAACGAAATTTCTAAACCCCAGCCAGAGTATAACCCACCGGCCCCTTCCAGGCTACCCCCGGAAGTCAGGCCGGATTATTTCGAGAGAGACGACCTTGAGCAAGAAGCGAAGACTCACCGAGGACCAGGAGCGCCAGCGCATGGACGGGCTGCGCATCCTGGCCCGCATCATCGCCCGCCACTACCTGGCCCACCCGGAGCTGTACCCCCAGCCGGTTGATACCGTCGATGGCAGCCCCAAGCGAGGCAGCAGGGAAAAGCGGCAGGAGGCGTCGGAATGAAGCGCAGAAAACCCGCCTTCCGCGCCCGGCTGGACCCGAACAAGGCTTGGGAACGGCTCAACGTGCTCAACATGAGC
The DNA here is from genome assembly GCA_009840175.1 of Chloroflexota bacterium. Lineage (GTDB taxonomy): Bacteria > Chloroflexota > Dehalococcoidia > Lucifugimonadales > UBA3495 > VXOI01. The sequence goes on along the minus strand of VXOI01000128.1, from coordinate 6,905 downwards.
CAGCACGAACTGGCCCGGCGCATCGGTCGTTCCCGGAGCTTCGTCTCCGACCTGTTCCACGGCCGGCGTTGCGCCGCCGGCGAGACCCGCCGCCGCCTGATGGAGGTCCTGCAGGTCACCCGTTTCGAGGACCTGTTCGTCATGGAGGAGAACGATGACTAACGAGCGCGACCCTTCCGGCCACCGGCGGTTCCCGCCGGGCGTCGCCCTGATGCCAGAGGACTTTCCCCGGAAGCTGGCGGCGCTCAAGGCGCTGACCGGCCTCACCTGGGAGGGGATGGCCGACGCCCTGGGAGTGGACCCCCGCCAGCTCTTGCGCTGGCGCAACGAGGACGGCGAACCCAACGCCGGGGCCACGCTTTCATTGGCGCGCCTGGCGGTCCGGGTGCCGGGCGGCCTGGCCCTGCTGATAGACGAAGACGTGACCGTGATCCACCGACCGAGGAGGTAACTGCATGACATTTGCGGAACACAACCTGTTGGAGGACTACCGGCCCCCGCCCTGGCCCGAGGACTTCGGGCGCCGGCTTGAGGGCCTGAAGGTGCTGGCCGGGGTGAAGTGGCGGGAGATGGCCGAGCTGCTGGGTGTCACCGACCGGGCCATCCTGTTGTGGCGGCGGGGTGAGCGCCGGCCCTCCGGGGCCAACATCCTGGCCATCACCGAGCTGGCCCGCAGCGTCCCCGGCGGCATCGACTTGCTGTGCCAGGGCGACGCCGGGGCCTTGACCCTATGGGCCGGCGGTAACGACGCCGATGGTGATGACCTTGAGTAACGGCGTAAACCGGGCGGCGCGGGACCGGCAATTGCGTTTCCCGGCGCCGTCCCTGCCCCGGGACCTTCCGGTGCGGCTGGGCCGGCTGGAGGACCATTCGGGCGTCTCGTTGGAAGAGATTGCCTTGTCCGCCGGACTGCCGGCCCGCTCGGGCCGCCTTTGGCGGGTGGGACGGCCACCCAGCGAGGACGAGTTGCGGGCCATCGTGGGTTTTGCCTGCGAAGTGCCCGGCGGGGTAGCCGTGCTGTTGCTGGACGCCTCCCAGCCCTGGCCGGTCCGGGAGTAGTTGGTCCTATGAGTCGCCGCCAGCAATGTGTCTATCACATCGAGCTGGAGGAGTTCCCGCCGGACTTCCCGGAGCGGCTGGACGCCTTCCGGCAGGCTGCCGGGTTGAGTTGCCGGGGCCTGGCACGGCTGTTGAAGGTCAACGCCCGCACGGTGTTCCGCTGGAATGCCGGGGCCGCCCCCGGCTCCGGCCACCTGGTCTCCCTCTTCAGCCTGGCTGCGGGAATGGGGTTGCTCCACCTGCTGCTGCCGGAGGTGGGAGAGCCGGAAGGGACGATTGACTAACACGGTTGACAAAGACAACCGCTGCTAGCCCAGCTCGTATCGCTCGACCACTGCAAAATATCCCCGTAGATATTCGTCTACCAGGTCCGGACTCTCCCGGTCGAGAGCTTTAGCTGGGTAGGTCCGCCTCCGCCCACATAATCCGCACAGCACTTCTATCAGGTCACCGCGTTCTTCGACTTGTGCCTCTAAGCCATCTTCGTTAAGGCACTCCGGGGCGGTGCAGGTGTGTATCAAATCGGTATAGTCCACCTTAATTCTCCTAACAATTTACTTTAGAGTTCTGACCATGCCGAGGTTGCATGAGTTGGAATTCCTATCCCTTACTATTCTGCGCAGCTACCCTCAAGTCAATTATCTTCAAAACCAGTTCTCGGCAACTCAACAGTGCCACTAATACATCATCTTCGAAATGAAGGTCCTTACCCCTATAGTGGAGTATCGACGACTCAATGAAGTCGGGTTGGTCAAAAATTGTCAACGCCTCCGCATCCATTTGCCCACGTTGGTTGATCTTCCCCTGAGCGCGCTCGTCGATGTGTTCAAAGGCATCTCGCATCTCTTTGACGACGGGATCCAACGTCTTGAGGCTATCAGGAATCTCCAGACCCAAGGGGAACACACCGTTGAACCTCAGAAGCATGTTCATCCCTCTATGTAAGGTGATGATCGCGACCTCGGCTTCAGACAGTGCCCTGAAAAATCCGATTCTTCGGCCGATTGCTCCTTCGTTCCTAGCTTTGTCGCGCTCCTGTATTGCCAATTCCCATGCAGCATGGGCAGCGTCAAGTCTACGGGCCAGGGCAAAGAGATAGACAAAAAACCCTACCTGTTCTCCCACAATTCTGTACCAGGTCCAAATGGTATTCGCTATGGGAGCATAACCGCCGAAACCCTTGGGACTTAGTGCATCGATTTCATCGGAATTGACCACCATGCCGCCGGGCCGAATTATCAGTTCATCCCCAGCATTCACATTCACGACTTCGCCAGTGTCTTCCTCTCCCGGACGTAGGGACCTGGCGTATACCTTGTTCCCTTCCCGTCCATCGGGAACCAAACGGAGGTGGAACAATAATCCGTCGTTCGAATCTTGCTTCTTATCGTCTGCCATAGATCACTCCCTAGATTTCCCAACGGCTATCGGGGCCGCAAGGTTCGGCGCGGTTAGGTTGGGTCGTTATGGCGGCATCATCGATTCCATAGTGGACAAGCAGGTCTGCAATTCTTCCAACAGTTCACAACGTCCAATGAGCGGGCTGCCTCATCCTCCGGTGAACTCACCAAGCGTTAGGCTTGGCGATGACGCCAACCTCGTCGGTCAGCGTATCGGGAAACTGGCTCCGCCGCAGGTGGCTCTTCCAGAGGCGCTTCACGTAGGTGGCAGCGGCGGACAGGTCCCGGGGACTGCTGTTGTTGGGGTCGGGGTTGACCAGGGTGACTCGGAGACCCAAGCCGTCCTTGACGTAGCCCATCGCGCCGGCGAAATCGGCGTCGTTGGAAATCACCACCGCTTGCTCGTATTCACCGTTGAACCCGTCCACCAGCAGGCGGGTAGCCAAGTTGACATCCGACCCCTTCTCCTCCGAGTCCCGGAACAACATACTGCCTGGCAGTCCGGGCGCAGGCTGGGCCAATGGCCGACGTTTGATGCCGGACCGGAACCGGCCGTAGTGAATTTCCAGGTCCGGCAATGTTGCCAGCGCCCGTAGGTACACCAGTTGCCTGCGGGGTTGCAGGGGATTGTCAGGACGTGCGTCTAAAAGAGCGGTGAAGTAGCAGACCCGATTGATGGTGTCCTGGGGGAACAGGGTCTCGGCGAGCATCCGCAGGTCCAGCCACCGGAAAGGAGTGTCCTTGAGGGCGCGGTAGTAGAGATTGAATCCGTCGATGTAAACGCTGGTGAGCAATGGCCAGCTCCTAGACAAAGACAGAGACCGCCTTTTCCGGCGGTCTCGACCCTACCGGCGAAGCGATAGGGGTGGTAGATAGAAGCGTATCATTACCGGCTAACGGCGTCAACCTGAGTTTCGGGCGGACAGAGCCGTCAGAAACCAGACTCACCACGGTATATCTGCCCCCAGCTTCAAGTTGAGGCACAACCCGCGGCATCGAGTGAGACTGAGAACCAGTGGCACGGTAGTGGCGGTCAGCGCATCCATTACCGCAGCCCGTGTTTGTATAGGCTCGGGTAATCCGGTGTGGTTAGCTGTTTAGGCTGGGCATAGCAAGTCCCCAATCAGCAGCTCGCCGGTCCGGGCTGTCGGAAATCCCGATGGTCGATACTGGTCGGACCATATCCCAATACACTATACGCGTGTAATCATCCAGCCAATCTGGTTGGCCCAGCCAAACTTGGTCGACGCAGTTGGGTAATTCTGCGGAATTGACCACCTCGATTAAGGCGTCCTCCGACAGAGACCAAACGTCGCCGTGGAATTCAATAGCTAGTAACTTGATGTGGTTTCCGTACTTGGCAAATTTGGCTTCACAACTAGCAGCAAGGCGTTCCAACTCCGCCTTGTACCCTTGTGTGGCCTCGGTAACCATCGTGGCCCATCCAGACGGATCCAAGAATGATGGACCGTCATCTTGCCACGTCCGCACTTGGATCCCCGTGTCCGGGGTGTCATAGTCGCGGTCGAATTCATTGGCGCGTCGGAATCTCCACGGTATAGGAGTTTCACCGCGAATGCCTCGGGTGGTTCGGGAATTCTCTTGGTCCCGCAAGATCACGTTAGCGATTTGCTCGGCCCACTCCCTCATGTGAACCATCCGCTGCCCAACTAAGTTGCCGGACCAAAGCGTCAGCAAGTAAAAATCATCCTGGTATGTTGCAGACAGCCGCTCCAGTAAATCATCGGCGATGGCGTGTTCGTTGTTGTGATCGCGGAGGAACTCCTTTGGCCATGAAACCGACTTGCGCTCGATGACAATCGGCGGCTCACCGGGCGCTTCAAGCAGAAGCTCTGGCTCAGGTTCGTTCCTGTTGTCCATATCAAGACAAGCTGAGACCTCGTAAGACTTGCCCCACAATCCATTGAGGCGAACCACTAAACTGTTCAAGTGGCGCCGTTCGCAGCCGGATGCCGGAGTGCATGAAAACATCATGATAATTTGGGTTCCCTTTCTTGCGGCGTTGCCCGAATGAGGACTCGAGAATATTATACCAACAAAGGCACAGAGGCGTGAAAATAACGATGTGCAGATGGGACAGACAAAGCAATTCCCGAACAAGGTATGCCAGCCCGCGCACACCCTCCGTTGTCTCTCCACCAAAGTCATACTGGTCGAAATAGACCTACCTCCTGACAATGCCCCGGGAGTCGTGCCGGGATGCCCTTAGATTCAGGGCGTGGTCCAGCACGGTGAAAGCGCCGACGTTTTCACCGGCGTCCATTCCGCTGGCGGAAGGTTCCTCCCGCCACAGCAGAGCGTGAGCCACTATGCCAGCCACCTGGAGCAGACAGTCGGCGCCGGGGTCTCGGAATACGGGGCCGCCGATGATCCGGTCGATGGGCAGGTTGCGGGTGTGCCAGCCGTCGCCGCAGGCGCCGACACGCACGGGCACCGGGTTGTGGCTGCGCAACCGCTCGTAGGTGCGGACGACAATATCGTCGGGTTCCTGCCCGAAGATGAGGAGGGCGTAGCCACCCTCACGGTCGGCGGTAGCGTTGACGCGGTTGAAGAGGCGATCCAGGGCAACCCGGCGGTGGGCCGGCGTTTTGTCCATGTCCAGGCAGACGTTGATGATCCCGACTCCGCCGGTCTCCACGGCAAAATCCTCGACAACGCGCAACCCCTGGGCCACCATCTCCGTTCCGTGCGGCGGCACCGATTGCGTGTGGCAGTCGCAACCACAAGATGGGTCAGCCGGCGATGTTGCGGTGAGCAGGTCAGAGAGGCGCCGTTCCTCGTTGGCCGGGATGCCGTGGCGTTGTTTCAACCGGCGATGCCATTCCCGGACGCGGCGGTGGAGCCGGTTCCAGGCCCGGACGTCCACGCCCAGGGCGGAAAGGACGTGGCAGCGGCGGCCCCGGGTCTCCATCACGTAGTAGATTCGCATGAATTCCTCCTTGCTGGTTGGCGTTATCGGTTCAGCGGGTTTGAAAGGCGTAGTCCGGCGGATCGCCGCTGCGGGAAATCCAGGCCCGGCCCAGCGGCCCGGCGCTCTCCACCAGCTCCCGGTGGGAGGCCAGCAGGGGAACCCGCACCCGGGCGCGGCCCATCTCCCGGGCGGCGACTTCCAGGAAGTGGGTCAGGGCGATGTCGTCGTCGAAGACCACCAGGACCAGGGGCTGGTTGCCGTGGTCGTCGGTGGGCCTGGGACCGGCGTAGTAGCGCAGGTACGGCGCGACGCGGGCGGCCATGGTCCCCGGCCGCACGGCGCGGCGCTCCCACTCCAGGAAGAAGGGCCAGGTATCCTGACCGCGCCGGAGGACGCCGAAGGCGTCGGGGTGGACCGAGCGCAGTTTTCCCTGGTGGTGGAAGTAGCGGGAGGCCCGGCGGGGCGGGTCCAGTTGGACGATCTCCCGGGAGCGGGAACGGGCCTGGCGGGACAGGGCGGCGATAAAGGCGTGGACGGCGGCGGTGTGCTCGACGTTGCGGAGCAACTGGCGGGTCCGGGTTCCGGCCACGTTGCGCCAGTCCAGGGAGGAGCCGGTGTCCAAAGGCAGGACGCTCCACCGCTTGCGGGCCTCGCCCACCGAGGTACGGTCGCGGCGGGCCAGCATCACCAATCCCCTATCGGAAAGGGCCAGGCGGCGCTGGGCGTCCACGGCAACGTCCAGCAGCAGGCCCAACTCGCCCAACCTTGTTGTTACCTGGGACAGCCGCGACCGCTTCACCCCCAGCATTGCGCCCAGGTGTTGGGGCGAGAGCCAGGGCCAATCGGCCAGCAGGTCCACGGCCCGCTTATCCACCGGCTTGAGCAGCGACGGCAGCAGGCAGTCGGCCTCCGGCTGCAAAGTATCGGGCATCGCGGCCCGCTGCGGCGGTTTTCGCAGGGGCCAGGACTTGGGCGGCCCGGTGTGGTTCAACGCCGTGGCCAAGTCAAGGGGCGCTGCGCCGGAGGGAGTGCGCCAGACGGCGGCCCCGGCTCCGGCGGAAGCGGCGTCGCCCTCCAGGGCCAGGAACACGGGTCCGGGCAATGCCGTTGCCAGCCTTCGGGCCTGGTGCAGGCGCACCTCGTCGGGCAGCAGCATCAGTACGGCGCTGGCGGGTGGCAACTGCCCCAGCCGCCACAGGCGCTTGGCGAAGGCGGTGCGGTCGCTGGTATTGCCCTGGCGCACCACCGCCACGCTCCTGCCTCCGGGCAGGACCAGGGCGGCGTCCAGGGGCATGGCCCGGTACCAGCGGAAGACCAGGGGGTGATGGACCTGGCCTATGGCCGAGGCCAGGCGGTAGATGACGGCCACGGCGTCCAGGCGTTCCAGCAGCCCCCGCCGCCACTGCTTGGAGACGGGCAGGAGGAAAAGCGTTTCCTCCAGGGACACGGCGTCCAGCTCGGCCAACCGCTCCAGCCCGGCGGCGGTGAGGGCGTGGCGGCGGGTGGGGGACACC
>VXOI01000104.1 GCA_009840175.1 Chloroflexota bacterium | reverse complement strand
CACGGGCTATTTTCATTTTATCTTCATGTATTTCCCAGGCCGTGGGCGCCCAATACGGCCCAACGACCACACTTGGGCGGTTAAACCGGCCAACGAGTCGAAAGTGACTTGCCACAACAAACCTTCCCGGAATCTCTGGCTGTCCTCCCTGGCGTTGCTATGCTTCGCGGCCCTCTTGCTATCGGCCTCCTGTGATGGGGAGTCGCCCGAGCCGCCGGTTGATACACCCATCCCGGTGGCGCCCACGGAAACCCCGTCACCGACGCCAACAACGGTAGTGATCCCCTCACCTACCCTTGCGCCTTCACCTACAGCCACTGAGCCTGCCACCCATGCTGCCGCCGAAGGGGACGGCGATGACGGGACTAAGATCGCGGTCCAACAGCTTTTCGATGATTGGAACAGGGCGCTGAAGGACAATGACACCGCGCTTTTCCATTCGTTGTTGACACGGGAGCTGGCCGGAATCTGCGGGTTGGACGAGTTGCAGTCGTGGCTGGAACAGGACGAGGAGTTCATCGAAGAAGCTGTCGTGGCCGCGGTGTTTCTGGACGTGAACAACCCCACCCGTGCCTATGCTGAAATCGCCGCCGGGCAACCTGACGGGCAGCCACAGGAGTCCATATCCTTTCCTTGGCCTGTTGCGATGGAAGAAGGAGAATGGCGGGCAGGATTCCCTGTTGCAGTATTCCCCGCGAATATATGCCCGTACGTTGCATCGAGTCCGCCCTCGGGGCCGGAAGGCCGGGAGCGTGAATACCCACAGATTCCGGGTCTGGACCTGGAGCGGCGGGATGACACCCTTTCGGCGGTACCGGGAACCAGGGTGGTACGAGGCAGTTACAGAACTGGCAATTACGGCTCCAGCTTCAGTTCCGGCGGCTCCATGTCGCCATACGACAATCAAGTGAGCATTTACGCGGAACTGGAGACGGAGTCAACTGCCGCCGACCTGGTGCCCCTCTACCGCGAAGGACTGGTTCATCCAGATTGGGAACTTATCGACGAAGGTTTCTCGGACGACTTCGGCTGGTTTTCATGGACAGTTTCCGACGGCGAGGGACGGCTGTGGCACGGACGGCTGGTAGTGGTACCGTTGCACGAAGGTTGGAAGCAAGTTTGGCTATATCTATATTCCAATGATGCGGACGATAATCAGTAGAAAGTGTCCGGGACTCTCCTGGTAGTAGTGTCAATCCGTTCGTGCTGACAGGCGGGGCTGGGGCCGGAGCAAATTTACTCCGAGTCTGGGCGCAGGGGCGGCAGGGTTGGTCTCCGTCTATTTTCGCGCCTTTCAAGCCACCTTCTGTACTCCTCGCTGAGTTCATCTTGTTCCTCCTGCAGGACCTCGACCAGATAAGCGATGGCGCGATCAACCGAAACTGCCGGGGGAGCGGTCCGGGTTAGTTCTATGTTCACTTCTTCAATCGCGCTCTGTTGGTAGCCCAGCCACGCCAAACGGGGTACATCCGCATAAGGACCGTCAGGACCCTCCGCGCTGGCCTCCAGTACCGCCTCCTCCAGCTTGGGTATTGCCAGCTCGCGGCGCCGTTTCGCTGGAAGTATTTCCTGCCAATAGCGTTCGTGGCCAAACGATTCGAAATAGGCCTCTCCCTCTTTCAGCATTTGCTCCAGTTGGCGCCAGTCGATTTCCTCCAAGCTCTCCATGAACTCAGACGGTGTCAGGTCTTCGAGTGTCCTCCTGATGTCGGGGTTCCTGGTCTCCGCTGCCAGCTTCAGGAATCCGGCGCGGTCCTGATTTTGCGCCAATCTGGCCATATTAATGAGGTCATGGAAGGTCTCCGACCGGAGCCGGTCTTGGTCGAGGAGGGCTGAGACCTCCTCCCGCGAAGGAGCGTGTCCGTTGGAAACGGCTCGCTGGTACAGAATGGAGTCCCTGATGGCATCTGCCAGCGCAACTGTTTCAGGGCCGTAGAAGTTCACGCGGTCATACCACCGTCGCTGGTAATCGGTGTCGGGATGGTTCGCGATCAACCCCTGTTCCTCTTGTTTCATCGCTGTCTCAATGACGTAGAGCCGTTCAGTATAATGGGAAAGGAGGATGCACTGGCTGTCGACACGGGCTATGGCCGGGTCGACGCCATGCGCCAGGGAATCGCAGTCGAGACGATAGGGCAGAGCCCACACGGCAGCTACCAGCGCGACCAGGCAGATGGGCGGAAGCCAGCGGCGGATGGCATCGGGAATCATGAGCGCTCCGGTCCAGTAAAACAGACCCAGAGTATTGGACGGCATTTGTAGTGGCATTGCCGGGCACGGCCCTTCCGGCGCCGTCTCCACCGTGACCCGTGGAGGACGCAATCAGGCGGCTGGTTTTCCGTCCATCCCAGGCGGGTGATGAGGGACAGTAAGACAAACGGATCGTCGACTGTGGTCTCGCCGACTTCGCCAACAACTCCGTCGACTTCACCTCCATCGCCGAGGCCAAGCTCCGTGCAACCGCGGAAGCCAGGGATCCGTTTCACGTCTGGTGACTGAGTGCGACAAGCAACTTGTGGAATAACTACAAAGACGCTACTCCGGTACTGATACAAGAACGACGTCGGGGGATATTTCAAGTGTCAAATCACTTGGATATTCGCGATCGCCCTCATACGAAACGTTGCTGACGCCGAACCTCTCCATATCCTCAATGGAGAAGGTCCACAGCGAATAGTGATCGTCGCCTTCAGTGTGCAGAGCGTCGTGGTGTTCAGACAAGAACCCGAACGTCAAGAGTTTCGGATTGACGCCTATCTTTTCGAAGAACTTGCGCTCATCATCAACCTGTCTGAGATATGATCCCTTGTATTGGCTAAAGAGCATCTGATAGTGAGCAGAGGATTCCACCTGGATAGGCGCATCCTCTATGGATGCGTCAAACTCCTGCTTTAGCTGCTCTTCCAGTGTGATGCCCAGGTCATTTGCTACAAATTCCGATGTCAGATTCGAGCCGTGCCAGCCAACAACAGAGCCGTCCTTTATCACTTTGCCTCTTCCTGCGGTGAATATGTAGTTGGCGCATGCGGAAAAGCAGTAATCCTCCACCACCACGTCAAGACCCTGGTCAAATATCCACTCGCCCATCATTAGGCTGGAACTGGTATCTCCACCATTAGAGCGTATCTGAATGGTCTTGATAACCACGTCGCTTGCGGCGACGATTCGCCGGAAATGGTCATAAGATGGTTGGTCTATGATGCCGTCGTACAGCAGTATCGAGCCGACGATTGAGACCTCTGCGAGCGGCAAAGATTGAATCCAAATGTGGCCCGGCACGGGAGTTGCCGTCGGCTCGGGCGTGGCCGTAGGTGGAGGGACATACGTGGCAGTTGGGTCGCGCGGCAACGGTGGACTCTGGGCGCATCCGGCGGCCAGCCAGACTGCCGTGAGTGCCAGCACAATGGCGGCACGGAGCAAAATGCTTCTCCATTGACTGCTAGGGCAGGCCGCTTGTTGGCCCAATGCCCACTTTTCCCTCAGCTCGCATCCTTGTCCTGGTGCCTTCCGATGTGCCCGACGGTCACCTGACGCCGGTCCCCCCGCCCCTGTTGGCGAGCATGGCTAAGGCAAAGTATGGACAGCGCACGGCTTGCCGGATGGTTTCTATATTGGTGGTGGTCTTGACGCGACCATACTATCACAGCCAACATCAACGCAAGGAATTCGGACGATCCAACTGGACTGCAAACAAGACGAAACGTCTTGCCACCGCGCCGGAAATCAATTGCCGGACTTGCTCCCCACCCCTGAGAGGCCCAGCCCCGGCACCGGGTGATGAAGCAGAATAACCGCGCCGTGAGAAACTTGCTCAGGGAGCCATAGGCGATTTACAGGCGCGGATCAACGGGCTCGCTTTCCAGGGCCAGCACCGCGAAGGCGCACTCGTGGACTCGATACAGCGGCTCACGGTCAACGAAGCGCTGCAATCCCTCCAGGCCCAGCGCGAATTCCCGCAGCGCCAGCGACCGCTTGGTGGACAGGCCCCGCCCCCGCAGGCGTTCCAGGTTGTCGGGCAGGGTATATTCGGGGCCGTAGATGATGCGCAGGTACTCCTCGCCCCGGCATTTCATCGCTGGCTGGACCAAGCCGCGCTTACCGGTGGCCACGAATCCGGCAGGCTTCACCACCATTCCCTCTCCTCCCACGGCGGTCAATTCTTCCCACCAGAGAACGGCGTCCTCCTCTTCGGTCGAGGCGAGATTCACCACCCGGTGGCCGGTTGCCCTGAACAGCCCGGGATCGGCCTGGCGCAGGCGGTCGGCCATACCCAGGTGCCAGAGGTGTTCCTTGCCGGAGTGGACGGCCCCCTCGCTGGCCAGCAGGTGGAAGGGCGCGAGCTGGATGTCCCCCAGCGAGGTTACCGGCCAGCAGTACCTGGCGTAGGCGTCTCGGTAGAGTTGCGCCAGACCAAGCCGCTCATCGACCGATGCCAGGGCTTCCTCGGTGTCAATTCCGCGTGCCGCGGCCTGCCGCAAGAGTGTTTGCGCCGCCGAAAGCCCGGCAGCTGCCGACGCCCCCACCGGCGCGTATTGCTCCAGCACCAATTCCTGCGCCTTCATTGACCACGGCATCAGCTCGCAATCCAGCAGCGCCCAGTCGGTCTCCAGGTCATCCCAAAGCCCGGATTCGCCGCAGGCCGCGCGGACCCGCTCGAGGAACCGCGCCTCGAGTTGGAGGTCTTCAAAGAATCTTCGACCCGTCCTGGTGTAGCACGCGCCGGCACTCTCGCTGGCGATGCCGAACCGCCGCTCGATGGCATCGGCGCTGCGGCCCACCACGACGACGGCCCGCGACCCCATGTGCTTTTCCTCGCAGACGACGCTGGAGACACCATTGTTGCGGTAGTAGTTGAAAACCTCGGCCGGGTGTTCCAGGAGACCGGGGAGTTTGCTGGTTTCGCACGGGGAGATGGTGGGCGGAAGGTAGACCAGCCACCGGGGATCCAAGGCGAACCGGCTCATCACCTCCAGGGCCGCCGCAGCCTGTTCTTCCCTCACGGCGACGTTGCCCCGGAGCCGGGTCGACACCACCCGTTTTCCCATCACGTCGTCGATGTGCAGCAGATTCGATTGACGGTCATTGGTTGCAACAGTTCTGGGCTCTTCCTCCGGGCCGCCAATCAGGGGACGCACCGGCTCGTAGTAGACCCGCGACGCCGGAACCGAAACCAGCTCGTTTTCGGGATAGCGGAGGGCGGTGAGACTTCCTCCGAAGACGCAGCCTGTATCGACGTTGATGGTGCGGTTCAACCACGCGGGCTCCGCAACCGGCGTGTGCCCGTAGACCACCGTGGCCTTGCCGCGATAGCCGGCGGCCCAGTCGGCGCGCACGGGCAGTCCCCATTCGTCTGTCTCTCCGGTGGTCTCGCCGTACAGGCAGAAGTCCCTGACCCGCGCCGAGGCCCTCCCCTGGTACTCCTCCTTCATCCCGGCGTGGGCCACTACCAGGTTGCCGCCGTCCAGCACGTAATGGCTGATCAGGCCATCCATGAACTGCGTGGCCTGTTGCTGGAATCCCTCCGATTCCAGTTCCAGTTGCTCAAGGGACTCCGCCAATCCGTGGGAGACCTGGACGTTCCTCCCCTTCAGCTTGCGGACCAGTTTGGACTCGTGGTTGCCGGCGACGCACAACGCCGTACCATCCGTCACCATCGACATCACCAGCTTCAGCACGTCAACCACACCGGGTCCACGGTCCACCAGGTCGCCGACGAAGACGGCCCTGCGTCCCTGGGGGTGGGACACCGAAAAGCCATCGTCTGCGCCGCGTCCTGCCGACGGTCGCGTGACCTGGTATCCCAATCGCTCCAGCAGCGCGACCAGTTCATCGAAACAGCCGTGCACGTCCCCGATGATGTCGAACGGCCCCGCCTCATGCTGGCGGTTGGTCCAAGACGGCACCCGTCGGATGCTGGCCGCCTCCACATCCTCCGGGGTATCGAGGACGTAGACGTAACGGAAACCCTCGCGTCGCAGTCCCCGGATGGACCGGCGCAACTGCTGTGCCTGTTGGCGGACGACGTGGGAGCCGAAGTTCCGATCATCCCGTTCCCGGTTGCGGGCGAGACAAAGGGACTCTGGCATGTTCAACACGATTGCCACGGGCAGGCAGTCATGCTCTCGGGCCAGTTCGACCAGCGGTTTGCGAGCCTGGGGCTGCACGCTGGTCGCATCAATGACGGTGAGGCGCCCGGACCGCAAACGCGTTGACGCGATGTAATTCAGGAGAGCGAAGGCCTCCGGCGTAGCCGCCTGGTCGTTGGGGTCGTCGGCCACCATGGCCCGGCAGGCGTCGGAGGACACCACCTCAGTGGGCTTGAAGTGACGGGCGGCGAAGGTGGACTTTCCCGAGCCGGACGGCCCGACCAGCGCCACCAGGCACAGTTCGGGGATTTCCAGTTTCATCACGTGAAGACCCCCATCTGAGTCGGCGCGCCGTGTTCGGGGTGTTCGGAGCCGATGCCGTGAAAACGCACGTCGTAACCCCGGCGCCCGGCAACCGCCTGGGCCCAATCCTGGAATTGCTTCCGCGTCCACTCGAAGCGGTGGTCCCGGTGCCTGAACTCGCCGGGCGGCAGGTTTTCGAACAGCGCGTTGTACTCGGAGTTGGGCGTGGTGATGATCACCATGCCGGGTTGAGCCCCTCCAAACACGGCGGCTTCGAATGCTTCCAGCCGTTCCGGGTCGATGTGCTCGACAACCTCCATGACCACCGCAGCGTCGAATCCGGCCAACCGTTGGTCCTGGTAGGTAAGGGACCCCTGGAGCAGCGCGACCCTTTCCCGCTTGGTGGTGGGCAGGTTGTCCAGACGCAGGCGAGCGCGGGCGTTCTCCAGGGCGCGGTGGGAAACGTCCACGCCGGTGATGGCGCGAAACGCGGGTTCCTTGAGCAACTCCCTCAACAGGTTGCCTTCGCCGCAGCCCAGGTCCAGCACGCGCATCGCGCCCGCCTCCCGCAGGGCGGCGAGGACCGCCTGCATCCGCTGCTCCCCCAGCCGGAGCGGGGTTTCGAGACGCTCCTCATCGTGCTGGCCCCGTTCGGCGGCGACGTCGGGGGCGACCTGGCCATCATCCGACAACCGGTCCAGCGCCTGGCGCACCAGGCTGCGCTGGCGCTTCAGGTAGTGAGTGGAGATCAGCTCCTGGTGTGGATGATCGCTCAGCCAGCCCGCACCGAACCGCAGCAGCTTGTCCACCTCGTCGTCGCCCACCCAGTAGTGCTTGGCGTCGTCCAGCACGGGAAGCAGCACGTAGAGGTGGGCCAGCAGGTCCCGCAGCCTCACCACCCCCTTGAGTCCCACACCGAAGCAGGGACTGACTCCCCAATCGGGAAAGCCCGCATCCAGCGGGCGTTCCTGGATTTCAACGGAGTAGCCCAACGGCTCGAACAACCGGCCAATGAGGTCGGGTCCCTCCCGGGACGGCAGGGTGGGTAGTTGGGCTTCCAATGGGATCGGTTGTTGCGCCTGCTCGGGCCGGTCCCTGCTGTTGCCGGCCAGCGCGCTGTTGAATACCGAGGCAATCGCCACGCTGAGGTGGGACGAAGCGACGTAGGGGCGGTCGTTCACGTAGTGATGGAGCCACCCGGTAGCATTGGACGCACCGGCATTGGGGCGCACCAGTTCCACCGGGTCGATCTCCAGCAGGAGGGCGGCGGTGCAGCGGTCTGCGTCTGCCATGGGATAGAAGACGTCAGCCCTCCCGAAGGGCAGCGGGAACGACTGGAATCGCCCGGGGTTCTTGTGCAGCAGATATCCCAGGTCCGTGGCCGGGCGATGTGTGGTGGAAATGGTGAGCAGCATATACCGAATGGTACGACACCCCCCACCGGCGGACAAGGCTCCGGACATGGTTCTCGTCACGGTGTTGGAGGTGCGGCATAGGTCGGCGCTCTGAGTGATGATGTTCCCTGCGATTTACCGGCAAGCAGTTTGGGAAACCCAGCAGGGAAAATGACAGTTGGGGGTTGCGTCCTGGGTATCCGAGTCGATACCATGTAAAGCAGAAGACCAACGAAGCAGCAAGTCAGCCCACCGGTACGCCGGAGCCTTGACCATGCCAAACACCCAACACCCCGGCAAAGATGAAATGACCGTGGCCCTGAACCGGGCCCTGGCCGAAGGCGACACCTACGAGTTGATGGATACGCTGGGCCGGATGGCCCGCTCCCATAAGATGCGGCGGGTTGCCCGGGAGACCGGCTTGGGAGAAAAGAGTCTGTACAAGTCGATGCGTGCCGGCGCCAGGCCCGAGGTTGGCACCGTGGTCCGCGTGCTGGGCGCTCTGGGCTACCGGTTGTAGGCAGTTCCCCTGTCCGGCGAGGACGACCCGTAAAGCGAATGGAGCATCGTCGCGTTCAACCCAACAAATCGACAGACATATGTACTCGTAGACTGTTTCAACACTGGGGAAAGGTGAATTGCCGTCGTAAGGCACTGCGAGCAAATTCGGACCCAGCCAGAGAGTTACGCTTTTTCAGGAGCAGAAAAATGACTTCAGATGCCCGTCGGGAAAACCCAGGCAGGCCCGTTGCGGCGACATTTACTGCCACGCTGGCGGACGAAATCTTAGTAAAGGACTCTTCGACGATCAAGTATCTGCACCTTAGGAACGGAACCTTCGAACTCCGCCAGTCGGTGTTTCTTGTAATCAACGGAGGGGAAAGAGAAATAACAACCAACGACAACGCAAGTTAAACACATTCAAACTTCAACATTCTAACTGCTGGCGATTGTACCCAAACCAGGCACTGAGAGGGGCGAGTATGCCATATATTGAGAACCGGGGATCCGTAAGGCAGAAGGCCATGATGACTCTCATGTCCGTAACTCCGGTCTGCAATCTCCTGGAAGACGACCCAGAGTTGCAGAAAGCCACCGACGTACTTGGAACTCTTCTCCATTGCGCAATAGCCGCTACCGCAGAGGAGGTAGTCCTGATCTTCGAGGACATAGTTGCCCACCCTGATGTGTCATCAAGAGAGGATATCCTGCTTAACGCGAGGCAAACTGCGCTCATTGCCGTCAAGGAAAACGCAGAGGAGTTTGTTCGCAGCCTTTATACGACAGACCCGGCCGATGTGAGAGATTCAGTGTCGGCAAATGCGAAATTGGCGTTGGCTAATCACGTCATATCGGTCGTCGCCCTGCACATCAGGAATCATCAATTTCAGCCGCGAAACGGCATACCTTTGGAACAACAAGACCTTGGGGACCCCATTGAAGTCTCGTGCTCCATATGCGGGTATGCTACGGCGCTGGAAAGTCCAGCCAGTCAGGAATGGATGCTCTACTCTGCCATTCACAGTGACCTCACCGAATCGGGAGAGGTCATACTCCCACAACGGACAAGTCCTGTCACTTCTTCCGATGTAGAAGAGCAAGACGTATCCGAGTGGGCGGACAGGGGACTTCACTACCTTAACTCCCCTGTCTTCAACAGCAGAGCCGTGCCTTGCCCACCGTCTTTGAAGTATTTGAAAGCCCGAGAAGACAAGAAAATCAGCGACGAGCTGTTGGAGAGTTTAATCGCGACCGGAAATGACCCCTCAAATGCGGTAATTGAGGGCTTCTTCGACGGAAGAGTCACGCACTTACGCGAGGACAGCGCGATCTTCCACAACCACGTGAACGAGGTGCTCCAAGCCGTCAACGATATTCTGGAGGAACGGTAAGTGGCAACTTGAGCTTAGGACTATGGCACAAGGTAGAACGGCAGATTTCGAGAACCTATCTGGCGGCGCCAATTGACAGAAAGCCGTTCAGAAAGACAAGGCGATCTATCCCAATTGGCGAATTGCCCCGGAAAATGAGGAAGCACAATGAATCAACAACATATACAGACCCCGGTGGCGCTCTACGCCCGGGTCTCCAGCGACCGCCAGGACGTAGACCTCTCCGTGGCTGCCCAACTCCGCGCCCTGCGCGACTACGCGGAACGCAATGGCTACTCCGTCGCCCGCGAATACGTGGACGAGGCCGAGAGCGGCAGAATCGCCGACCGGCCCCAGTTCCGCCGGATGCTGGACGAGGCCGCCAAGCCGGAGGCCCCGTTCAAAGAGATATTGGTCTGGAAGTTTTCGAGATTCACCCGCAAGCGCGAACACGCCGTGGCCTTCAAGTCCATGCTCCGGCGCAAGGGCATCCGCGTCGTCTCAATCACCGAGCACGCCGACGACTCCCCCACCGGCAAGCTGATGGAGGCCATCATTGAGTCCGTGGACGAATTTTACTCAGAAAATCTTGCCGAAGAAGTTCGGCGGGGGATGCGGGAGGCCGCCTCACGGGGCTTCTGGGTCGCCAGCCGCGTGCCCTACGGCTACCGCAAGCTGATGGTCCAGGACGGAGCGAAGAAGCGCCCCACCCTGGAGCCCGACCCGGCCACGTCTCCGGTGGTGAAGCGCATCTTCGATATGGCCGAGTCCGGCAGGGGCATCCTGGACATCACCCGCACCCTGAACGGGGAGGGCATCGCCAACCCCACCGGAAGGCCCTGGTCCAAGAACGGCGTCCACATCATCCTCAGAAACGAGGCTTACACCGGAACCCTTCTTTGGGGCGGGGGCGCCAAGGACAAGGGCGAGCCGGTCAGGGTGGATAAGGCTTTCCCCGCCATCGTCACCAAGTCCCAGTTCCGCAAGGTCAACAAGCAGATGCGCTCCCGCGCCCCCAGGAAGGCCCATCCCCGGCGGGTGGGAAGTTCCTACCTGCTCAGCGGGCTGGTCAAGTGCAAGACTTGCGAACGGGCCATGTCGGGCCAGGACTCCAAGAGCGGCCAGTTCGCCTACTACGTCTGCCAGTCGCTGATGAAACGGGGCAGCGGGGCCTGCGACTGCCCAAGGCTGAACGCAAGGCGCTTCGAGGAGATGGTGGTGGGGAAGATTCGGGAGAACGTGCTCACCGAGTCCAATATCCGGGAACTGGTCAGGCTGGTGGACGAGGAGATGGACGGCATCGCCCGGGAGCAGCGCCAGCGGCTGGAGACCGCCGAGGCGGAGTTGGCCGACGTGAAGCGGCGGCTGGAGCGGCTCTACAACCTGGCCGAGACCACCGACCTGGACATCGAGGACTTCAAGCCCCGAATCCGGGACCACCGGGAACGGCAGCAGAGGCTGGAGGAAACGGCGGAGGAGTCCAGAGTGTTGCTATCCCAGCGAAGGGTTGTTCTGGACGACGTGGAGACCATCACTGCCTACTGCGAGGACCTGAGCAGGTATCTGAACGAAAGCGAGCTCACCGAGCGGCGGGCCTTCATCGAGTCCTTCGTCAGGGAGATCGTCGTGCAGCCCGGGGGCGCGTTGGTGCGCTACTCAATCCCCATGCCCGAGGATAGTCCTATAGGGGGAAGGGACTCCGAGGAGTTGGCTTTGCACTCCCCGGTACTGTCTACCGTCAAGTCTGGTGGGCCGGACTGGACGAAATCAAGAACCGAGGCCGATTCCGACGTCACCCCATCCTGCGGCATGGGGATGGTGTACGTCAGAACCGCCTCGTCCTCCACGATCTCGATGCCCTGCACGAAGTTGCGGATCAACGCCTTTCGCTCCGGGAACGTCCCTTCCTGGAAGAGTGCGCGGAAGTCCGCCACGTACCCCTTGATCTCCTTCGACGTGGGCAACTCCGCCCGCCGCTGTTCCAACTGGAACTCGGCCTCCTCCCGCGCCGCCACAAGCTGGTCCTGGCGGCTCTTCAGGGTCAGGATGCGGGGCGACAAGACCTCGATGGGCAACTGCTGGGTCTCCAGCGCCTGGTAGAGGTTCTCAAGGCGGGTGTCCACGTCGGACAGCTCGCTGTTGATGGCGGTCAGCCTGCCGTTGACCTCGCCGGCCAGGTTGTCGATCTCCTCGGCCACCAACGTGACCAGCTCGGTGATGGTCTCCTCGGTGAGTATCCGCTCCCTCACCTTCTCGATCACCAGGTCTTCCACCTTGGAAGCGTTCAGGTAGCGGGCGGTGCAGGCCCCGGCTCCCTCGCGGAACAGGCTGGAGCAGACGTAGTAGGCGAACTGGCCGCTCT
>VXOI01000215.1 GCA_009840175.1 Chloroflexota bacterium | reverse complement strand
ACGGCGTTCTCGTCGAACCCATTCACGACCGGAGGAATGTTGGCAGGGGGAACAACGCGATTGGAGTCTCCGTCTATGCGAAATGCCGCCATGGGCATCTCTGGATCAAGCACCTGCTTGGCCAAAACAGCAATCTTCAATGCCATACAAAAACCCCGCGCGAATGGGTCGCCGGACTGTGTGAAACATATCACGAATGGATTGGCGGTGTCAATTTGGCGGCTTTCTGCGGCAGGACAATTCCGTCATGATTTCAGCGGCCCATGGTACAGCAAAGTCACCAGGCCGGGCCGACGGAACCTGTTGAAGAAGACCTATTTCTCGTTTTTCCAGACATTTTCTGCCATTTCCTGCCACTTGCTGGCATTTCAGGTTGGTCGCAGGTTGGAGGAATGTTGGTGGAGATACAGAGCTTAGTGGCGATAACCCCTGAAAAGTGTCCGATTATGTCCATTTCTGTGCGATTGCTGGCTTCCCTACGAACTGTGATCCCCCGAGAGCGTTCCGCGCCTTTCCACTTCTGACGTCACCCTAACCTGCGTAGTTGGCAGGTCGTGTCTGCTATCCGAAATACATTTTAGAGAGAGGTCACGAAACATGGCAAGGGACGAATGTCAGAGAAGTCAGAGCCATCCTATTCAGCAAGGTCAAGAAGAGATGGGAGACGGGATAACCCTAATTCCTGCGATGCTATAATTGAAGCCTCAGGAACTTCCCGGCAAGAGTCCTCCGGAGGTCGGAAAACTTGAACACGATTAAGACGTTTTTCCTGATGATGGTCTTGTCGGCGATGCTGCTGTTAATCGGCGGCGCAGTCGGTGGACAGGTTGGAATAATCATCGCGCTGGTATTCGCCATCGTGATGAATTTCGGGGCTTACTGGTTCAGCGACCGGATTGCGCTGAGCATGACAAAATCTCATCCCATCACCGAGCATGAAGACCCGGAGCTGTACGGCATTGTGCGCGAACAAGCGGAACTGGCCGGCCTGCCGATGCCCGCGGTGTATGAGATTGACACGGATTCGCCCAACGCCTTCGCCACGGGACGCAGCCCAAACCATGCTGCCGTGGCAGTCACCACCGGAATCCGCCGTATTTTGAACCGCGAGGAACTCAGCGCCGTGCTGGCCCACGAGATGGCTCACGTGGGCAACCGGGACACGCTGATAATGGGGGTGGTCGCCACCATCGCGGGAGCCATTTCCATGCTGGCTTTCATGGCGCAGATCGCGGCCATTTTCGGCAGTTTTGGAGGCAGCAGCGATGACGACGACCGGGGAGGCAATATCATCGGCCTGCTCATCATCGCAATAGTGATGCCAATAGCCGCCGCGCTAGTGCGGGCGGCCGTGTCCAGGACCCGGGAGTTCCAGGCCGACGCCACCGGGGCGCACAACTGCGGCAACCCACTGGCGCTGGCGAGCGCTCTGCAAAAACTGGAGCGCGGCTCGGAGGCCCGCCCGATGAAAGTGGCGGAGGGCGCCTCTCACCTGTTTATAGTCAACCCGCTGAAAGGCGCGAATCTTGCCAACCTATTCTCCACCCACCCTCCTACGGCAGAGCGAGTGCAGCGCTTGACTTCGATGGACATACGGCCGAAGTTCTAGCATAGGGACGCAGGGGTCTGGGCGCATCCCGTGCCTTGCGTTAATTTCATACCACCCTGACCCTCCTCTTGAGGGAGAGGGGAAAGACTTTTACGTGGCGGCGGGGCGGCAGGGAGAGAAACGAAAGCACTATGTTAACGCTCTTGCGGGCCTTGGCAGGACTGGTTCTGGGGTTGGTGGTCTTCGCCGGGCTGCTCTACCTATTGGTGCTGGTCAACTTCTCTCAGAGACTCGTCGAATCCGAGGTCTATGACATCGCCATCAGCGACACCGACGCCTACAACCGCATCTACGATGAGGTGCTGGTGGATGAAGCCCTGAAGGAGCAGACCGGGAATCTGCTGGGGGACGTAGACATCGAAACTCATGAGGAAGCCGTGGACGTTCTTCGCGAGGTCATGCCGCCGGCTTACTTGCAAGAACAGACCGAAGAGAACATAGACCGCTTCACTGCCTTTTTGCGCTATGAACAAGAAGAACTGGAAATTTACGCCAGTCTGAAAGAACCACTGGAACGCATAGAACCAGCGGTGCTGGGTAAAGTACACCAACTTATTGACGAACTGGAGATAAGGGATCCTCCATCGCGCGATTGTTCGCCCGAAGCTCTCCAACGGCTGGCGGCAGCGTCGGCCGTGCCTTATGCCAAGTTCTCCGACGGGGAGATTCCCGAATCCGCACCTTCCCTGAAAATAATGACGCCACTGTGCCGGGAACAGGGATTCGACCGCTGGTTTGATCGCGTCCTGGACGACCCGGCCATAAATTCCCAGGCAGCACTGATACTGGAGAACGAAAAGGCGAACTTGCGGGGGCATTTCATGGAAGGCGATACCAGGACTTTCCTGAAAGCAGCCGCCGGTCCGCTGGTCAAGCCCCTGATTGAAGACGCCATCACCGACATTCGCCGGGACCTGCAACGCAACGACCGCTTCGACCTGCTGGATTGGCTGGCCGAGGAGTCGGATGACACCAACAGGGCTGACATAGAGGAGCAAGCCGAAGCCCTGCGGAATGCGGTAAGCGACGCCAACGGGTCGGGAAGATTAATCGCGCTGGCCTTGGTGGTATTAGGGGCCCTGCTGATGGCACTGGTCCACCTGCCTCGCCCTACCGAAATGCTGCGCTGGCCAGGCATAACGCTGGTCATGGGCGGCGGGGTTTGCCTGCTGGTGGGGTTTGTGCTGAATTCGGCCATACCGGGGCAGTTCAGAGACGCGGTAGCCCGCACGGCGTCCTACTCCGGCGACGTACCGGTATCGGCGATAAATCTGGCCGGCGACCTCGTTGAGTCCTTCGCCCGACAGGCGACAGCGGGCTTCATTCCGGCATCGGTAACGGTGATGATAGTAGGCGGGCTACTTATTGTTGCATCGCTGGCTTCCGGCATCCTTTCGGAACTGGCCCGGAGAGTAATTCCCGGTCTAAACGGCAACCGGCGCAATCGCTAGGAACATCCACGGGGTTGTTGGACGTCCTAATCCCCTGCTTTTCACGGCAGGGGATTCTCTTGCCGCCTATGAAGCGGCCTAGAACAGGGCAATGGGGTTGACTGGCGAGCCGGTTACGTTGCGGAGGCGCAGCGGGGCCAGGGTCAGCATGAAGTCGTAGCGGCCTCTTTCGGCACAGGCGTCGGCCAGTTCTTCCAGGTTGGCGTTGTCTATGAACCACAGGCCCAGGCTCACCAGGCAGATGGTGTGAAGTGGATTGCCGATGGTCTTGTAGGGATTGGGGCGGGCGTCGTTGGAAGTGTCGGTGCCCATCATGGCTATGCCGCGTTCCTTGAACCACGGGGCGCAGGCGGCCTGGTGGGCCGTCATCGGATCGGACTGCGAAGATGGCCCCCGCTCCAGCCGCATCCGGTAGTTGCCGGTGCGGGTCAGGAGTATGTCGCCCTCCTCAAGCCTGACGCCCTGGGCCTGCTCGGCGGCCTCAAGGTCTTCCGGCATCACCGGCTCCGTGGGGTCGAGCCAGTCCACGCCACGTAGACGGGGCAGGTCCAGCAGCACGCCCCGGGTGATAATGCCTTCGTAGGCGGCCTCAATGTTGTGGGACTGCGCTCCTTCCCGGGATGTGATGCGGCTGGACGGGACGCCGTTGTACATCAGGCCGTTCCAGGAGTAGTGGGACATGGCGTCAATGTGGGTAATAGTCTGGCCGTGGAACACCATGCCGATGAACTCGCCAGCCCCACGCCGGGTGTAGCGCCGCTCAGGAGGGTCGGTGTCGCGGCCCTCGCCGCTGTCCACCATGAACCGCTGCACCTGGTAGGTAACGTCGGGAGCCATCTCGGTGGTGATGGGCCGGGCGCAACTGACGGACACGCCATCGTTCACCAGCCCGACGGCCCGCTTGCGCTGCTCGGGGCCGATGAGATTCAGGCAACCGAGCTGGTCGTCCGATCCCCAGCGTCCCCAGTTTTTCAGCGAATCCAGCCATTGGAGCACCTGCGATTCATCAGGGATTGCTCTCGCCATTACGATGTTCTCCTCGCGAGTTTACTGATTGCCCAGATACGCGCCGATAAAGTCAGGATAGCCCGCCAAAAACTCGCGGGCGGTAACGGCCCGACGCCCCTCCAGTTGCAAGCGGGACAGTCCCAGCAGCCCGTTGCCGGTCGCCACCGCAGCCGCGGTTGCCGGGATGACGGAAAGAACCTGCCCCGGCCGTCCTTCGACAAGCTCAGGACTCACGGAGTCCGGCAGTAGCGATATCTCCAGCAGCTTGAGGGCCTTGCCTTTCCACTCAGTGTAAAGCCCCGGCCAGGGAGAGTAGGCGCGGCACCGGCGGGCCAACGTCTCCGCCGGGAGCGTCCAGTCGGTCAGGCCGTCGGTGCGCTCAAGCTTTCGCGTCACCGTGGCCAAAGCGTTGTCCTGCGGCTGGGCTTGCAACTCACCTCGAGTCCAGGGGCCGATATTCTGCGCCAGCAGTTCCGCCCCCATATCAAATAGTGTGCCGGTCAACTCACCGGCGGTCTCCTCGCCAGTCATGGTGTATAGGTGCTGGGCTACGACCGGCCCCGTGTCCATGCCCTCGTCCAGCAACATCAAGGAAACGCCGGTGGTTTCATCTCCTTCCAATATAGCGGTCGCCACCGGCGACGGGCCGCGGTGTCGCGGCAGCAATGATGGATGCAGGTTGAGGCAACCATTAGGCGGCAAATCCAGGACCTGCGCCGGGAGCAGTTTGCCGTAGGCCGCCACGACGATTACGTCGGGCTCCAGCTCTGCCAATCCGTTCTGGGCTGATTGGGAGCGCAGACTATCGGGCTGCAATACCGGGATACCGAGCCGAAGGGCTGCTTCCTTTATGGGCGGAGGCTCGGAACGGCGTCCGCGTCCCCTCTCGCGGTCGGGCGGGGTGACCGCGGCAACGACTTCAACCTCCGGCATCCGGCAAAGGGCTTCCAGAGCCGAGATGACCGGCGCAGGCGTGCCCATGTAAATCACGCGCATCTAGCTGTACCTGTCTCTCAATTCCTGGCCTGAGACGCACCAATGTCGATTGATGGAGAATGTCCGGGATATTGGTGTTGACACCGGCAAATTCACCGGGGTAGAATGCCGTTAACCGCTGTGCGGAATTTGAAGAAGGAGGTGATAAGAATGGACGATAGTTTAACACGCAGGGGCGATGGTAGGCATCAGTCTGGACGCGACGAGGTGATCGTTTCGTAGCAATTTGCCGCGAAATAGAATGACCCGAACGTCGGGCCCAGGCCAATGTCTACCATCGCCCCTAGGATCCGGGAATGGATTTTCGGGCGAGTCACAGCCAGAGTTGGCCGGGCCCGATTTCTTTGCTTCACGAGTCCCGGGACTTCTTTGTGTAACTAGAGATAATTGACATACAACTACGTAATTCGTACAATTTTCCGCAGTTTCTAAAGCGCACGGAGAACGAATGCTAAGGATTCGCCTCGCCAGGGTTGGGAAGAAAAAAAGGCCCGCATATCGAATCGTAGTCGCCGAAGCGAAGGCGCCGCGTGATGGTGCCTACCTTGAGTGGATTGGCACCTACGACCCCATGCAAAACCCCCCGGCTATTACTCTCAAGCGGGATCGGGCCCAGCATTGGTTGAGCCTTGGGGCCAAGGCGTCGGACCCTGTGCAGCGTATCCTCGACAAGCAGGGCGATTTGTCGGCAGCCACCGAGGAACAGGACACCGAAGAACCTGCCGCTGAAGTCGAGGTCTCCGTAAACGCGGAGACCAGCGAGGAATCCGAGGAATGAAGGAACTCATCGAGTACATGGCGGCCTCCCTGGTCAGCAATCCTGACGCCGTCCAAGTGACTGAGTCCACCGAAGGCAACCGGACGGTCTTCCGCCTGCAAGTGGCTTCAGAAGATAAAGGAAAGGTTATCGGACGGCAGGGCCGCGTGGCCCAAGCGATGCGCGCCATACTGCGTGTCGCCGCCGTGAAGGACGGCTCCCAGGCCGTCCTGGAAATAGAGTAACGCTTCTCCACCCATCTCCATTGGACAGCTCATTGCCCGACGTTGCTGACTCCTCATCTCTGGACTCCGTAATTGTGGGCCAAATCATGGGCCCTCACGGCAGAGACGGTGGTCTCAATGTCCGGCTCCTCAGTGATTTGGCTGGGCGCTTCGACCCCGGTAGCCTTCTGCTGATAGATCAGCGTTCATACTCCATCTCCTCTTCGCGCCAGACTGGGCCGGACAACGCTCTTCTCTGGCTCGAAGGAATCTCCACCCGCTCTCAAGCTGCTCCCCTGGCCGGCAAGTACTTGACTGCCAGTCCCGACAGCAATGCCGAGTTGGAGGAAGGCGAGTATTTTCACTACCAGCTCATCGGTATGAGTGTGCGCACCGAGGAAGGCGAGGAATTGGGGGAAATCCGGGAAATTCTGGAGACTGGCAGCAACGACGTATACATCGTGCGTGGAAGCGGCGGGGAACTGCTGATCCCTGCCGTGTCCCATGTGGTGCTCGAGGTGAACGTGGCTGCCAACTCTATGCTGGTGCGTCTCCCCGACGGACTGCGCTGACAGTTCTTCTTTGACCCTGAATCGAGGCCGGTGCTACAATCTTGCCTACCTTGTTGTCAGGCAGGGAGGTAGCGCAATGTCCGGTCACTCAAAATGGTCAACCATCAAGCACCAGAAGGGCGCCGCCGACGCCAAACGCGGCGTTTTGTTTACCAAGCTCAGCCGGGAAATCGCCCTGGCCGTTCGAGAGGGCGGCGGCGTTGACCCTGACATGAACTTCAAGCTCCGGCTGGCCCTTGACCGGGCCAAGAGCAACAATATGCCGCAGGACAGCATCAGCCGCGCTGTCAAGCGCGGGAGCGGCGAGGGCAGCGACGGGGAATCCCTGGAGCAGGTGACCTACGAAGGCTACGGCCCCGGCGGAGGAGCCATCCTGTTGCAGGCCGTCACCACCAACCGCAACCGGACCGCCGCGGAAGTGCGCTCAGCCTTTAACCGGGGAGGCGGCAATCTCGGCGAGTCGGGCTGCGTCGCATGGAATTTCGAGTTGCGCGGCGTGGTCACAGTTGACATTGAGGACGAAGAGCGGGCCGAGGAGTTGGGCCTGCTGGCCATAGACGCCGGAGCAGAGGACATCCAGATTGACGAGGGAGTGCTGGAAATATACTCGCCAATTGAGAGTTTGCAGGACGTCCAAAAATCTGTAGCAGCCGAAAACGTGTCCGTCCGCTCCGCCGAGTTGTCCATGGTTCCCAAAACCACCATAGAGCTGGCCGACAAGGAAGCTGAGCAGACTCTCCGCCTGCTTGACACCCTCGAAGAACTGGACGACATCCAGAAGGCCTTCACCAACGCGGACTTCTCCCCCGAGGTGCTGGAGCGTTACCAGACCGGCTAGGCTGACGTGAACATCCTGGCAGGATGGGTTTCAGAAGGAGCACACTATTCCCCGATGTCCATGGAACAAAGAGTAACCGCTTTGGAAGAGATTTCCCGGCTGGTAATTGCTGCTCTTCAGGAGTCAAATGCGGCCATGCAACGCTATAACGAAGCAATGCGCCGTACTGAGGAATCCATGCGTAGATATGAGGAAGCGGCAGTGAGGCGTGACGACGCGATTCGAGAATCAGCCGTTGCATTGGAGCGCCTGGATGCGGCAGTGCAGGAATTGCTGGCATTTGTGCCAGTAACTCAAGCAGAAATCGTCCGGCTCGACAACCGCATTGACCAACTAGACAGGGCATAGCGGCAACCCTCTTCCTAAGTCCGTCATCGAAGGCAAATCCGTTGTCTATCCCCGGCAGGGAGCCACGAATGACCATACTGGCGATTGACCCCGGCACCCTGCGCATGGGCTATGGCGTCGTCGTGTCGCATCCGGTGATGGAGGCCGTGGACTACGGGGTAATCGCTCTCCCCTCTTCCATGTCCATCGAAAGCCGTCTCTACCAGATGTATACCCACGTCCACAATCTGATCGCTATTTTCCGGCCCGAAGCGGTGGCCATTGAAGACCCCTTCGTCGGGCGCGGCGAACACAGTTTCCCGAGATCATCCCTGGCTATCGGGCAGGCGCAGGCGGTAGTTTTTGTGGGCGCTGCCAGCCAGGGAATCGAGATTTGCCGATACAAACCGGCAGAAGTGAAGATGGGTGTGGCCGATTATGGCAGGGCAACGAAGGAGCAGATAAGAAACATAGTGACATCAACCTTCAATTTGCCCGCCACCCTGGAGGAGGATGCCGCCGATGCCCTTGCCGTCGGCCTGTGCCACCTCTCGCATAGACACGCTACCGGCGCATTGCTGAATGAAATCCCGCCAGGACAGGAGCGGTAGCGGCGTACCCTGCGCCTCTGCCGAGCCGTAGACTGCATCGTGATTGTCGGATTGCGGGGAACGCTCTCTGCCTTTGGCCCGGATTGGGTCCACGTCACCGTAGGCGGGGTGACCTTGCAGGTGTTCGTCCCCTCCAATGCCATAGCCGGGCTGGGCGCAGCAGGCGATACGGTCTCGCTCCACACCCTCCTTCGCATCAGGGAAGAGCAGCCGGTGATCTACGGATTCCCCGACGAGGCCTCTCTCCAACTGTTTACCATGCTCACCGGCGTGTCGGGCGTCGGCCCCCGGCTGGGGCTGGCCTTGCTGTCGGCATTGGACGCCACTTCATTGCAGTTGGCCGTGGCTTCAGGGGATGCCGCCGCGTTGTCAGCCGCGCCCGGCGTGGGACGCCGCACTGCCAACCGCATCATCCTGGAATTGCGCGGCAAGGTAGACGCCATCGAAAGCGACGGCGTAGCGGCGGTCTCCGACGGCGACAGCGAGGTTCTGGCGGCACTGTCTGCCCTGGGGTATTCCGCGGCTGAGGCCAAGGCCGCCGTGGATGCCATCCCCGAATCAGACGGCTTAGCTGTCGAGGAAAAAATCCGCCTCGCCCTGCAACAGTTTGCCCGGCTTTAGCTACTTCGCCACAGGCTTACCGGACAAGCTGCGGCTATAATATGGCTACGGTAAAATTGCGGAGCCGGGGGAAGAAACCATGACCACCTACGCGCGCGGGAAGAAATGGGCCGATGCCGGGGTCGAGGTCAACGAGCGGCGCAACGCCCAGCCGGAAGACAGGCAATTCCAACTGGCAGCCGATTTCGGTATGACCGGCGACCAACCCGGCGCCGTCTCAAGGCTGGCGGAAGGCGTGGAGAAGGGAATGCCTCGGCAGAGCCTGATGGGCGTCACCGGCAGCGGCAAGACGTTCACCATGGCCAACATCGTCCAGCAGGTGCAGAAGCCGACGCTGGTCATGGCGCACAACAAGACCCTTGCCGCGCAGCTTGCTTCCGAGTTCAAGGAGTTTTTCCCTCACAACGCCGTCGAATACTTCGTTTCCTACTACGACTACTACCAGCCGGAAGCCTATGTTCCACAGTCCGACACCTACATCGAAAAGGACTCCAGCGTAAACGAAGAGCTAGACAAGCTGCGTCTCTCGGCCACCACTTCGCTGCTCACCCGGCGAGACGTGCTCATCGTAGCCTCGGTGTCCTGCATCTATGGTTTGGGAGACCCCCAGGACTACTTCAACCTCGTGGCGCAGGTAAAGGTGGGCGAGATACGCAACCGCAGCCAGTTGGTGCGGCAACTGGTAGATATGCAGTACGACCGCAACGACCTGGAGCTTTCCCGGGCCAAGTTTCGCGTCCGGGGCGACGTGCTGGAACTAGTGCCAGCCTACGAGGAAGCGGGGGTGCGTATCCAGTTCTTCGGCGACGAAGTTGAGCGCATTGTCCAGCTTGACCCTCTGACCGGCGAGGTGCTGGCCGAGTTGCCTCAAGTTGCCATCTATCCCGCCAATCACTTCGTAACCACGAAGGATAAGCTGGACCTGGCCGTCGAAGGCATACGCGAGGAACTGGAGTGGCGGCTGCGGGGACTTCGGGATGCGGGCAAGATTCTTGAAGCAGCGCGGCTGGAGAGCCGCACCAACTACGACCTGGAAATGTTGCAGGAAACCGGCTTCTGCTCCGGCGTGGAGAACTACGCCCGCCACCTCTCCCAGCGGCCCGCTGGCAGCGCCCCGTGGACGCTGCTGGACTACTTCCCAGAAGATTACCTGCTGTTCGTGGACGAGTCGCACATGACGCTGCCGCAGGTGCGCGGGATGTACGCTGGGGACATTTCCCGCAAAAAGACGCTGGTGGAATTCGGATTCCGTTTGCCGTCGGCCCTGGACAACCGACCGTTGAACTTCGACGAATACGAAAACCGCATAAACCAAGTAGTGTATGTATCAGCCACGCCCGGCCCCTTCGAGTTGCAGCACAGCCGCCAGGTGGTGGAGCAGGTCATCCGCCCCACCGGGCTGTTGGACCCCACGGTAGAGGTGCTGCCCACCACCGGCCAGATAGACGACCTGCTTTGGCGTATCAAGGAGCGGGTGCAACGGGCCGAGCGGGTGCTGGTCACCACTTTGACCAAGCGCATGGCCGAGGAGTTGGCCGACTATCTCTCCGAAATGGGCATCCGCAACACCTACCTCCACTCGGACATCGAGACTCTCGACCGCATCGAAATCCTGCGCGACCTGCGCCTCGGGGTCTACGACGTTATCGTCGGGATCAACCTGCTGCGCGAAGGGCTGGACCTGCCGGAGGTCAGCATGGTCGCCATTCTGGACGCTGACAAGGAAGGCTACCTGCGCTCCGAAACGTCAATGATCCAGACCATAGGCCGCGCCGCCCGCCACGCCAACGGCCACGTGGTGATGTATGCAGACCGGATAACCGACTCGATGCAGCGGGCCATCAACGAAACTTCCCGTCGCCGCCAACTCCAGACCGAGCACAACCAGCGCCACGGCATCGAGCCTCAGAGCATCCAGAAGGAAGTCCACGACATTACCGAGGGCATCAAGGCCATCGCCGAAAACCGCGCCCGCTACAACACCGTCCGCAAGGAAATGTCCCGCGCCGATATGTTCAAGGTGGTCAAAGACTTGGAAGTGCAGATGAAGGACGCCGCCAAGTCGCTCCAGTTCGAGAAGGCCGCCCAGTTCCGCGACGAAATCTTCGAGCTGCGCCGTCTGCTGGCCGTAGAGGAAAAGACGCTGGCCCCGGCGGGGGACTAGCCAGCGCTGTTACTCCTCCAGCGTCCTTATGTAGTTGACCACGTGCCATATCTGCTCCTCGCTCAACTGGCCGCCGAGGGGGGCCATGCCAGTGCCGGGGATGCCGTCGCGGATAAAGCGGAACAGGTCGGCCTCCGGGTGGAGCGGCACGTGAACCACCAGGTCTGCGGGCGGCGGGCCCAGCGCAACCCCAGCGGGCCCGTCTCCCCGGCCTCCCTCTCCGTGGCACGCCTGGCAGACCTGGATGTAAGTTGCCGCCCCCGTCTCTAACGAGTCAGGAGTCGGCGGGAAGGGATTCTGCAACACCTCATCCCCTCCGATGCCAAGCTGCGCGTTGAACAGCAAGAGCAGCCCGGCGGCCACGCCTGCCAAACCGGGGGTCATCACTCCGGCCCCGGAGCGGGAAAACCATCCGCCCAGCGGCAACCCTGCCGCTACGAACAGCACCCCTAGCACCAGCAGCCCGGCGCCGAGCAGCAGGTAGGCCGTTTCCGGCGAAGGTGAAATAGCCGCGCTTCCCGCTGCCCCCGTAGCCAACGCCTCGAACCGGAAGGCGGTGCGGGCGTCGAAGGCGTCGGGGCGGCGCACCACCAGCTCGGCCTGCCACACCCCGGCTATGCTCAGTTGAGCATCCTCGCGGACATAGCGGCCATCCCCCAGCGAGGTCGCAGTCAAGGTGTCGTCGCCCAGATCTGACTCCAGGAAGACCAGCCGCACTAGAACCTCGTCAGCGTTGGAAATGGGGCTCCCAAGCCGGTCGGACAGCGTGACGGTCAGGTCATTGGATCCCACCCGCCCGGGCGACACTTCCAGTTGGATGGTGTCGCCCGATACCGTGTAGGTGGATCGCCTTGGCAGACCAGGAACACTGACTTGGCGGGGAGGCGACCGGCGGGG
>VXOI01000209.1 GCA_009840175.1 Chloroflexota bacterium | reverse complement strand
CGGCAGTATCTGGCTCAACCTCTGTACTCCCTGTACTCAACTGCGTAAGTCCTATCCTGATTCAGACAATTACTTTGCAATCGCCCTACTCCTCCGCCGGGCTTATAGGACTCTTGACCAGTGGCGTGAACAGCATCACGGGAATCAGCAAGGTCAGTCCCAACCCGGTACTCAATGCTACTGCGGCCTGTGCGCTGAGATAGTCCGCCACGAATCCCACGATGACCCCGCCGACGGCAGCCACGCCGATGCACTGCCCCAGCACCCCCAGCAAAGCCCCTCGAATCTCCGGCGGCGAAGACAGCATGATGATGGTGCTCTGCATGGTGCTGAAACCAGCCGCCCCCAACCCGGAACACAGCAGCAACACGAATGACAGCGGATACCAGGGCGACAGGGCAAACAGGATCAGCGTCACAAGCTGAATCGCCATCCCGAAGCAGAAGACCCGTCCGTGGTAGCGCAGGTTGGGCACCAGCCCGATTGCCAGCGCCGCCCCCAATGTCCCAAAGGACTGGGCCGAGATGAGCACTCCCGTCAGCTCCGGGCCTACCTCCAGGTGCTCCGTTGCCACCACCGGGAACAGCGATTCCACGCTGAAGGCCAGGGCATTGAAGATGATGGTGCCCATGAGCACTGCCCGCACCACCGGGTTCCTGAATGCGTAGCCGAAGCCGGTTTTCGCCGTACCCCACAGGTTGTAGCGGTCGCTTGACCGCGCCGGCAGCCTCGTCCGCACCAGCAGGACGAACAGGAAAGCCAGGCTGTACAGGCCGAGCAGCGTGGCGAAGGCGACGGTAAAGCCCGCCTGACCCACCAGCACCCCGGCGGCCAATGGCCCGAGAAGCCTTCCGATGGTGGTGCTGATGGTCTCTAGCGACATTGCCCCGACCACCTGCCGTCCGCCGACAAGCTCGTATATGAAGGAGCGCCGCGAGGGAAACTCCAGCACGTACAGCCAGCCCAGCAGCAACGACCCGACGAACAGGTGCTCAGGGCGGGCTTGATTGCTGGCGACCAGGACCAGCAGGATGGCGGTAACCGCCACAGCCACGCCCCGGGCCACGATCATCACCACCCGGCGGTTGGCCCGGTCCGCCACCATGCCGGACACCAGCGCAAACAGCAGCATGGGCGTCCAGCGGAAGGCGAACAGCAAAGCCACCTGGAGCGCGGAGCCGCCGATGTCCAGCATCAGCAGCGCCATCACCACCGCCTCCATCCAGCGGCCCGAATTGTCGGCGCCCCCGGCCAGCCACAGCAGTCGGAAGTCGGGGTTGCCGAGAACGGCAAGGATGGAACTGCCGCGGCCTGTTGAACGGGTGGCGGTGGTCATTTCGGAGAGGACAGTCCTGGGGCGCACGACGAGGTGCGGTCTCCGCACCCGGCAGCCCGGGCAAGATGGTGGGCCACACTATTCTAGCCAATACCCTTACGGACTTCGGCGATTCTCGGTACTAATCCGGCGCAAAACAGGCCCTCGCCATGCAAAGCCAGCCGAGCAGCCAAACGGAGAAGCGGGCGTCGTGGACCCTCTCAATTATCCCGATTCGACAATCTGTACATCGGTGATTCAGGTAGCCGCCGGTCTTGCTGAGGACGTTCCCTCATCATTTGCGTCGAGTT
Source organism: Chloroflexota bacterium (assembly GCA_009840175.1). Classification (GTDB taxonomy): domain Bacteria; phylum Chloroflexota; class Dehalococcoidia; order Lucifugimonadales; family UBA3495; genus VXOI01. Next base: position 10,522 of record VXOI01000209.1, on the reverse strand, counting down.
CGTCAGGCGGCGTAATCGGACGCCTCACGAGCGGGGAAAGGGGAAGCAGCGTCACCAGCAGGAACAGCCCCAGGCCGGTGCTCATTCCGACCGCTAGGTTGGCGTCAACGTGCTCCGCCAGTTGCCCTACCACCACCGCCCCGGCGGCGGATACTCCGATGCAGTGCCCCAGCACTCCCAGGGATACGCCCCTCACTTCGGGAGTGGCTGCAATCATAATGATGGTGCTCTGCATCGTGCCGAACCCAGCGCTCCCGATGCCGGCGCACAGAAGCAGTATGAACGACAGGGGATACCAGGGCGAGAAGGCGAACAGCACCAAGCTTACCAGTTGAATGAACAGGCCCACGCAGAATATTCGTCCGTGATAGCTGCTTCCGCTGAAGAAGCCAATGCCTATGGCCGCGACGAACGTGCCGATGGACTGGCTCGCAATCAGCAGCCCGGTCAGGCCCTCGCCCACGCCCAGGTGGTCGCGTGCCACCACTGGAAACAGCGATTCAACGCTGAAGGCCAGGGCATTCATAATCATGGTGAAGCCCAGCACACTGCGGATTATCCGGTTGCTCCACGCATAGCGTATGCCCGTAGCGGCAGTGGCCCAGAAGTTGAACGCTCCCGAAGAGCGCGCCGGTATCCTCGACTTCACCAGCAGGGTGAGCAGCCACGCCAACCCGTACAGGATGGCCAACAATGCGAACGCTGATTTGTACCCATCGTAGCGTATGATTTCTTCGGCATATTGGACGATGAATCCTCCGAGAAACGGCCCCAGAAAGCGCCCGATGGTCACCGTGATGGTTTCCAGCGACATCGCTCCGACAATCCGCCGCCCGCCCACCAGCTCGTAAATAAATGAGCGGCGCGACGGGAATTCCAGCACGTACAGCAGCCCCAGCAGAAGGGAACCGAGGAACAGATGCCATGGTTGGATTCCCGCCGTGGCTACCAGTATCGTCAGGATTCCGATAACGGCCCATATCGAGGTCCGGATGACCACCATCAGCAGCCAGCGGTTGGCCCGGTCGGCCAACATCCCCGAAAGCAAGGCTAACAGGAGCATCGGAGCCCAGCGGAATACGAAGAGCAGGGCGACCTGGAAGGGCGAGTCGGTCAACTCCAGGACCAGAAGGCCCATGACCACGGCTTCCATCCACCGCCCTACGTTGTCCACTCCTGCGGCGGCCCACAAATAGCGAAAATCCCGGATGCGTAAAACCGCCCGGAAGGCGTCGGACTTTCGTTGCGACGTATCAGCAGGGGACATGGGCTATCAGCGTCCAACGAATAAAGGGCCCTGTCAACAACAGGGCCCCTCAGTTTGCGCGGATAACCGGCCTCGGACTTACTCGCCCTTGCTGGCTATCGCCTCCAGCACGTCCGCCGGGGTTATGGGCAGCTTGTTGATGCGGACGCCGATGGCGTTCGACACCGCGTTGGCTATGGCGGGCAGGGGTGGAATCAGGGGAGCTTCGCCGACGCCGCGCAGGCCGAAGGGGTGGCGCGGGTTGGGGACTTCCACCATCACCGTCTCGATCATGGGCACGTCGAGGCTGGTGGGCATCCGGTAGTCGAGGAAGCTGGAGTTGAGCATCACGCCCTGGTCGTTATAGTTGTACTCCTCGTTCAGGGCCCAGCCGATGCCCTGCACCGTGCCGCCCTGCATCTGGCCCTCGACGTAGCTGGGATGTACGGCTGTGCCAACGTCCATGAAGGCGGTGCAGCGCACGATGTCCACCTTGCCGGTGTCCTGGTCAACCTCAACGTCAAAGATGTTGCCCGCGATGATGGGCCCGACGCCGGTGGAGACTGCCGAAACCGACGTGGTGATCGCCCCGCCGGTTCGCATCATGCGCGCGGCAAGCTCCTTGAAGGTGAAGCGGTCCTCCGGGTTGCGAAGGCAGCTGAACACGCCGTCCTCGAAGGTTACATCGTCTTCCTGCACTTCCCAGATGGCGGCGGCGCGAGCGCCCATCTGCCGCTTGACGTCCTCGGCGGCCTGGATTGCGGCCAGACCGGTGTCGAAGGCGGTGCGACTGCCGCCGGTTACTGCCGTGTAGCCAATGGTGTCGGTGTCCACCACCGTCGGAATCACGTCCTCGGCTGCGATGCCCAGCACCTCGGCGGCCTGCATCGCCACGGCTGTGCGGGTCCCGCCAATGTCCACCGAGCCGGTCACCAAGTTGATGGTGCCGTTGTTATTGACGATGATGGTGGCGGCCGACATCTGCCCCGCCTGCCAGCGGTAGCCCACGGCGCTGCCGCGGCCCCGGAGCGCCGACGGGTTCGACGGCTCGCCCAGGGGGTCGCTGTAGTGGGAGTGGGCCTTCATAGCCTCTTCCATCTCGCGAACGCCGAAGCGGGGGTGGGCCACACCGTTTGGCATCCGGTCGCCCTCTTTGGCGACGTTCTTGAGGCGCAGTTCCATCGGGTCCATGCCCAGCGTTTCGGCCAATTCGTCAATTATCGGCTCAATCGCGAAGGCGCCCTGGGGCTGGCCGGGGGCGCGGTAGGCCTGCACCTTCTGCTTGTTGACCACCACGTCGTAGCCGTCAACGAGCAAGTTCTCGATGTTGTAGGGACCGGTGGCGCACAGGGTGCCGCCGCCCACGGGCGAGCCTGGGAACGCACCGGCTTCGAAGGCCATCCAGGTCTCAATGGCGGTTATCTTGCCGTCGTTGGTTGCGCCGATCTTGGTCCTCAGCGTGGTGGCGGAAGTGGGACCGGTGCCCTCGAAGACGTCCTTGCGGCTCATCACCATCTTGACCGGGCGTCCCGTCTTCTTGGAAAGTATGGCGGCCAGCGGCTCCAGGTAGGTGGTAATCTTTGCGCCGAACCCGCCGCCTATTTCGGTGGGGATGACGCGAACCATGTCTTCGGGCACCCCGCACATGGCGGCGGTGGAACTGCGGATGGCGAATGCGCCCTGCGTGCAGGTCCATACGGTCAAGCGCCCGTCGCCGGTCCAGGTGGCGGTGGAGGCATGGGGTTCTATGTAGCCCTGGTGTACGGTGCCGGTGTGGTACTCCCGCTCCAGCACCACGTCGGCCTCGCGGAAGCCTTTCTCCACGTCGCCCAGCTTGTGCTGGATGTGGCTGGCGATATTGCCCCGCGCGCCCGTGTCCTCGCCCCGGGCGAACCGTTCCTGCTTGAAGTGGGTGGACAGGGTTTCGTGGATGATGGGCGCGTCGGGCCGCATGGCGTCCTCCAGGGACAGCACCGGCTCCAGCACCTCGTAGTCCACGTCCAGCAGGGCCAGGCCCTGTTCGGCGATGTGGGGGCTGGTGGCCACAACTGCGGCAACGGCGTGTCCCTGGTACAGCGCCTTCTCGTTGGCCATCACGTGCTCGGCCATCAGCCGCACGTTACCCTGGGTCTCGGCCAGGTCAATAATCTGGTCCTGGATAATCGGGAAGTCCTTCGCTGTCACCACTCCCATCACGCCGGGAAGGGCCTCGGCCTTGCTGGTGTCAATGGAGCGGATGCGGGCGTGAGCGTAGGGACTGCGCAGCACCTTGCCGTGCAGCATTCCGGCCAACTGGATGTCTGCGCCGTACTTGGCCGCGCCGGTCACCTTGTCTATTCCGTCGTGTCGGATGGGCCTGGTGCCGACGACCTTATAGTCGGTGGGGCGTTGCTCGGTGGTGGTCATTCGTACCTCCGGCATATAGAGTTTCGCATTCAGATTGCGCCTGTGAATACGGCTGGCCCGCTAATCCTGAGTTCACCAAGCTCATCCTGAGCCTGTCGAAGGATGAACGGTAGCAGCCTGCAAGCTGCCCTTCACTATAGCCGCCGGGCTGGGATTGTCAAACTTGGACCGGGGCATATTAAAGAAATCTCCCTCCCGAGGGGGAGGGAGAGCGCTGGCCGCAGGTTATCGGCGCGAGGCGTTTACCACCCCTCTGACCTCTCGGCGTAGGCGTGGGTCGGCATATCGTAGCTAATACCCTCTTCGTCGTAAGCCGACACATCGATGAAGTGGGAGAGGATGTTGAAGCTGTAGGCCCTGGCTCGTCCGGGAAACACCTTGCGCATGGCGCGGGCGTAGCGGGCCCGCATCCTCAGTATTGGAAGCACTCCAAAGGTGCGGGTCTTGGGGTATTTCAACTGGTCGGCCAGGTCGTCCCCGATGAGCGCCCGCGAAATGGTGTATATCAGATTCGCCAGTTTCTCCCGCTCTTCGCTGTCGGTGATGCCCACCACCGCAGGAACTGCGTTCACCAGCGAGTTCGCCATGATGATTGACTCAAAGTCAATGGGAGGCTCGCACATAATGCCGATGTCGTAGAGCTTCAGCGCGTCCCTTTCGTCCTTCCACAACATGGCCTCGGGAACCCCCATCAGGTGAGCGGAATAGCGCCAGACGTGCATGAAGCCGTCCCGCTCCTCCTTGCTGAAAGCGGCTCCTATCCTTTCCGAGTGCATCAGCATCCGCGCCGAGAAGTTGGCCGCCGCCAGGCCGATGTGGGCCGCGCTCAGCGGCATACCCCACGCATCCACGTCCCAGTCGTCGGAGCGCAGCAGTAGCCGTCTTATCTGGGCATGAGTCAGCCTGATTCGCACCGACAGTTTCAAGCCGTCGGCGTACCTTTCCATCCCGCCGGGCAGGAAGATTTCCATCACGTGGCGATTGTTCTGCTTCAGCCGCCGGACGCCCTGCTCCCGCAGCCTGCCGGTGATGACAAAGGGCTTGCTGATATAGGACGTGAATCCTTCCACCAGCACCCCGGCGACGAAGGCTTGCAGAAGGAGGTCCAGATTGGCGTGAAACCCGCGAATCCCGACCCGAGCGAGGGAAGGGTCGAACCACTCCGGCGCGTCGTCCAGCTTCTCGAAGAAATTCCGCACCGGCTCGGGCGCGTCGCGCTTTATTGCCTCGTCCTGGTCCATGCAGCCCTGAACCAGCCGGTTCCGTTCCCTGGCTGGCATGGAGAACAGCAGGTCAACCACCGGGTCGGCTTCGGGGTCGCCGATGGTGGTGTGCGCTATGTAGTTGGCCGCTATCTCAGGCTCGATTTGCCGGGCCTTTTCGTACCCCGCCGCGTAGTCGGACGGCATTTTCAGAATCGCATGACCATCCTGACCGCCTAAAGTCTGGGAATAGGGGGATTTCTCACCCGACATCTCTAACTACCCTCAGACTGGATTGGTTCCGATTCCTCGGGGGGTTCTATTTGCAGGTCTGGCAGCCACCGGAGGAAGGGCGGCAGATACCAGTTCCGCGCTCCCAGCACCTCCATGCTGGCCGGCACCAGCACCGAGCGCACCAGCGTCGCGTCTAAGAACACCGCCACCGCGAGCCCGAAGCCCACCTGCTGATTGATCAGTGTTTCCCCGGCGGCAAATGCGCCGAAGACCACCACCATGATGACCGCGGCCCCGGTGATGATTCCTGCGGTGGAGCGCAGCCCGAAGGACACCGCCTCCGTGTTGTCTCCCGTCTGGTCGTAGCGCTCCTTGATGCGGCTCAGAAGGAATACGTGGTAGTCCATCGAAAGGCCGAACAGGATGGAGAACAGGAACAGCGGTATCCACAGGTCAATAACGTCGGTCTGCTGGAAGCCGAACAGGTCCGCCCCCAAGCCCTTCTGGAAGACCACCACCAGCAGCCCGTAGGCCGCCCCCACGGAGAGCAGGTTCATAATGATGGCCTTGATGGGAATGACCAGGGACCGGAAGACCACCATTAGGAGGATGAAGCTGAGGCCCAGCACGAAGGCGAAGACGATGGGCGTGTAGGTGTCCACGATGTCCTGGAAGTCGGCGGAGGTCGCCGACAGACCGCCCACCAGCGCCTCCACCGGCACGCCGCCGAAGGCCGCCGGGATATGCTCGTCGCGGATGGCGTTCACGGCGGCGATGGCCTCGGGGCTACTGGGCTCCCCGGCTATCACCACGGAAAATATGGCGAGGTTGGCCTCGGGGAAGGTGTTCAATTCCGGCGGCAGCGGGAAGCGCGGGTCGGCCTGTATGGACGCTGTAAGGTCCCCGATGGCTTCCTGGGCCTGGGGGCTGTCCACGTTCCCGTCAATCACTATCTCGGCGGGATTGACCACGCCGAAGGAAAATTCCTGCTCAAGGATAAAGAAGGCGTCTCGGGTGAAGGAGTCTTCCGGATTGACGTCGACGCCGTTGACCCCGGTGTCTATCTGGAAAAAGAAGACCGCGGCGGCAATCATCGCGCCGCCTACCGCCAGCAGGCTGAGCAGCGGCAGCCGGGTCACAGCGCGGGTTATGGCATCCCAGAATCCGCGCCCGGAATCATCCGTAGAATCGGAGAGGGGGGTAAAAACGGCCCGGCCGATGAACGGCAAGCGCAGGGAGTTGACCCGCGGCCCCAGCAGCGCAAGGACGGCCGGCAGAAGAGTGAAGGTGGCGGCCAGCGTAACGAGGACGACGACTATTGCGCCGAGGCCGAGAGACTGGAAGAAGGAGGACGGGATTATCAGCATTCCACAGAGGGCGAAGACCACGGTGAATCCGCTGAACAGCACCGTGCGTCCGGCGGTGGCCCCGGCCTTGGCAACGGCGTCGCGGACGCTTTGTCCCCGCCGCAACTCCTCCCGGTAGCGGGAAACTATCAGCAGGGAGTAGTCAATCCCAATGGCCAGGCCAATCATGGTAATCATCAGGGTGACAAAGAAAGACAGCTCGAAAGCCTGACCCACCAGGGACGCAATGCCCAAAGACACGCCGATGGAAACGATAGCCAGCCCGATGGGCAGGGCGGCGGCCACCGCGCTGCCGAATATAATCAGCAGGATGATTAACGCCACGGGGATGCCGAAGCGCTCCCCTTTTTGCAGGTCGGACTCGGCCAGTTCGCCCCTCTCCCAAGCGATGCTGGCCTCTCCGCCGACCAGCACCCGGAAACCGTCCCTGCCATCGGCCTCCGAGGTTACGTGAACCACCTCTTCGACGTTCTCGATGGCCTGCTCCAGGTCACCCGCGACTTTGACCGGCATTATGGTGGTCCTGCGGTCGGCGGACACCAGGGATTCGTCGCCGGTCAGCCAGTAGTTCAGTCCGCCGGCGACGATGTCCGGGCCCAGGGCAACCAGGTCGGCGGATACCGACGCCGCCTTTTGTTGAAAGGCCGGGTCATCCACCGTCAGTGTTTCCGACTGAATCACCACTATCTCGGTTATGCTGTCCGGGCTGCCCAGCCTGCTTTCCACCAGATTCCTGGCGCGCTCGGATTCGACGCCGCCGGAAAGCCGCAGCTCCGTGGTGGTGGCGCTGTCCAGCAACTGAGTGGAAATCAGCAGGGCGACGACGCCGAGAACCAGCCATATTCCGAAGGTCACCAGCGGCCTTCCGGCGCTGGAGTGGGCCAGGGACTCAGGGAGAAGACGATTCAGCACTCGGAGTGTCCCTTCTGGATAGAGTGCGACTCACTATTGGGGATGGCGGCCTTGACAAAACCACTCAGTTTCAGCATGTCCTCCAGCACAGCGATAAGCTTGATAGAGATGTTCGGTTCCACCACCACGTGCGCGAAGGTCAGGCTGGCCGTGCCGCTCTCATAATTCCGGCATCCCGACAGCGGTTACGAAACCGGGTGCCGGAGGCCTCTCATACGCCGTTCCAGGGAACGCTAGCGGATGAAGCAGGTCATTGAAGCGATAGTCTTAACCTCAAATTTCCATCACGTGAATCACGGTATGGAACATAGTTATTACGGTAAGCTTATCCGTTGGGCCGTCTCAGAACAGGCGCTCACCTCCACCTCGCCCAACTGACCGCGCTTGTTCCAAGGGCAATAAGTCTCTCAAATTCAATAATCACAGTCAAGTTTAGAGTGATAACAATTTGGTAACATAACTATAGTAACAATATGGTAACATTACATTGACCGGGCGCGAACTGGACCAGATTACTGGAGGGAACCCGCATTCCGCCGCCCCACTCTGCGGCGGCAGCGCGGTCCCGAGGGGGTGAGCCAATAGAATGAACTACGACGAGTTGCTGAGGGAGAACGAGGCTCTGCGGGAGCGCCTCTCCCGCCTGAGTGAGGCCAGCCTACGCATCACCGGGGACCTGGACCCCGGCGCCGTGCTGCAGGGCGTGGTGGACGGCGCCCGCTCCCTGACCGGGGCCGGCACGGCCGGCCTCACCGCCCTGGACGAAAGAGGCCAGCTCTGGGAGTTCGTCACCTCCGGCCTGACCCCGGAGGAGCACCGGCTGGTGCTGGAGTTGCCCGGCGGTCTGGAGTTCTTCGTCCACCTGGGCCAACTGCCGGAGCCGCTGCGGGTGGCCGACTTCTCAGCCTACACCAGGGCGGCGGGCCTACCGGACATCGGCCCGCCTCTAGGACCGGTGGGGGCCTTCCTGAGGACCCCCATACGTCTCCTGGGCCGCCACGTCGGCGACATCTACCTGGCGGGCAAGGAAGGCGGTGGCGAGTTCACCCAGGACGACGAGGAGACCCTGGCGCTGTTCGCATCCCAAGCGGCCCTGGCCATCGCCAACGCGCTGCGCTACCGGGAAGAACGGCGGGGCCGGGAATACCTGGAGACACTGGTCAACACCTCCCCGGTGGGTGTGGCGGTCTTCGACGCCACAACCGGCGGGCCCTTGTCCCTGAACCGGGAGGCCCGGCGGATCGTGGACGGCCTGCGGGACCCGGACCAGTCGGCCGAGCAGTTGCTGGACGTGGTGAGCTTCCGGCGGGCCGACGGGAGGGAGATATCCCTCAGCGAGTTCCCCCTGGCCCGCGCCCTCAGCACCGGCGAGACGGTGCGGGCCGAGGAGATCGTCATCTCCGTACCCGACGGGCGCAGCGTCACCACCCTGATCAACGCCACGCCCATACTGTCGGATGAGGGTATCATCGAAACAGTTGTGGTCACCCTCCAGGACCTGACGCCCCTGGAGGAGATCGAGCGGCAGCGGGCCGAGTTCCTGGGCACGGTGAGCCACGAGCTGAGAGCGCCGCTGACCTCCATCAAGGGTTCTGCCGCCGCCCTTCTGCGCACCCCGTCAACCCTGGACGCCGCCGAGAGCCAGCAGTTCCTGCGCATCATCGACAACCAGGCCGACCACATCCTGGACCTGATCGGGGAACTGCTGGACGCGGCAAGGATTGACGCCGGCGTGCTGTCGGTCTCCCCGGAACCCTCGGATGCGGCGGTGCTGGTGGACCGGGCCGTGGGCCTCTTCCAGAGCGGTGGGGGCCGGAGCAATGTCCGCATCGACCTGCGGCCGGACCTGCCCCGGGTGCTGGCGGACCGGCGGCGCGTGGAGCAGGTGCTGACCAACCTGCTGAGCAACGCGGCCCGCCACTCCCCGGAGTCCTCCGTAATCCGGGTGAGCGCGGCAATAGAAGGGGTCCACGTGGTCATCTCCGTGGCCGACGACGGTGTAGGGGTGTCCGCCGAGCGGCTGCCCTACCTCTTCCGCCGGTTTTTCCGCGCCGAGGGCGATCAGCGGGACGGCGTGGGAGCCGGCCTGGGGCTGGCAGTCTGCAAGGGCATCGTCGAGGCCCACGGGGGCCGCATCCGGGCCGAGAGCGACGGCCCGGGCCGGGGCGCCACCTTCACCTTCACCCTGCCAGCGGCCGAGGATGTCGCCAGGGTTGCTGAACGTGAGCAGAGCGGACGCCAGCCGGCCCGGGTGCTGGCGGTGGACGACGACGCCCAGGCCCTGCGCTTCGTGCGGGACGCCCTCACCGAGGCGGGCTATCAGGTGACCGCCACCGGCGACCCGCAGGAGGCCCTGAAACTGACGGAGAGGGAGCAGCCCCGCCTGGTCCTTTTGGACCTGGTCCTGCCCGGGACCGACGGCATCGAGCTGATGCAGGACATCCTCCGCATCGCCGACGTGCCGGTGATCTTCCTGTCCGGCTACGGGCAAGACCGGGTGATTGCCCGGGCCTTCGAGATGGGCGCCGACGACTACATCGTCAAGCCCTTCTCGCCCACGGAGCTGGCGGCCCGGGTGCGGGCGGCCCTGCGGCGGCGCACCGGCCCGGCCCGGATGGCGCCCTCGGAACCCTACGTGCGGGGGGATCTGACCATCGACTACGCCCAGCGGATGGTGAGCGTTGCCGGCCAGCCGGTGCGCCTCACGGCCATCGAGTACGAGTTCCTGCGGGAACTCTCGGTCCACGCCGGGCGGGTGCTGACCCACCAGCACCTGCTGCAACGGGTGTGGGGCAAGACCGAGGCCGAAACTCCCCGGACGATCCGCACTCACCTGATGCGGCTGCGGCGCAAGCTGGGCGAGGACGCGGACAACCCCCAGTACATCTTCGCCGAGCCTCGCGTAGGCTACCGCATGGAGCGGCCCGATGCCACGGCTGGGGCCGACCAGCATTTCCGGTAGGTCTTTCATCGCAGCCTGTGATGTCAGGCGGTTTTCGCCGTTATTTCTGCACGGGTTCGGCCGCTTGGCGGGACTGTCGCCGGGCGCGTTTGCGCCTGATGAGCAAGACCATGTAGAACGGCGCCATGACGGCTCCTGCCGATAGCAACTGTCTCGAATGTCAAGAGGAATGACCGACATTAGCAGTCAGGTC
>VXOI01000199.1 GCA_009840175.1 Chloroflexota bacterium | reverse complement strand
CGCTAGTACTGGATTTCAGACAGCCATCTTGATACCAGATGGAGAAATCGGCTTGACCAACTATCCAATAGAAGGACGGCCAACATCTGTTCGTCTGGAGCGCCGCAACAGAAACGTCAAGCAATTAGGTAATTTTACTCTTGTCAATACCAATCTGACCAAGCGAGAGCGGGAATCAGCGTGGGAAGATAAACAGGAAGCGCTTGAAAGACGCGGAAGGGACATACTGCTAACCCAAAGTATATTGAGCCCACAGCAGACAGAGTTCACAGAGCAAGACATCATCAACCGTAGTAGGCGGATGGCCGAGTTGTGCATCGCTATCTGGCCGAGAGAGCAGGAATAGACATCACGAAACACACGAGACATACATCCCTAACCACCCACACCGGCAGTCTGCCCCAGACCAAGGGGCTGACGGCGGGCCTGTGAATGTCCGGGTTGCATTTGCCTCATTTGCGCTTTATGTTCAGGTATGAGATATAAAACCTTTGCGCTTTTGCAATCAAAGACACGAAGAGGTATACGATGAAATACAGCTACATCATAGTCGGAGGAGGCTCGGCGGGTTGTGTGATGGCGTCCCGGCTGTCGGAAGACCCGGAGGTTACGGTGCTGCTGCTGGAGGCCGGGCCGGACTATCCCGTGTTTGAAACACTCCCCGATGACCTCAAGCTGGGCAACAACGTCTGGCTTTCGGCCTACGGCCCCCATAGCTGGGCCTACCGCGGCCACATGACTTCCGACCTGCCCGACCTGGAGATTCCCCGAGGCCGGGCCACTGGCGGCTCCAGCGCCATCAACGGCCAAGTGCTGCTGCGCGGCATCCCCGAGGACTACGACCGCTGGGCCGAGTGGGGCAACGACGAGTGGGGGTTCACCCAGTGCCTGCCCTACTTCAACAAGATGGAGACCGACCTCGACTTCGGCGGCGGTGACATCCACGGCAACGATGGCCCGGTCCCGGTGCGGCGCTATCCTCGAACGGAGTGGCTGCCCCACGCCGTCGCCTTCGAGCAAGCCTGCGTCGCCGAGGGCTACCCCGTCCACGAAGACCAGAACGACCCCGAGTCCACCGGAGTCTCGCCCCGCGCCCGCAACACCATAGACGGCGTCCGCATGAGCAACGCCCTCAACTATCTCGACATCGCCCGCCACCGGCTCAACCTCACCATCCGGGGCAGCGTCACCGCTCACCGGGTGCTGTTCCAGGGCAAGCAGGCAGTTGGCGTCGAGGCCGAGAGCGGCGGCGAGATGTTCACCGTCGAGGGCGACCAGATCATCGTTTGCAGCGGCGCGGTGGCGTCTCCCCAACTGCTGATGCTCTCCGGCGTCGGGCCAGCCGACCACCTTGGCAGCTTCGGAATCGCGGTGGTGCACGACTCACCGGGCGTGGGCAAGAATCTGCGGGACCACCCCTCGGCGGCGGTGCTATACCGCGCGACGGGTGAGCGACCTGATGTGCAGGCCCCGATGACCCAGGTCGGTATGCGCTACACCGCCACCGACTCCAGCCTGCGCAACGATATGCAGCTTCAGCCGATGCTGATGACCAGCGAACATCGTCCGGCGCAGGTGGAAATTGACGACGACAGCAACTACATCGGGATGAACGCCAGTCTCCAGTTGGCAATGGGACAGGGCGAGCTGACTCTCCAGACCACCGACCCACATGTCCAGCCCTTCATCAACTACAACTACTACCAGGAAGAGGAAGACCTGCGCCGGATGCGCGACGGCATCCGTCTCGGCGTCCGCGTCGCCGAACAGTCCATGTACCAGGGCATACTGGAGGATCGCGTAACGCCCACCGACGAGGAACTGGCCACGGACGAGGCCCTCAACGGCTGGCTGCGCCGCAACACCGGCACGTCCCACCACATCTCCGGCACCTGCAAGATGGGCCCGGACAGCGACCCCATGACCGTTGTAGACCAGTACCTCAAGGTCAAGGGCGTGGAGGGTCTGCGCGTCGCCGACGCTTCGGTAATGCCCGACTGCATCCGCGCCAACACCAACGCCACCACCATCATGATTGCCGAGAAGCTCTGCGACTTCATCAAGACAGGGAAGTAGCACTAACCGGACAATCGCAGTACAGCAGGGGCGCACAGCCGTGCGCCCCTATATTTTCGATATTCCGCACCTTTGGAGAACGGGGCAATGAAACGCAGCGAATCGCGCATCCTGACCACCCACACAGGCAGCCTTCCCCGGCCCCAGGCACTGGTGGAAATGCTGGGATCAGTGGCGCAGGGCGAGGCGGTGGACGAGTCAGCTCTGGATGCCACCTCCCGAGACGCCACCGCCGGAGTGGTCGCATCACAAATAGCAGCGGGCGTTGACGTCATCAACAACGGCGAGCAGTCCCGCGTCAGCTTCTCCACCTATGTCACGCAACGTATGTCCGGCTTCGGCGGAACCTGGACTCGACGCGGCCACCGCGATCAGAACGAGTTTCCCTCCGTAGCACGCCCTCGCGTGGTGCAGTTGATGCGCGACGTCCCCACCTGCGTCGGCCCCCTGAACTACGAGCGGCTGGAGATGGTCGAGCATGAATGCCGTCAGTTCCTGGATGTCGTCAACGCCGCCGACAGCCAGCCGGAAGAGCTGTTTATGACCGCCGCCTCGCCCGGCATCGTCGCGCTGACCATGGGCAACCGCTACTACGACAGCCATGAAGACTACGTCTTCGCCCTGGCCGGGGAGCTGCGCAAGGAGTACGAGACCATCGTATCCCACGGCCTGACGCTGCAACTCGACTGCCCCGACCTCGCCATGGAGCGCCACGTTTCCTACCAGGACGAGCCACTGGAGGCCTTTCAGGACGTGGTGGCCCTGCACATTCGCGCCATCAACCACGCGCTGACCAACATCCCTCGCGAGAGTGTGCGGCTGCACGTCTGCTGGGGCAACAGCGAGGGGCCGCACCACTACGACGTGCCGCTGGAGGACATCGTTGATCTTCTCTACGAGGCCAAAGTCGGGGCGCTGGTGATGGAGATGTCCAACCCTCGCCACGCCCACGAGCACCGAGTCTACCGCGACCGACCGCTGCCCGACGGCATGATGCTGGTGGCCGGCGTCATAGACACCAAGACCAACTACGTTGAGCACCCCCGCCTCGTGGCCGACCGGCTGCACCAGGCCGTGGCCGCCGCGGGAGGCGACCCAACCCGCGTGCTGGCAGGCACCGACTGCGGCTTCGACACCTCCGCAGGGTCGAACCGGGTGGACGCGGGCATCGTCTGGCTCAAGCTCCGGGCCATGCGCGAGGGAGCGGAAATCGCCAGCTCCGAGCTGTTCTGAACCACATCAACGGAATTCGGCACAAGACTAACGGTCAATACCGCAGTTGGCGGCAAGCCCAATCCTGTCCATCCCGTACATCCATGTAAGTGAAGCCGCTCCCCTTGTCTTGCAGCCGGATTAGGCTTAGTCTAACTCATCATCGGTTCAACGAAATCCGGTTGTGTTTTGCTCCGGCCAAGGGCGGGAAATACATATCCTTATAGACTAAGGAGTGGCAGTTATGTCCGATAAGCTGGTAGGCGTCGCGGTTGGCGGCGCAGGAATCCGCGAGATACAGGCGATGATCCTGCGGGCGGAGGAGCTGGGCATCCACGCCGCCTGGATGACCACCGGCGGCGCCCGGCCCGACAGCATGACGGCCTTCGCGGCCACCGCCGGGCTGACCGAGAACATCAAGATGGGAACGTCCATCGTCCCCACCTACCCGCGCCATCCGCTGGTGATGGCCCAGCAGGCGCAGATTGTGGCCCAGCTCGCCCCCGGCCGCTTCCGCTTGGGCGTCGGCCCCAGCCACCGGCCCACCATCGAGGCCATGGGCATCGAGTTCAACGAGCCGCTGGCCCACCTGCGCGAGTATCTGCAAATCCTGAAGGCCATCCTGCAAGGCGGCCGGGTGGACTTCGACGGCGACCACTACACCGCCCACGACGGCATCCCGGAGCCGGTGGACATCGAAATCATGGCGTCGGCCCTCCGCAAGGGTTCCTTCGAGCTGTGCGGCGAGGAGTCCGACGGAGCCATAAGCTGGATCTGCCCCGGCCAGTACCTGCACGATGTAGCTCTGCCCGCGATGCAGGCCGGAGCGCAACGGGCCGGACGGGAAACGCCCCCGCTGATAGCCCACGCCCCCGTGTGCGTCCACGACGACGCCGAGGAGGTCCGCGCCGCCGTGCGCCAGCAGGTGATGAACCCCCGCCTGCCTTACTACCAGCGAATGCTGGTGGCGGCAGGGTACCCGGAGGCCACCGAGGGTGTGTGGAGCGACGGCATGATTGACGGCGCAGTCATATGGGGCGACGAGGAGAAGTGCGCCGAGGGCGTCCAGCGTCTCTTCGACCTGGGCGCGACAGAAGTGCTGGCCTCGCCCATATCCGCAGGCTCCGATACCGCCGCGTCTGTGGACCGCACCATGCGCTTGCTTGGTCAGGCCGCCGCCGCTGCGAACTAGGGGAGAATCTTCGAATACGGAGAAACCCATGAAGTACGACGTTGTCATAGTCGGCGGCGGCTCCGCTGGCTGCACACTGGCCGCCCGGTTGTCGGAAGACCCCAACCGCTCGGTGCTGCTGCTGGAGGCCGGGCCGGACTACCCGGACTTCGAGCTGCTGCCCGACGAAATCAAGTACGGCTACAACAACGGCGCGTCGGAGTTGGACTCGCCCTTCAACTGGTCGTATCAGGCCACCGGCAGCGCCCGGTCGTCCCGTCCTATGGACATCGCGCGGGGCAAGGTCATCGGCGGCTCCGGCTCGGTCAACGGCCAAGTGTTCCTGCGCGGGCTGCCCGAGGACTACGACTCCTGGGCCGATGCGGGCAACACCGAGTGGAGCTACGTCAACGTCCTGCCCTTCTTCCGCAAGCTGGAAACCGACATGGACGTGCGCGACGACTTCCACGGCTCCGACGGCCCCATCCCGGTGCGCCGCGTGGCGCGCAGCGACTGGCTGCCGGTCTATGAGGCCTTCCACCAGTCCACGCTGGACGCTGGCTATCCCTACGACCCGGATATGAACAACCCGGAGACCACCGGCACCGGCGCAGTGCCGATGAACAACCCCAACAACATCCGCATGAGCGCCGCTTTATCCTACCTGAACGCGGCGCGCCACCGCCTCAATCTGACGGTGCGCGGCAACGTAGCGGCACGGCGGGTGCTGTTCGAGGGAACAAAGGCTGTTGGTGTGGAGGTGGAAAGCGGCGGCGATGTGTTCACCGTCGAAGGCGAGGAGATTGTGCTGTGCGCCGGGGGCCTGGCGTCGCCCCAACTGCTGCTGCTGTCGGGCGTCGGCCCGGCTGACCATCTGCGGGAGATGGGCGTTCCCGTAGTGCTGGACTCGCCCGGCGTGGGCAAGAACCTGCGCGACCACCCCATGGCGCTGGTGGAAGTGGAACCCCGCGAGGGCGTGGCGCTGTCGGAGGACGTGCCACGCATCCAGACTGGCCTGCGCTACACCGCCGAAGGGTCGGACCTGCGAAATGATATGCAGATAACGCTGACGTCTTACAGTGGCGAGGGCGGGGGCGACCCCATCGCCGGGGCCAGTCGTATGCGCAACGGGCGCACGCTGCACTTCACCGTCATCCTGGAGCTGGCCGAAAGCGCCGGCGAGTTGACCCTAGCGTCCACCAACCCCGCCGACGGCCCGCGCATTGACTACCGTTACCTGGAAGACGAGTTCGACGTTCGCCGGATGCGGGAGGGTATCCGACTCTGCGCCAGTCTGCTGGAACACGACCAGTTCCGCTCGCTGGTCAGCGGCCTGGCCTTCCCCTCCGACGCCGACCTGGAGTCCGACGAATCGCTGGACACCTGGCTGCACGAGAACATCGGCACCACCTTCCACACCTGTGGTTCGGCCCGCATGGGCCCCGACGGCGACCCGATGGCGGTGGTGGACCAGCGCTGCCGGGTGCGCGGCGTCCAGGGCCTGCGCGTGGTTGACCTGTCCGTGGCCCCCAACGTCGTCCGCGCCAACACCAACGCCACCGCCATCATGATCGCGGAGCGGGCATCAGTCTGGTTCTAAAATCGTCGCTCAGCCGCCGATTGGAAATTCAATGGATTGAGGAAGGAATCATGGGCATTCTAAACGACGACATGCAGCGGGTAGTCCGGCAGCAGCGGTTCGGGTTCGTCGCCACCGTCTGCCCCGACGGCTCCCCCAACCTCTCGCCCAAGGGCACGACTGCCGTGTGGGACGACGACCATCTGGTATTCGCCGACCTGGCCTCGCCGACCACGATGGAGAACCTGCGTCACAGTCCGGTTCTGGAACTGAACGTGGTGGACGTGTATTCCCGCAAGGGCTACCGCTTCAAGGGAACCGTCCGCATCGTCGAGAAGGGCGAGGCGCTGTTCGACGAAATATGCCACGCCTTCGACACGGGTACGCGGGGTGTGCACCAGGTCCAGCTACCGGCACGGGCCTACGTGCTCCTGAAGGTGGAGCGGGCACTGCCGCTGGTCTCTCCCGCCTACGTCTCAGGCAAGAGCGAAGCTGACACCCGCGTGGAGTGGGCCGAGTACTGGGTCAACGTGCATGAGAGCCGCATGGCGGAACTGGAAGGCGAAGAATAGTCGCCGGCGGTGGCGTGGTGGGCTTTGCTATTCCAGGCCGTCTGTAATATATTAGGAAACGGCTCCGCCGCCACGAGCGGGTGTAACTCAGTGGTAGAGTGCTTGCTTCCCAAGCAAGACGTCGTGGGTTCGAATCCCATCGCCCGCTCCATCTTTCCGAACGTCCCGCTGGCGTTTCCGTCATTCTTCGTATTGACGCATTTATCAGCGCCGATTCCGTTGCCCGTCAATTGGCCCTGTGGTAAATTACCGGCAACATTCGATATACATAAGGGACAAGGAGCATTGCATGGCTTACGTTACCCCCCGCGAGGGCGAAGGCCCTGAGAGCCTGGTAAACCGCTTTCGGGCGTCGGTTCAGCACTCCGGCATCCTTCGGGAGCTGAAAGACCGCCGTTTCTTCCGCTCCAAGGCTCAGAAAGAGAGGCTGGCCGCCCAGCGCGCCGCCCGCCGCCGCCGCCGCCAGAGCCGCCGCAACCGCTAGGCTCCCGCACGCAGCCTGGCGCCGGACACCACGGGGCATGGCAAGTGCAGCAGGAACCCGGAAGCAGGCCGGAGCTTATATCCGCCCTTGTCGCGGGCTGGAAGCATTTGTTACCATTGAATGTACCCGGAGGGATCGCATAGAGGCCTAGTGCGGGCGCCTGCTAAGCGCTTAACCCGTTAAAAGCGGGTTCATGGGTTCGAATCCCATTCCCTCCGCCACAATTCACCCTCAGGCCGTCCATAGTTCCGCGGGTTCTCCGACCCTTCTGCCCCACCACTCCGGGCCTTCGCTGACGTAGGCCCACTCCGGGTTCTGCTCGGTATCCCGCAGGGCCGCCATCACCGCGCTGAACGTAGACGCATCGGCTTCGGCGAACTCGAAGTACCCCACGAAGTCATAGTTTCCTTCGCCCGAGCTTGCCGAAGGGCCGTATCCTTCGGGGGCGTGCACCAGCCGCCGGGTGATGCAGGCGATGCCTGCGTCCGCCGCCAATGCGTGGCCCTTCGCAACCATATTTTCCTTCGCGTCGTACCTGGGCAGAAAGAAGCTTTCCCGGTGCATCCAGTCCATATCCCACCATTCGGCGTTCTTGTTCATCGGAGTCACCACGCCAAAGGGATGAACGCTGCCAGGGCCGGGCTGCTGGGCGCGGGTGTAGGCGTATTGAGTCATGGCGTGGCTGGTATAGCTCCGCGGCCTCTGTACGCCGGACAGTGTCTCCACGCTGCCGCCCGCCGGATTCAGCAGCGCCCGCAGTCCTTCCTCGTACTCCAGAAGCGGCTCGGCATCCTCCGCCTCCAGCCGTATCAGGCCATCGGCATCCATCACCGCCGGGTGGGAGAGGTCCTGCTCACGGCTCAGGCCCGGCTCGGCCTTCAGAATCTGGAACCGCCCGCGACGGAACGCCTCCGCCGACGGCGGCCCGTCCGCGTAGTGCATATTCTCCATACCCTCGCCGAGTCGTCCTATGGCATCGGCAAGGCCAGCATCCGCATCCCCTGCCGGTAGCTTGACGAATAGGAACCGTTGGTGTCCTGTTACTATGGTGGTAAGGTTCAGATCGGCTGACTGCATAAGCGAACCTCCTCGGAGGCGAGGCGCAAACTTGCGGGTGTTCATCCCGCAGACGATTTCGGAGCCAGAATCGGCGCGATTGGCAAGGAGAAGCGTGGCCAGACCCCAGCTAGGCGGTCGCCAGCTCCTCGAAAGAAGGCTCCGGCATCCCTTCGCTCCATACCGGGTCCCTGAGTTCCAGCCGGTTGCCGCTGGGATCGTAGAAGTACAGTTCCCGCCCGGTAAAGAACCCGCGAGCGCGGTAGGTCAAGTGGTCAATCTTGACTTCTCTCTGGTGAAACACCCGGCACGCCTCGTTGAATGTCTCAGACGATACGGTGAAGGAATGGTGCGCGCCCCCGTCCTCCGACAGGGTTCCGTCTACAGGGCTGGAGCGCTCGCACAGCAGTATGTTATGGTCTCCGACGTTGAAGCAGGACATGGTATTGTTACCCAGCCTGCCCTTGGCCGTCAGTCCCAGCAGCTCTCCGTAAAATTCTTCCGCTTCGTTGAGGTCATTCACGGGAATAGACCAGTGGGTTACGCCTTCAATCTTCAACACTGGCATATCTCCTCCTTTAGCCTGAAAGGGCATGACTTGACGTGTGGCCCGGGGAGACGGACCCTGGGAATGTTGCAGTGGGCGGTCGCCCTTCCGGCAGGCCCTTGACACACGGGTATTATAAGCAGGGGCTGGCAGGCAAGCATATCCCAGTGACAGACTCCCAGCGCAGAGGCCCTTTAGAGCCGCTCCAATTCCGATCACCGGAACCGGCAATGAAAGGAGTTATTCCCTGTGACCGATAGAGATATAGCTTCCATCGTCTCCACTACCCAAGCCTACTACGACGGCCCGGCTGACGAGATTTACCGGAGTATCTGGGGCGACAACATACACCTTGGGGTCTATTGCGGCGAGGAATGTCACCAACTGGAGGCCAAGCAACACACCAACGAACTCATGGCCGGCTCCGTTACGCTGGGGGCGGACGTGCGCGTTTTGGACCTGGGCTGTGGCTATGGCTCCGCCGCCCGATACCTGGCCGCCAACTTCGGTTGCAGCGTGACCGGCACCAACATCAGCGAGAAGGAGTTGGAACTGGCCCGAAGCAGGAGCGAAGAGGCCGGGCTGGGCCATCTGCTTTCCTTCGAGTACGGGGACTTTCATCGCCTGGAATACCCCGACGGTTCCTATGACGTGGTCTGGAGCCAGGATGCGTTCCTTCACGCGGTGGACAAAATGGCGGTGCTGTCTGAGTGTCGCCGGGTGCTGAAGCCGGGCGGCACTCTTGTCTTTTCCGACATCCTGGTTCGCCGGGACACACCGGAGGAGGACCGGACAATAATATATGACCGCGTAAAGTCGCCGGACATCTGGGACATAGAGGACTACCGCGAGGGCCTGTCCAGTTTGGGCCTCCAGGTCATCCGGGAGGAAGACTGGTCCCGGAATGTAGCCCCCTCCTATGCCTGGGTGCGGGACGGGCTTCTGGAAAACCGTGAGGCGCTATTGCCTCGGATCGGGGCCGAAACCATCGAACGCACCGTGGAGTCCCTGACCTTCTGGGTAGACTCGGCCAACGCGGGCAACATCGGCTGGGCGCTCTTCGTGGCGAACAAGCCCGTCTGACCGTGAAAGGTCTCCAGTCAGGCTGCACATTCACCAGACGCTGAACGCGGTCATCACCCGATGCCCGGCCCCCAGGTGGCGCCAAAGTCAAAGCGGGCCGCCAGTTGCCCGGTGAAGGCGCTGGCGTCCTGCAAGGAGAGGTACACGGCGCAGGGACCGACCGCGCTGGGGTCTACTCTCAGGTGCCAGTCGCGTTGCGTCCACGGGATCGCTGCGGAACCCTCACTCCGCAGAGGGCCGGGGCTGAGAATGTTGACCGCGATGTTGTAGTCGCGCACTTCGTCGGCCAGGCAGTAGCTGAACATGTGCACCGCCGCCTTGCTGGCGCTGTAGAGAACGCCCCCGCCCTGTGCGGGGTCGGTAGCCATCCTGGAACCGAGGTTGATTATGCTGCCCCGCCGCTGCTCCATCATTACCGGAAGCACTGCCCGGCTACAATTATAGGGGCCGTTCACATTAATCCGTATGACCTGGTCCCAGCGGGCCGCATCAATCTCCATGATTGACTCTCCCAGGACCATTTGTCCGGCGTTATTGAACAGCGCGTCAATCCTGCCGTAGCGTTCCACAGCCTGACGGACCATCTCATTGACTTGCGACTCATCAGTCACATCGCAGGAGACGGCAAGGACATCCCCGCCGGCGTTCCTGATGTCTCTGGCCGTCTCTTCGAGGGTTCCAGCCAAGCCGGTCGGAGACTGGCTGCGGGCGCAAATGACCACGCTTGCGCCTTCCCTGGCGTACTCTTTTGCTATGGCACGTCCCAGTCCCCGGCTGGCGCCGGTGACGATGGCGACCATTCCGTCCATCTGACCCATATTCGGCCCGCCTCGATGCCCTTATTCAGTGAATGTGTTCGTGGATGTTCAACCACAGCCTATAAGACAGGCAACAGCAGGGTTCTGTCAATGGGGCCTGAGACTTCTCCACAAGGTTCTGAACCGCTTGTTGACAGCCCCGGAGAAGGACACTAGGCTAACGGCAGCTTGGAACCGGCTCCGGGGAATACGGGTGATGCTATGGAGACGAAAGACCTGGTCATAGACGACCGCGAAAGGGGGATTTTCCGGGTACACCGGTCGTCCATGACCTCTGCCGATCTGTTCCAGCGGGAGCGGGAACAGATCTTCAACCGTTGCTGGATCTACCTGGGGCATGAGTCGGAAGTGGAGAAGCCCGGGGACTACCGGCGCCGCACGGTGGCCGGCCGTCCCCTTTTCTTCGCCCGAGGGAAGGACGGCGAAGTTCGGGTGTTCCTCAACACCTGCCCTCACCGGGGCGCTCTTATCTGCCGACGCGACGAGGGGAACGCCGAAGTCCTGCAATGCTTCTACCACGCCTGGACTTTCAACACCAACGGAGAGCTGATCGGAGTCCCAGGCGAGGATGCCTACGGTCCCGGCTGGCAACGGGGCGAGCTGGGCCTGAAGGAACCGCCTAGGGTCGAAAGCTACCGGGGTTTCGTCTTCGTGAGCTTCAATCCGTATGTTGAAGACCTGGTAACTTACCTGGCGGGGGCCAGGGAGTACCTTGATCTGATCGTGGACCAGTCCGAGGAGGGGATGCGGGTGGTCGCCGGCTCCAACAAGTATACCATGAAGGCCAACTGGAAGCTGCTGGTGGAAAACAGCCTTGATGGGTATCACTTGATCCCGACTCACCAGACGTACCTGGACTACATCAGCAGTCTCGGAACCGACGACAGCGGAGAGACGATGGCGACACGGATTCCCGGCGCTGCCAGGGCCTTGGGCAACGGGCACTGCGTCATCGAGACCGCAGCGCGGAACGGCCGTCCCATCGCCCACTGGCACCCGCTGTACGGCGAAGATGCCAGGGAACCGATGGGGCGAGTCCGCCAGCGGCTGGTGGAGAAATACGGAGAAGAGCGCACCTACCGGATGGCTGACACCTCCCGGAACCTGATCATCTATCCCAACCTGGTCATCAACGACATCATGGCCATCACCATCCGGTATTTCGAGCCTCTGGCCCCGGACAATATGGCAGTAACAGCCTGGCATCTTGTTCCGAAGGAAGAATCGGACGCCATGCTGGCCACCCGTCTGGACAGCTTCCTGACCTTCCTGGGGCCGGGCGGTTTCGCCACCCCCGACGACGTGGAGGCCCTGGAGTCGTGCCAGATCGGTTTCAAGGCCACGGAAAACGAATGGTCCGACATTTCCCGGGGAATGCTGAACACCAGCCCACAGTCCACCGACGAGCTCCAGATGCGAGGATTCTGGCGGCAGTGGCACGCCAATATGCAGGGGTTGAGTCACACCGATGTACAGGACGGGCGGCCCATTGAAAGAGAACCCGCCCTGGCAACTGACGACTAAGAGAGGATTTATAGACCGGGGTACGCCCCCACCCTAACCCTCCCCCGG
>VXOI01000183.1 GCA_009840175.1 Chloroflexota bacterium | reverse complement strand
CTGCCTCGCCCTCCGGCGTGGAGGGAACGGCGGGTTCGGGGATGGACAGGGGCAGTTCGTCCTGCTTGGCTTGCTTCTTCCTGGGCATGGTTCACTCCCTTTGCGATGAGTCTGGAAACGGAAGCGGGGCCGCCACCTGTCAGCAGGCAGCGGCCCCGTGTAGCACCTTGGAGTGGGCGTCGGAGGTCTATCGATGGGCTAGAAGGGGGAGTCCTCGTCGCCGGGCTGGTGGTAGGCGCCGGTGTTGACACCGTTGCCGGCGTCGGCCTGGTGGCTTGAGCCATTGCCACCGCCGTTGCCGTTGCGGGCGGAGTCCAGGAACACCACGTCCTGGGCGTGAATCTCGGTGCGGTAACGCCGCTGGCCGTCGTCGGCGGTCCAGGAGTTCTGCACCAGGCGGCCCGCCACGTAGATCCTCTGGCCCTTCTCGACGTAGTTGGCAACCGCGTCGGCGAGCTTGTCCCAAACCACGACGCTGTGCCAGTCGGTCTCGGCCTCGCCGCCCTTGCGCACCCGGTCGGTGGCCAGGCGCAACTGGGTGACGGCGATGCCCGACGCCGTGTACTTCATCTCAGGGTCGCTTCCGACCCGGCCCAGGAGTTCCACCTTGTTGATGGTCTTGGCCATGACTGTCCCTCCATTGAGTTGTAAATTCGGGTTGCCGTAGCGGGGCCGACCCTTCCTTTAGAAAGGAACGGCCCCGTGGCCGCGCTCCGGTCAGAGAGCGTCACGGTTGCCTAGCTGACCCGCAGGTACTCGGAGACGTTCTCGGTAACGATGGTGGCCCTGGTCTCCGGGTCCAGGAGAGCGTTCAGCCGCTTGTGGTTGACGTTGTACCTGGTGCTTTTCACCTTCCCCACGGTGCGGGTCTTCTCCCGCCCCTCCAGCCTGGCCTTCTCCTTGCCCTGCTGCTTGAGCCAGGTCCGCAGCATCCCCAGCGCCCAAGCCTTGTCCTCCTCGATGGCCTTCAGCATCTCCTGGGCCTGCTCGTACTCCCGCAAGGCGGCTTGAGCCTCATCGTCGGTAACCAGCCCGGCGTCAACGGCGGGTTCATCCTCCGCTTCCTCCACCGCCGCCGATCCGGGCAGGCAGGCGTTGAGGAAGGGGCAGCGCTTACACTGCCAGTCGTCGGCGGTGAAGTCCCGCTCCGGCAGGACATAGGGGTCCGGGCCGTTGACCAGGTGGTGGGCCGCCAGTTCGCCCAGCCGGGCGCAGGCTTGGTCGAAGGCCCGCTCCACCCGCCGGGCCGGTATCACCTCGTAGTCCCAGACGCGGTTGCCGGTGTCCAGGGTGGCGATCACCAGGTCCCGGGCTTCCTCGAAGGCCCCGTAGGTGTAGAAGGCCGCCTGCCACACCGACTCGGGGTGGCTGCGCTCGGCGCCCAGCGTCCGCCACTTCTTGTAGGCTTCCGGCCCCCGGGTCTTGACCTCGACGATGCTGGGTTCGAGGCCGAAGATGGGCGCGACGCCGGCGGCGTCCACGTGGCCGCTGACCGCCAGCGTGGGACCGAGGCGCAGGGAGACCATCCTGGGGTTGTCCCGGTCGGTGGGGGTGATGTCCCAGCCGGCCCGCTGCATGGCCCGCAGCACCACCGGCTCCAGGGCGTTGCCCGCCTCCAGCATGGTCAGGGAGTCGTCGTCGCGGGGGTTGGTGACCTGGTGGCCGGTGGCCTCGTACCAGAGGGCGCGGCGGCAGTTGCCCACCGCCGAGGCCCGGATTTCCAGCGTCCCGTCGTCGCCGAAGCGGGCGTTGGGCCGGGAGTACACGTCGGTCTTGTTCTCAATGGTCGTGGTCATTTCCTCGCTCCTGTAATTGAAATGAGTAGCGGGGCTGTCCCGCGTGAGAGACGGCCCCGTGCGCCTTTCCGGTCGAGATTCCGTTCAGTCGGCGGCCAGCTTGAGTTCCGGTTCCTTCACCTCCGCCTGGGTTTCCAGGTGGCCCCGCAGGATCAACGCAATGGCGTCGCCCAATCCCCGGACGTACACCGTGCTGCCGTCCTCCATCACGTTGGGCCAGGGCTGCATCTCTGAAATGCCCTGGCACTGGTCCACGATCTCATCGAGCGGAGTTCCCCGGCGCAGGTGCAGCGAGACCAGCCGGCAGGCAAGCTCGGTAACACCGTGCTGGAGGCTTCCCGCTTTTCCGAGCGATCCGAACACCTCGAAGGGCTGGCCGTCATCGTCCAGGCAGACGGTGACGTAGAGGTTGCCCAGCTCCGTCGCCAGCTTGGTCGTCACGCTGGGCAGGCTGCGGGGCCTGGGGCGCGTCGTCGTGGCGGCCATCACCCACCTCCCGCTTTCGCAAGATAGGGCAGCGCCGGGGCGTAGCGGTCGAAGCAGTGGGCCACTTTGAGGGCGAACTCCCGATCCCGCTCGTCGCCGATGCCCAGCAGGGTCCGGGCGATGGGCTCCTCGCAGTCCTCTTCCGCGAAGGTCTCATTGAGGAAAGAGTCCCGCACCACGTCGGGGAGTTCCTCCCACCGCTCCCTGCTCAGTTTCAGCCCGCCGTGGCCGGCGGTGGAAACCCGCCAGATTCCCTCGGCCAACTCCTCGATGTCCTGGGGATAGCCCCAGGGGGTGTGCATTCTGTTTCCGGTCATTGCCTTGCCTCCTTGTCCCGTAAATGAGATTCAGGGCCGTCTCCACAGGGAGACGGCCCCATTGCCTGGGTAACTGTGGGTGTGCCTCGCGGACTACTGTTCGCCGCCGTTACCACCGTTGGTCTCCGAGTCCTGCCGCTGCTGCACCTTGCGGGCGGCCCGCTCCACCAGGGGCGTGAGCTCCGAGGCGGGCAGCTCGTCCAGGTCCTTGCCCGTCTGGCCCCGCACCGCCTGCCGCACCCGCTCCTCATCGAATCCCTGGGAGACGCCCAGGTCCAGCAGGGTCTTGCGCAGGGCCGGTGCCAATGTGTCCCCGTCGCCGCCCGCCGGCTGGCCCGCCACATCTCCATAGAGGGCATTGCCGAACTGGGCGCCGAAGGTTCGCAGCGCCCGCTTGAGACCGTCCGTCACCGCGCCCTTGAACGCGGTCTCGTGCCCCTCCGCAGTCTCCTCGGCCACGGGCTGGAACCCAACGTCGGTGCGCGGCGGAGCTCCGGGGACGGTTACCTTGACCGTGGCGGAGTAGGCCCGGATGCGCCGGACCTCGCCGGTCTGGGTATTCACCTGGTCCAGGTCCCGCAGCAGCACGTCACCGACCACCTCGTGGCCCCAGCCGCCAAATCCGAAGATGCGGTTGGCCTGGTCGATGACGGTGCGGCCCTCGACATAGCTGAAGCTCCGGTTGCCCCGGCCCCGCCGCTGGGAGACCAGGCTGGCGTCCAGGGGCTGCGCCAGCTTGCCGGTGACGCTGCCGGGCAGGGAGTCCCACAGCAGGTCGTGGGCGGGGATGGAGTCGGCGCCGTGGTGCCCGTTGCCGTTGTGGTTGCCGTTCCCATTCTTGGCGACGCCGTTGGGCGGCACCTGTCCGTTGCGCTGGTGACCGTTGGAGTCCCCATTGCCGTTCACGTTGACCTGCCCGTTGGGGCTGTTCCCGTTGCGGTGGTTGCCGTTGCCGTTCTCGTTGGACATGACGTTGCTCCTTATCGGTTGTGTTGTGGGTTGCCGGAGACGCGGACTGCTCTAAAGCAGAGCCGTGAGCGGAACGATTGGTCCCGTCGCAAATGGGCAGAGGTGGCCCCGGGGACTAAGTTGGGGATTGGTTGGAAATGGAAAGGCCCGCCGGGGAAGGCGGGCCGGTAGAGGAAGGGTCGAGGGGCGGACTAGCGGGCGTTGCGGGCGGCCAGCGCCAGCAGGCGTTGGAAGAGGAGTTGGCCTTGGGGATGTTTCGCCAATTCGCCCACGTCGGCTATGTCCAGGGGCAGGTTGACCACGGCGGCGCGGCGGCCCAGCAGTTGCCCTAGAACCTGAGCGGCGTCACAGCCCGCATCGTCGTTGTCGAAGGCCAGGAACACCCTGGGGCAGCCCCGCAGCGCCGCCACCACCCTGTCCAGGCCCTGGGTGCCTAGGGCGGCGCAGGCGGGATAGCCCCACGCCGTGAGCGTCAGGCAGTCAAATACCCCTTCCGTAACGACCACCCACGGCGGCGCCGGGCCGAGAGCGGCCAGGCCCAACACCGGCTTGAAGCCGGGCAACGCCTGGAAGCGGGGCTTGGCGTCGGGTTGCACCGCCCGTCCGGTAAGCCACCGTGCGCGACCCGATGCCACATCGGGAACGGTGACGGTTCCGGCGAACCGCTCCCCGCCCCGTTCCAAGAACAAGCCACAGTCTCGAATCCGTTGGTTGGTGAACCCGGCACCTTGCAGGTATTCCCGCAGACCGCTGCCCGCTGCGTAGCCCAGGCCCAGCCTTGCGGCGGCGTCCGTCCCGATTCCCCGCGAGGCCAGGTAGTCCGCTGCCGTTGGGCTGCTCAGCAGCAGCCCGGCGTAGAACCGCGCCGCTGCCGTCAACAAGGCGGGGTCCCGGTGAGAAATCGCCGGGGCAGCAGGTTGACGGCTTGCCGCCGGCCGGGCCACAGCGGTTGTCAGAGGCGGGGAACCATCGCCCAGCCGCCGGATGGCCTCGGGCAGGTTGAGGCCCTCCGTCCGTTGCACGAAGTCCAGCACGTCGCCGCCGGCGCCGCAGCCGAAGCACCAGAACCTTTCCGAGTCGGAGTACACCGTAAAGCTGCCTTCCCCTTCCTTATGAAAGGGGCAGACGCCCTGCCTGACTCGGCCCTTGCCCCGGAGCGCGACCCCGGCGGCCTCCACAATGTCTCCCAGGGGGTTGCGGGCTTTCAGTTCAGCGATGTCCACGGTCCTGTTGGCTACAACCATGACGCGCCTCCCTTGACCAGCGGTTTCAGCCCCCGCAGGCTGCGGCGGGAGACCGTCTTGCCGACGGGCCAGCGCATCCCCAGCACGGCGGCGACCGCGAGGGTGGAGCCATCGTCGCTAGGGGGGACCAAGACTGCCGCTCTGCCGGTGGCGGGGCTGTAGAGCGCCGCGTTCTCCCCGGCGAACTGGCGCCGGGCGATGTCCAGCCACTCGGCGTAGAGCCAACGAAGCTGTTCGTCTGAGGCGCCGACCGCGGCAAGGTCTGCCAGCGCCGCCAGCGCCCCGTTCAGGTCGCCCGACTGCCTGAGCCGCCGGGCCTCGTGGACCGTTCTGACCAGGCTGAGCGTAGGTTTCACAGTTTCATCTTCCAGCGGGAACAAGGTCGCCAGCAGCCGGTCCACCAACTCCTCCAACCGGACCGTAGATGCTGGGGATTCCAGGGTAATCGTCGTCATGGAGCACCTCCTTAAGGTTGCCGATTCGCTGCCTGTTGCTGCCGGTGGCAATGACACCGGCAATTGGCCTGCCTAGCCTGCGCCGCCCTGTGCCGGTTGCTGGCCCGCATGACCCGCCTTACCACCAGGGCGGCGATGCCCAAGCCCACCAGGTTGAGGAAGAAGGCCCCGCCGCCGGAACCGGTAAGCAGCGGCCCGACGATGAGCAGGGCCACCGCCGCCGCAATCGCCGCCCTCGGGTGCCGCTTGATGAAACCAATTACCGCCACCGCGACGGCCTTGAACTGTTCGAGTTTGTCTCCGATGCTCATACGCACCTCCCTGAATTTGTGAACTACTTTGGGAAACGGGTCCGCCCCGACGCAGGACGCACTCCGCCCTGGGTCTGACAGCACAACGGAGAACGCCGGTTGGGGGGCTGAAAAAGGCGCAATCCGGCCAGGGTGATATTCAGCCGGGACGCCAGGGAAAGGGTAAATGGAGAGAGACGCAGCCCGTCGGGACCCGGATCATCGGCGACCGGCCCGATGGAAACTGCGAGTCAACACTAAGCGTCCGGTCCGCTTTCGCTGGCCGACCGGAGCGTGAGAGTCCCACGGCGCCGCTGCCGGTGTTCAGCAGTTGCGCCGCAGTCGCGTTGAAACGGCCGGAGCCAATTGCCTGCTCCAACCGCAGTGTGGGAATGCGAAGCGACCGGGCCGCTCCGCAGTGAGACCTTGGGGTAAGGAATACGGGATACCGTCCTGGGTCTAGCCGCCACCTCCTTGATTAAGTCCGTGGGACAGGGACACCGCCTTGGATGGGGAAACCGTCTGAAGCGCATCCGGCGCCTCGATGGGAAGGGTTCCGTGCTATGGGTTGGGATTCCGGGTGAAACGCACCGCGCGCTTCCGTGGGTGAAGGGTTCACCGGCTGCGGGCGAAGGAAACGTCACTCCGCTCTGCAGCAATTCCCTCGCGGGCGCTCCGGGGAGAAATATCTCGATCCTCGCGGAGCAGGCCCGGGCGAGCAGGGATCACGCCCCCAGGTTTCTAGGCAGAGGAAACCTTGGTAAAGCCAGACAACGCATTCAGTATCCAGCCCGGTGAGTCCCTTGACAAGACTCCGGGCGACGAATCAGCTGAATCACTTGCTGCAATCAGGCAGGAATCAGGCAGAAATCCCGCACGACTCAGGCAGAAACCACTGGACCCCCACCGGCGCCGCCGTGAGCTACCTGGGCCACCGCCGCATTACCGACCGCAACCCGGTCCGCAAAGCCCTCAACCAAAGCCACAGGCTCAGCATCCGCCGCAGCCTGGCCAGCAACTCCAGCCTGGCCCGCCGCTTCCGAATGTCGTGGAGCGCCTTCACCCGCCAGTTGAGCTGCGCCCCCCGGTCCAGGCCCCGCAGCGGCTCCGTCTCCGGTGGCAAGGTCAGCCCGTGGTCTTCCAGCATGGCCACCTCCAGTTCCAGAAGACGCTGCCTGATGCTCACCCAGGCCAGGCCCTTGCCCTGCGAGGGATGGCCGTCCCACAACCCGCGCCACTCCTCGACCAGTTCCCAGGCGTCGGCGAACACGTCCTCGTCGTCCTCGGCCGGGTCCGTGGTTACCAGGTCGGGGTAACGCCGTCGAGGCGGGGCGCTGGCCACCGGCGCCGGAACTGGCAACCCCGTTGTACCGCCCGCCCGGCTCTCACTCCGGGCCAACCGCTGCTCCAACCGCCGCATTCCCTGGGCGTGGGTCTCCCCCAGGGCATTCATCCCCTCCCGCAGTTCCGATTCCAGCCCGGCCACTTGGCCCTTCAGCCCGTTCAAATGCCCCGACAATTCCGCCACGGCCTCCTCCAGCCGGTCCCGGGCCCCGCCGTCCTTGTCCACCAGCATCCGCTCCACCTGCTCCCGCACCCGCCGGGACATGCCCTCCTTCAAGCTGACGGTCACCGTCCTGGGGTCCACCCCCAGCACCCGGCCCGCGCCCTTGTACCCCCGGGACCGCACCAACTGGTGCAGGAGCGCCGTGAGCCGCAACTCGTACACATCCTCCACCACCTGGGCCGCCGCCTCGGCGAAGGCCGCGCTAGGCGCAACGCCGTCATCCAACGCGCCGCCGGACACCGGATCCTCGACTCCGGCATCGCCGGAGCCAACCCAGTCGCCAAGCACCGTGCCGCCGTCGGCTACTTCGCCGTCGCCCACGCCGCCGGGCGCAATGCCGGGGCTGCCCTCCGTCCTGGCCTGGTCCTGACTCATGCTCATCCCTCCCAGGTGCAAATTGCACTTTTCCAATAGGGGCCTTGCACCGCCGCCCCGCATCCGTCCACCCACCCAATGCACCGCTCAAACGGGGCCGATGCAGTCGCCGACGGGAACCAGCCCTGAACCGGAAGTGCTTGCAGGAATGGGGCTGAAATGGGCGATTGCCCCCCATTTCAGCTACGAATCCCCGGGTGTCCACAGATGCGGTCCAAGTCCCGATTCCTGTACACGTCCATAACACCACGTCGGACCCCGGAAATCCCATGCCTTGGAAGGGGGGGCGCGCACACCCCCCCTTCCAAGGCATTACCACAGGCCCGGCCAGCCGCCAGACTTGGTTGTCGAACATCCGGTCTCAAGACCGGCCGGCAGGAGGCAACCATGTTCCGGCGTTTCACTCCAACCCCGGGCAGGGCCAGGCGGCTGACGCTGATTGTGGCGGCGCTGCTGCTTGCGGCCATCGTCGCCGTTTCCGCCAGCGGCATCGCCCTGGCCCAGTCGCCGCCACCGGACACCGACACCATTAGCTTGGTCAACAAGGACCGGCAGATGGTGGAGCGGAAGAAGGAGGGGGACTTCGTGGCCCGGCCCGTCTTCAGCCGCCAGGTCAGCGAACTCTACTACTCCATCCGCCACCCGGACACCGGCGAGTGGGTCACCAACACCTACCGGGTCCAGGGAAGCGGGAAGAGGCTCTCCGAGGGCTGGGAGTACACCTTCGAGTACCCCGCCCTGGACGAGCAGCCGGACCTGGACCCGGAACAGGGTTTTCTTTTGGTCCTGGGGGTGCCCCGCATCGGCGGAGGCGAGCGCCATATCTTTCACGCCCTGGTACCCGTCCACCAGCCCAAGGGGTTGTGGGACAAGGTGCTGGGCGCGCTGGACCCGTCCCGCTGGGCGCGGGCCGCCGCCGGATGGCTGGTGCAGGGCGCCCACGGGACGTTGTGCGGCGTGGTGGAGGGCATCACCGGAGCGGAAATCGCCGACTGCGGCGGGGAGGCCCGGGGGCTGATGGGCGACATCCTCACCGGCACC
This sequence comes from Chloroflexota bacterium, assembly GCA_009840175.1. Lineage (GTDB taxonomy): Bacteria > Chloroflexota > Dehalococcoidia > Lucifugimonadales > UBA3495 > VXOI01. The sequence continues at coordinate 3,656 of VXOI01000183.1, read as the reverse complement.
CCGCCCAACCTGACCTACCAGCATCCCTTCATCAGGAAAGCGTGGACGGCGGTCTGGGCCGTCGCCTCCGGGGCATTGGTGGTGATCCTGGGCTGGATGGGGCTGAGCTTCATCGTCCAGGAGCACTTGGGCAGGCATCAATCGGGTTGGCGGGAGATGGTGCCCCGGCTGGTGCTGGGCCTCACCGCCGCCGCGTCGTCCCTCTGGTGGTGCGCCCTGGTCATCGACGTGGCCCACGCCGTTTCGCAGTTCATCGCCGCCTCCCTGGAGGTCACCCCCGGCGACCTGCTCCGCGCTCCCCTGGACCCCCTGCTGGTAGCGGTCCAGGCCGCCAACACCGGCTTGGCGGTGTTCATCGCCCTGCTCTACCTGGTCTTCGGATTCTTCGTCCTCTACCTGCTGGTGCAGATGGTCCTGCGCCTGGCATTGATCGACATCCTGCTCTGTTTGGCGCCCATCGCGTTGGGGCTGTGGATTCTGCCCCACACGGCGGGCTGGGGCCGCCACTGGCTGCGGCTGTTCATGACCACCGTGTTCCAGCAGGCGGTGCAGCTCATCGCCGTGGCCCTGGCTTTCGCCTTCCTGGAACAGTTCGCCGACATCGGCGGCGGCGAGGGAGGACAGGACCTGGTGTGGATGCTGCTGATGGCCATCGCCTTCATGTACCTGGCGGGGCGCATCCCCGCGATGCTGGGCAACCACGGGACCTTCGACGCCTGGCTGCACACCCTCTACTTCGGCATGTCCCTGCCCGGTTCCATGGTGCGCTCGGGCCGGGCCCTGGGGTTGATCGCGGGCGGGGCCGCCGGTGGACCGGCGGGGGCTCCCGCAGCAGCAGCGGCGGCGGGCGCTGCCAGCACCGCCGGAGGCGCGGTGAACTCGGCAGCCAGCAACGCCACCGCTCCGGCCCAGAACAGCCCTACGCCAAGGAGCCAGGGACCCTAGCGACAACAGCAACGACATGAAAGACAACCACCGGCGCGGACTTGCCCCGCGCCGCCATTCAACCAGGAGGTGGAGCCATGTGCCGGTAAGAGACGTGAGCGACTCAACAAGACCAACGGGCAAGCAAGTCAACAAATCAACTGGCAAGGAGAGAGACCTATGGACGACCTGACACAGACCGTATCGAACCTCGTCGGCATCCTGCTGGGCCTCGTCGGAGTGGTGGGCGTTGGCTACTTCATATACGGCGCCTACATGTACCTGACCGCCAGCGGAGCCCCCAACCAGATGGAGCGGGGCAAGAGCGCCATGATGACCGCTCTCGCCGGCATCGTGCTGGCATTGGTGGCCTACGGCGTGGTGGAGCTGGTGATGAACGCCGTCGTCGGCAACCCTGTTGACCCCACCGTTCCCGACCCCACCAACAGCGGCGGTGACGACACCAGCGGTGGTGGTGGCGGCGGCGGCGGTGGCGGCTAGGAGGTAAGGAATGAGAGAGCATGAAGTACCGACCCACGTGCAGGCCGAGGACAAGGTGCTCCTGTGGTTCACCTTCCCCCAGATCGTGGCGGTGGTGGCGGTGTGCGCCCTGGCCTACGGCGCCTACCGCTACTTTCCCCTGGTCCCCTCGGAGGTGCGGTTGGGCATCGCCATCCTGCTGGGCATCCTGGGCATCGCCGCCGTGGTGGGCAAGGTGGGAGGGAGAGGGCTGCCCCTGGTGGCCGCCGACCTCCTGAAATTCAAGCTGGGGGCCAGGCTCTACGCCGGCTCACCCCGCCAACTGGCGGTCAGCGAGCCGCCCCCAGTGCCTGAAGCAAAACCCGACCCGCTCAGGCTGCTGGCGAAGAAGGCGGCGGGCAAGGTCGGCAACGCGGTGAAGGCGGCGCGGCGCCAGGGCCGCAGGCCCTTCCGGCCCCATAGCTGGTTTGGCAAGGGCCGCCGTTCCCGGGACGCCGACGCCAACCGGCCCAGGACCGAACGCGAAACCGGCAAGAGCCGGAAACCCTGGAACCGCTTCCTGGCCGTGGCCGGAGTTGGTGCGCTGGCGGTGCTGGTCCTGGTGCTGCTGCCCAACATCGCCCTGGCCGACGACCCCGAGGACGAACCAGAAGTCCAGCCCTACGGCGACGCCTGGCGGCTGGACGAAATCTACTTCGTCCCGCCGGACCCGGTGCCGGGGCGGCGCATCTTCATCGAGGGGATCAGCGTCTCCGGCAGCCACGCCAACGTCACCCTGCGGGCGGCCCACGAACTGACACTGCGGGGCAGGGCCTACGGCGGCAGGAGCGGCAGGACCCTGAGAATGGGATTCAACACCGCCATGAGCGCCGGGCAGTCCAAGAGCTACAACCTGTCCCTGGACGGCCCGTCCCCCTCCTTCACCTTCTCCTGGGTGGACGCATTGGGCCGCAGCGGGGCGGTGTCCCTGAAGAGCAACCAGATTCCCTTCCCCCTGCCAAGAGCCGACGGGGACCTGTGCGACCTGGAAATGACCTCCCTTGGGTGGACGCCGGGGTCAATCACCGGCGTCATCGCCTCTGAGTGCATCGCGGAGACCCGTCAGGAGGTTGACCTGCCGGTCTACGGCGGCCACTTCAGCCAGTCGGTCCCCGCCCTGCTGGACGCCACCGTCACCGGCATCACCGGCACAGTCAGCGTAACCGCCGGTCCCAACGCCACCAGCGCCACCTTCGTCCAGGGCGGCGAGACCAGCTTCGCCCTGACCGTGCCCGACCAAAAGGCGGTCCACGAGCTGGAGATCACGGCGGAGCTTACGGCGGCATTGAACGTGCCGCTGCCGCCCATGTTGCAGACCACCCACCACCCGGCCCGCACCGACGTCTACACCCGGCGGGTGACCTGCCGGTGCGGCGAAAGCTCCACCACCAAGACGGTGCGCATCTACGTCCGCCACCCGGAGCACGTGCGGGCCGTGGAGAACCAACGCTCCCCGGTGACGCCCACCCGCACGGAGAGCATCGCCCTGGCCCCCGTACCAGTTACGGGCCAAGTCCGGTCCCTGGACCTGGGCGCCGACGCCCCCTACGCGGGGCTGGTGGTGCCCGCTCCCACCCCGGAGCCGCCCAAGGCGGAGCAGACCACGGTGGGCGATTCCACCTGGTGGGGCTTTCCTTGGTAGGGCGCACCACCACCATCCTCCTGTCCCCGGCGGCGGCAATGGCCTCCGTCGCCGCCGGGACAACCGAGGAAAAAAGGGCCGCGATGCAGGCCGCCTTCGACGCGGTGCTGACCGGCATGGCCTACGCCGGGGTGGGCTTGTGCCTCTTCGCCTTGGTCTGGGCCGGTTTCGTGCTGATGGCCGAGGGCGCCGAGGGCGAGGGCCGGGGCAAGGCCCGCAACGCCGTGGTCATGGCCATCGTCGGCCTGGTGGTGGTCCTGCTGGCCAAGGGCATCGCCGCCGCCATCAACAGCCGCATCGTCGAAGTGTTCCCCATCCCATAGAACGAGAAAGGAGGACTCATCAATGAAAGCCACATTGCCGGACCTGAAAAAACTGGCCGGATTAGACAGAGCCAGGAAATCAGCCGACTCTGGCGACATCAACCGAGGCGAGGGCGGCGACAGCGAGCCAGGGGCGGAACTCAAGACGCCGCCACCATTGTCCCTGTTCTTCATGCTGTCCCACCTGGAGGAGGACGGCCCGGTGCGGCTGGACGGGGTGAAGCTGGCGGTGCTGGAGGTGATGGGGC
>VXOI01000107.1:41175-67365 GCA_009840175.1 Chloroflexota bacterium | reverse complement strand
CCACCCTAACCCTCCCCCTCAAGGGGGAGGGAATAATTTTCGGAGAGCTGCCCCTGATGGAGCGTCAAAATTCGATTTCGTACATCTGGTAGCGGGTGCGGTACATATCCAGCGATTCGTAGACCTGCTGCGCCGTGGTGTTGTCCTGCTCCACGTACAGCCGAATCCCGCAGACGCCGTCCTCCGCTTGGGCCGCCTCGGCGACGTGTCGGTGGAGGGCAGTGTACACGCCCTTCCGGCGATGCTCCGGGCGCACGTAGACACTCTGAATCCACCACCATAGTCCGTTACGCCAGTCGCTCCACTCATAGGTGACCATCAGTTGCCCGGCGGGGCTTCCGTCAATCTCGGCTATGAGGTAGAAACCCAAAGCGCTGTCGGCCAGAACAGCCCCTACCCCGGCCCGCACCCGCGCCTCGTCCAGCGACAACCCTTCGGTTTCCTGGGCCATGGCAATGTTGGACTCGACGATGAACGCGAAGTCGGTGGGAGTGGCCCGGCGTATATCTATTGTGTCTGACATAGAGGTAGTTTAACAGCCGGAGGGATTCGGCGCAGATATTCCGATTTTCTCGACCTGCGCCGTGTGCTGAGGGGAGTATAATCAATAGGAAGCAACTTGGGACTAACCGGCATGGGCGGGTGGCGAAATGTTTGAGAACCTGACGGAACGGCTTACCGGCATCTTCAACCGGCTGAACAGCAAGGGACGGCTGACGGACAAGGACATTGACGAGGCGCTGTCGCTGGTGCGGCGGTCACTGCTGGAGGCCGACGTCAACTTCCGCGTCGCCCGCGACTTCGTTGCCCGCATCAAGGAGCGGGCGCAGGGCGCCGAGGTTCTGGAGAGCCTGACGCCGGGGCAGCAGGTAGTCAAGATAGTTCACGACGAACTGGCCGAGCTGCTCGGCGGCGGCCCTCCGACAGGCTCAGGGAGAACGCCGGGGATTACGCTATCCAGCCAGCCAGTGTCGGCACTGATGCTAGTTGGGCTACAGGGTTCCGGCAAGACCACGACGGCGGCCAAGATTGCCCTGGAGCAACGCAAACAGGGCCACCGTTCCCTGCTCATCGCCGCAGACCTGCGCCGTCCCGCCGCCATCCAGCAGTTGGAGACCCTGGGCAAGCAGTTGGACATTCCTGTCTACTCCGAAGACCCCCAGTCGTCCAACGCCATCAGGGTGGCGCGCAGCGGGCTGGCGCGGGCCGCCGAGCTGGGCGTCAACTGGGCCATCATAGACACCGGCGGGCGCATACAGATTGACGATGAGCTGATGGAGGAGCTGGAGGAGATCAGCCGCGCCGCCAACCCCCACGAGACGCTGCTTGTGGTGGACGCCATGACCGGCCAGGAAGCGGTCAACACCGCCGAGGGTTTCCACCAGCGGGTGGGCCTGACCGGGCTGATTATGAGCAAGATGGACGGCGACGCCCGGGGCGGGGCCGCGCTTTCCATCACCAAAGTCACCGGCGTGCCCATCAAGTACATGGGCGTGGGGGAACGGGCCGACGGGCTGGAGGTGTTCCACCCGGACCGGCTGGCGTCCCGCATCCTGGCCATGGGCGACGTGCTCACGCTCATCGAGCGGGCCCAGGAGGCGGTGGACGAGCAGAAGGCCAAGGAGATGGAGCGCAAGTTCCGCCAGGCCAGCTTTGACCTCAACGACTTTCTGGACCAGTTGCAGAGTGTCAAGAAGATGGGTTCGATGGACCAGATACTGGAGATGATTCCAGGCATGGGCAACAACGCCCGCAAAATGATGGCGGGCGACCTGGACGAGACCAAGCTGAAGCGCATCGAGGCCATCATCCACTCGATGACTCCAGACGAGCGTCAGCGCCCCGAGATCATCAACGGCAGCCGCCGCCGCCGCATATCACGAGGCAGCGGCACGACCCCGCAGGACATCAATCAGCTGCTCAACCAGTTCAAGCAGACCCAGAAGCTGGTGCGCCAGATGACGCGCTCCCGCAACCCGGCCAACCTGATGAAGATGTTCGCCGGCAGATAGGGTCTGGGGAGTTATCCCTACACCATCCCCGTTCGCAAGGCGGCGAAGAGGTAGGCGGTGGCATAGCTGCGCCACGGACGCCACCGCTCTGCGATAGTCTTCACTTCGGCGTCGGTCACCGTTGCGCCATCGCGCCACAGCCGCGAGACGCCGCGCCGCAGGGCCAGGTCGCCGAGGGGCAGGGCGTCGGGGCGGGCCAGTCCGCGCACCAGTGCCCACTGGGCCGTCCAGTTGCCCACGCCCCGAAGCGCCGTCAGGCGGCGCACTACTTCATCGTCGGGCAGTTCGTACAACTCATCCCAGCCGGGCTCCAGGGCCGCCCCCGCGATGATGCGGACGTACTCGGCCTTGCTGCGAGACAGCTTGAGCTCTCTCAACTCTTCAGGCAAGGCAGACAGTACAGCTTCGGGGCGAGGAAAAGCGTAGTAGGTCGCGCCATCGAACTCAGCGCGGGCGCCGTATCGCTCGATTAACAGAGTCCGCATCGTCCGGGCCACGCTGGCGGAAATCTGCTGGCCGAGAATCGCCAGCACCAGGGCCTCGAAAAGCGTCGCAGTGCGGGGCAGGTGCAGGCCCCGGAACTGTCGCGCCAGACCGGCCAGCGCCAGGTCGGATTCGGCCAGCGCGTAGAACGAGGCAAGCTCCTGATCGGTTCCCAGCATCCAGCGCACTTGCGCGACGGCCACTTCGCCGTCGGCATCTGTCAGCCCCTCGCCGCGCAGTTCGATGGCCAGTTCGGGGGAGTCCACGCTGCCGGTGGAGCGCACGGTGACCAATACCAGCCGCCCGTCCAGGTCCAGCAGTCGGCGGTATACTCCGCCCTCCACGTTGTCAGCACCGCTGCGAGCCTGAAAGTAGGCGTGGTATCCCGCGGTCAGCTCGAAGTCGAAGGGCGGCGTGGGTTGCAGGTGGAGGTTGATAGTCGGCATCGATTCTCCCTCACCCTAACCCTCCCCCGCTGGGGGAGGGGATTTGAGGAGTACGGAGCCGAGAACGGTGTAGCGAGCGCCGGAAGGATGCAGTTCGCTCTGCATCACGTCCACCGACTCCACTTGCCAGCCCACCGGGGCCGGAGCCGGAGTGCCGGAAACCGCCGCGCCGATGCGGGCCAACTGGGCATCGGACATGCTGCGCCGTGGACGTCCCAGGGTGATGTGGGGCCGGAAGGGGCGCTCAATGCCGTAACGTCGGCTACGCTGCGCTGCGCCTGAGGGCGGGTAGCCCAGCGCGTTAATGGCGTTCTCCGACGCCTGCTGCAAACGGTCTAGCGCATCGAGGTCGCCGTCCACGCCAGCCCACAGCACACGAGGCTTGCGGCGGTTGGGGAACATCCCGAGGCTGGCAAGATACAGCGGGAAGTGGCTGTGGCCCGCCGCCACAGGTCCCAGGCAATCCAGCAGTGGCCCAATGCCGGACGACGGGATGTTGCCGAGGAACTTCAGCGTCAGGTGCATCCCGTCCGGGTTGGCCCACTGAATGCCTTGCGGTATGTCCTGCCGGATGCGCTCCACCGCGCCAATCAACTGCTCCCGCGCCTCGGCGGAGATGCCGACGGCCACAAACACGCGGATGCTGTCGGTTCGGGGCGTCAAAGGGCAACCAGGTTAACGTAAGACTTCACGGCGTTGTCCAGTTCCCCGCCTTCCGAATAGTCGGCGGGAACGACGCAGTTGACTCGGCCCTCTTCGCGGTATCTCTCGGCCCGCTCTCGCGCTCCGTTTGCGTAGACGGCGATGGACAGACCGCCCAAGTCTTTCACCAGACGGAAGCAGGGAACGTCGGTCTCGCCGTCGCCGATGTAGACCATGTTCTGGAAGGGGACGGGCCGCTCGCTCTGAGGCACGTACCTGTTGATAGCGGAACTGTCGTTGAGGTCGTGAGCGCCCTTGTTGATGCGGAAGAGGTACTGCGTCTTGGTCGTGAAGTTAATGGCGAGGGCAGGCCAGACGGCGATACCATCAGCGTCATACAGAAACCTGGAAGCGTAAATCTCCTGGAACCTATGGGCTATGGATGTGCCTTCAATGATTTCGGAATTGCCGGAGGAAATCACGTAATGCTCGATGCTAACGCCCTTGTCCAATCCGTAGGCATCTATGCGGTCGAACCAGCTTTCCACACCCGGGAAGAACCCGATGTCCCGGCTCCAGGCGACCAGATCCTCGCGGCGAACCGGCCTTCCTGCGGACTTGGCCTTTTCCAGCATCACGTACATATACGACAGGATTCGGTCGGCGTGGGTCTCGTCGGATAGGGCGTCCACCTCACGCCAGAAGTCCGCCGCGGTCATGCCGATGTCGGGTATGAACTGGCGGTCCTGCATATTGCCCGGGGCAAGGGTCCCGTCGAAGTCATAAATAACAGCCAGCGGTACGGTTCGGGCAGGCATGAGCGGTTCCTCAATTCACACAGCCATCACATCTGCCATCCAGTAAATCATATCCAGGCTATTCCTGTCCCTGAAGTACGACGGCAACTTCGTTGTACCAATAAGTCAGCGCCTCGACGGAGTACCTGGCGTTGGCCGGGCTGGGGTTGGGAACCACAAATGCGACGGACTCGCCGATGGCGCGTGGCTGAAGGCCAAGCTCGGGCGCGGCTTTTTCTCCCTCGCCGTATTGTAGGTACGCCTTGTAAGCCATCAGGCCGTGGAAGCAGACCAGCCTGGGCCTGCATTGCAACAGCTTCTCGCGCAGCAGCGGCGCCCAGCGGCGGTAGTCGGCGACTCTCAAGCCGCTGCCCTGGGCGGTGGGGCGTTTCACCACGTCGGTAAAGCCGATGCCGTGCTCAAGCAGCGCGCAGTCGTCGGATGGAGCGCACTCGCGACCCAGCGCAGGCGGCAACAGCTTGGAGCGGTTGAAGGCCGTCCAGAAGCGGTTGCGCGGGTTGGCAAAGTAGTGTCCCTCCCGCGCCGAATACTCTGAAGGGTTGAGCCCGACGAACACCAGCGACAGCCCCGGCCCCAGCAGGTCAGGAAGGGTGCGCATTCCTGCATCTTCTTGAGCTCCCGACATCCTTATTCACGCTTCACCAAGGCCCAAAAGACGCTCTGCATTTCCGCCCAGGATCAGGTGGTTCTGACAGTCTGGCAGAGACAGCCCAGCCAGTTCGGATAAAGGGCGGGAATGAGGCATGAGGGGATAGTCCGAGGCGAATAGAATATGGTCCGCTCCAACAACATCCGCCACGGCGCGATAGATCCCTGGCCGGTACAGGAAAGGAGAGGCCGCAGAATCAAAATACACGTTGCGCAGGGCAGCGCCGACTTCCGGCATCAGCCCGTAGAAGGGCAGCCCGCCACCCCAATGGGCGCAAATGATGGTGTTCTCCGGGAAGTTCTCGATGAACCGCAAGACCTTGTCCGGCGTGGTCTTTCCCTTGCCGGGGTACTGGTGGCCCACCGGCTCGGAGCAGTGAATCAACACCGGCAGGTCAAGGGAGCGGGCAAAGTCCATCAAGGGGGACATTTCCGCCAGATCGGCAATTGCTATGCCTTGCGTGTCCGGATGCAGCTCGCCGATACCTCGCAGTCCGGCGGCGGCGCATCGTTGCGCCTCATCCACCGCGGCATCACCCCAGACCGGGTTGACCGAGGCGAAGCCGGTAATACGGGAAGGGTTATCCGACACTGCTTCGATCAGGTAGTCGTTGGCTTCCACGGCAACCTCGTAGTCCGTCCAGCCCATGCCCATCGCCACTGCGTGGTCAACGCAGTCGCGTGACATGGCCCGCAGCAATTCCTGGGCATCGGCAATACGGGCAGCAGGGTTGGACAGGATGGCGGCAAAGGTGGCGTCGCGGGCCGCCAGTTCGCGGCGGCGCTCGGCGAATGAAGGCGGCAGGATGTGGCAATGGGCGTCTACTATCAATGGTGTAGCCTTTCGTATTTTCCTTCACCCGCCATTCCCGCGAAGATGGGAATCCAGAGATGGGATTGCACATAATATCTTAGCAGAGGCCTTTGCACTGGATTCCTGCTTTCGCAGGAATGACGGTACACCTTTGTTGCCTAATTCACGTATAGCCAATCCCTTTAACGGTCATGGCCGTTGTCGCTGAATTCGTTGTCGCTGTAAACAGCGGTCTCGCGTCCCTGAAAAACGTGGACGACGAAGTTGTTGCGTATGATGCCAACCGCGTCGGCAATGTCCTCGTCCACCGCGTCCATAATTTCTTGGATGGCCTGCTGAGTCAGGCTTTCATCCACGGCCAGCGATACATGCACCATCTCGGCGGTGTAGTGAATGTCCACCCGTCCGACGGTACGGTCGAATTCGACAATGTTATAGGCTTCTGAATGCGGGGTACGCACTTCCCGCTCGAAAGTAAAATCAGCCATGGCTATACAGGCTCACGAAACGCGGATTTTGATTAGGGCCTCACTTGGCCATTGCCCATGATTACCCATTTGTAGGAAGTGAGTTCCTTCAACCCCATGGGGCCGCGGGCGTGCATCTTCTGGGTGCTGATGCCCACCTCCGCCCCGAGTCCGAACTGCCCACCGTCGGTGAACTGGGTGCTGGCGTTGACGTACACCGCCGCAGCGTCTACCTCGTCGAGAAAGCGCATTGCGGCGGAGTAGTCCTCGGTGATGATGGCCTCGGAATGGCCGGAGCCGTAGGTCTCAATGTGCTCCAGGGCCTCGTCCATCGAGTCCACCACCCTGACGGCGGCGGCCATGGCAAGAAACTCCCTGCCCCAGTCATCTTCGGCTGCCGGCTGGATGCTCCCGGCTGCTCCAGGCCCCAGGATACTGAGAGCGCGGTTGTCACAACGCAACTCCACGCCGGAAGCAGCAAGCCCGGCGGCGATGCGGGGCAACCCCTCGACGGCGACAGAGGAGTGCACCAGCAGGGTATCCAGGGCGTTGCAGATGTAGGGGCGGCGCACCTTGGCATTGAAGGTGACATTGGCCGCCATGTCCAGGTCGGCGGCCCGGTCTATGTAGGTGTGGCAGACGCCAACGCCGCCGGTTACCGCGGGCATGGTGGCGTTCTCGCCAACGAAGCGAACCAGGCCGTCGCCCCCTCGCGGCACAATCAGGTCAATGTACTGGTGCATCTTCAGCATCGCGTCCACGAGTTCACGGTCCGGGTTGTCCACGAACTGGACAGCCTCGGCGGGAGCGCCCGCGTCCACCAGGGCGCGGCGAATCAGGCGAATCAAGGCGCTGTTGGAGCGCAGGGCTTCCTTACCGCCCCGCAGGATGCAGGCATTGCCTGACTTGAAGCACAGCCCGAATATGTCCACGGTGACGTTGGGGCGGCTCTCGTAGATGCTGGCGATTACGCCCAGCGGGACGCGGCGGCGTCCAGCCACCAGACCGTTGGGCAGCGTGGTCATCTCGATGGACTCGCCCACCGGGTCGGGCAGGGCGGCTATCTTGCGCTGCTCGGAGGCGGTGCCGCGCAGACGGTCGGGAGTGAGGAGCAAACGGTCAATCATAGCTTCGCTGAGGCTGGACTCGCGGGCTTCGGAACAGTCCGCCTCATTAGCCTGAAGCAGTTCTTCGATGTCCGTTTCCAAGTACTCAGCGAGGTTGAGCAGGGTACGGTTCTTGACCTCGGTGGAGAGCCGGGCCAACAGGCGGGCGGCGCGACGGGCGGCCTGGCCCTGGCTGATAAGGTCGTCAACGGTTCTGGTAGTCATTATTGCTCTCGGCTGTGTGGTTGGGAATGAAATGCCCACTTGCCAATCAGAGATGTTCCCAATCCGCCCTGCTTATTCCCGCTTCACGCAAAATAGTGGCAAGCAAGCCCCGGCTGATGTCTCTTCGGTGAGGATTTGGGATCGTTACTTTAATCTTATCTTTTGCCATGTAGGGATGTCCGCTTCTGGTATACGGGCCGTCAAAGCCGATTTCTCTCAAGTATGCTATCAAGTCCCTTCTGCTTATAGGGCCAAAGGCGGGCATCAGGCGGTCTTTTCCTTTGGCATGAGGTCTATTGACGGCAGAACGGGGATTTCGTGTCCAAGTTCAATACCGAGGAGTATCCAGCCTTCCAGCACTTCCGCAAGTTCCTTGCGGCATTCCTCGAGAGTGTCGGCGTTGGCCCATACCCCTTGAAAGCCATAGATATCGCCATAGTAGGTTCCGTCTTCAACAAAAATCACGAAAGTCGCGTCTTCCATTGCTGCCTCGATGTATTTCGCCAGCACATCATCCGGCGGTACTGAGGGCAGTATTACTCCCATTCCGTTTCCTCTCTGGGTATGATTCTTACAGCAACGCCAGGTTGTTGCGGTGCACTACTTCCTGGCCGTAGTGGTAGCCCAGAGTTTCCTCGATTTTGCCGGAGCGCAGCCCGCGTATGCGAGCAATGTCCTCAGCGCTGTAGTTGGCTATGCCGCAGGCGATGCGATTGCCGGAGCCGTCCACGACGAAGACGGCGTCGCCGCGGCCAAAGCCGCCGGCAACTCCGCGTACCCCGGCGGGCAGCAGGCTGCGGTGGTGTTCCACCAGCGCCGCGACTGCGCCGTCGTCCACGGTGACCTGGCCGCGTTGAGCGAGACTGCCCTGCGTGAGCAAATTCAATAACCAGCGCTTCCGGGCTTCCAGCTTCTCATCGGCGGCCTGGAAGAAAGTCCCCACTGGCTCGCCGCGCGCAGCCCGGAGCGCCACGCCATCATCCCTCCCGTGGGCCATTATCATGGGAATGCCGGAGGTGGTTACCAGCCGGGCCGCGTCGAGCTTGGTGGGCATTCCGCCCCTGGCCCACGGTTGCAAGTGCCGCCCGGCCAGGGCCTCGATGCTTTCGTCCACTCGCTCAACGTGCGGGATGAGGGTTGCCGATGAGTCAACGCGAGGGTCTGCGGTATACAGGCCGTCAATGTCCGTCAGGATCAGCAGCAGGTCGGCGTCCACCAGGTTGGCAACCAGCGCCGACAGGCGGTCGTTATCGCCGAAGACTGCGCCGATTTCATCCACGGCCACCACATCGTTTTCGTTGAGCAGTGGCACCACCCCAAGTTCCAGCAGGCCCTGAAGGGTGTTGCGGACGTTGAGGTAGGACTGGCGATTGGACAGGTCGCCAATGGTGAGCAGTGCCTGGGCCACGGTTACGCCGTGGACGGCGAACTGCTCTTGATATATCTGCATCAGCCTGCTTTGGCCCACGGCGGCGGCCACTTGGCGGGAGCGGATGTCGCGGGAGGCCGCGTCCCATCGCTCATCCTGAGCTTGTCGAAGGGCCAGGGCCGCGCGCCCGACTGCTATCGCCCCGGAGGTCACCAGCATCACCTCGGCCCCCTGCTCCCGTAGCTGGCAAATCTGGCGCACGATACCGCTCAGAACAGCAAGATTTACACCGGCGCTGTCCTCCCCGCCGCCGGAAAGGATGGCAGTTCCGGCCTTCACGACAATGCGCTGGTACAGCAGGGGTTGGCGGGAATCGCCGGATTCCGCAACAGTTGACTGCGCCGCATGAGCAGGCAAGCCGGTTCGAACCATGAGGAAGGAAAACCGTCCGGTTCAGAATGAGGGAGGGGAGTCGTTACGATTATAGCATCACGCCCGCTGAAATCAGCGGGCGTGTCCTTTCGCAGTCTGGTATCATCAATAACGAGGCTTGCTGATGCAACACTGCTGACAACAATTCAGCGGGTACCGGCTACACGCCTGGGTCGGCGGCAACGTTGCCGGAAAGCCATTGAACATCCTCGCACCTGTGCTTGAAACGGGAAACGTGTTGGATTAGGCTGGAAGCGACCTTCAAGGTTTATGGACAATTTTGTCGGAGGGTTGGAAATGGCCTATACAGTAGCCGCCTTCTCCTGCGCCAAGTGCCACAACGACCAGTACGATACCGAAGAGATTCGCACCACCGGAAAGTATTCACGTTTTTTCGATTTGCAGAACAAGAAATTCACCGCGGTGTCATGCAGACGGTGCGGTTATACTGAGATTTTCCGGGGCGATTCTTCCATGTTGGGCAACTTCCTGGACATCCTCGCCAGCGGCTAGATACTGTGCTGGCTCCGTTTTATCTCTGTCTTCGTAATTGAAACACCGGACATCATATCGTCTGGCAAGGAAAAGGGGTTGGTTTTCATGCCAACCTCTGATTCGGCGTTTCACTCGCAATTCTCGGACAATTTACCGCTGATTTAACGGACGGTTTCATGTCTCTTAACGGCATCCTGGACCTGTTGGAATACCACCCGGAGTTCTCTAGTGCTGTCAAGTCGGCGGAAAACGATGGCGCCGGTTGCGCCATAGTCCGGCAGGGTGCTCGACCAGCATTCATAGCATCGCTGGCCCGCCGCAGGAAGGGGCCGCTGCTGGTCATCACGCCGCGCCCGGAAGACGCCCGCCGCCTGCACGATCACCTGTTGAGCTGGCTGGGCGACGATGCGCCTGTCCACCTTTTGCCGGAGCCGGAAGTGCTGCCCTTCGAGCGGCTGGCGGTGGACGCCAATACCGGGAACCAGCGGTTGGCAACCCTAGCAGCTCTGGCGCAAGTTCTCTGCCATGGTCAGGAGCAGGTCGAGGAAAGTGAGTGTCCGAAGGTCAATCCGGTGGTGGTCGCCTCCATTGGCTCGGCCCTGCTTTACACCATGCCTCCCCTGCTGATGGCGGGGTTGCTGCCCGGCTCCGGCAATCCCTGCGTATGGCGGGTTGGCGACCGGGTACGGATAGACGAAGTGCTTTCCCAATGGCTGCAACTGGGCTACCGGCATGAGCCGGTGGTGGAGTCGCCCGGGGCATTCAGCCACCGGGGCGGGATACTCGACATCTTCCCGCCGGACTGCGAACTTCCTCTCCGAATCGAGCTGTTCGACGACGAGATAGATACCATCCGTCGTTTTGACCCACTGACGCAAAGGTCGGTGGGCGCGGCGGACGAAGTCCGTCCCATTCCAGCTAGGGAGCAATTGCCAGGTATGACTGGCCCAGACACCCTTGCTTCCCGCGCCAACGCGATGAACTTTTCCCGCTGCGGCGTTGAGGTGCGCGAGCGAATCGAGGAAGAACTGGAAACTCTGGCCTATTCCGACAACACGGAAGTCCTTTCCTTCTACAGCGGGCTGGTGAACCGCGCCTGCCTGCTGGACTACCTGGACCCTTCGACAGGCTCAGGAGGCGCATCCGTGCTGCTGGAGCGGGGTGGGCGCGTCGAGGCCGAAGCGTCGGAATTGGAAGAGCGCCTGGAACGGATGCGGACGGCTCGGGAAGACCGGGGCGAGCTGCCAGCCAATTTCCCTTCGCCCTTTGTTGCCTGGACCGAATTCGCCGCCCGGCTCACCCAGTTCCAGCCCCTTGACTTGCAGGGGTGGGTTGGAGAGGAGGACGACCCGGTGTTCCTTCCCGCCACTCCCTACTATGGGCGTCTGGAACAGCTATCGGCCGACCAGCGGAGGCGGCAGGGCGATGGTGCGGCGCTGGTGGCCGTAACCCAGCACGCCCGCCGTGTTGCCGAAATCCTGGAGCAGCAGGGCGTGGGCGTTTCAGTGCAGGACGGGCTGGAAGGCGCCCTTTCGCCGGGGCAGGTCTGCATCATACCCGGTTCTCTGCCCGGAGGCTGGACCGTGGAGCTTCCCGTCAAAGGGAAGGCCGGAAGGCGCAACGGGACGATCCCCCGACTTGACCTGCTCACCGACGCCGAGCTTTTCGGCACCGTCAAGGAGCGCCGCCATCGCCGCCATCGCCGCGCCGAGCGCGGGCCGGACGTGTCTTTGGCCGACCTGGTCCCTGGCACCTTCGTCGTGCATATTGACCACGGCGTCGCCCGCTTCGCCGGAACCACGCAGATGGGAGAGAACGGCGACCAAAGAGAGTACCTCGTTCTGGAATACGCGGAGAGCGACAAGCTGTACGTCCCCACAGACCACCTGAACCGGGTCAGCGCCTACGTGGGCGCCCAGGAACACGCGCCCGCCCTGACCCGCCTAGGGGCCGCCGACTGGACGCGCATCAAGCAGAAGGTGAAGGGAGCGGCGCGGGAGATGGCGCAGGAACTCATCCGCACCAACGCCGCCCGCGAGATTGCCCGGGGGCACGAGTTCAGCCCCGATACCGTCTGGCAGCAGGAACTGGAAGACTCTTTCCCCTACATCGAGACGCCGGACCAGGCCCAGGCCATTAACGACGTCAAGGCCGACATGGAACTCTCCCGGCCCATGGACCGGCTTATCTGCGGCGACGTGGGCTACGGCAAGACCGAGGTGGCGCTGCGGGCGGCCTTCAAGACCGTGAACGACGGGATGCAGGTGGGCTTGCTGGTGCCGACCACAGTGCTGGCCCAGCAGCACTACGCCACCTTCACCGAGCGGCTCAGTCCCTTCCCGGTGCGCGTCGAGGTGCTTTCCCGGTTCCGCACGCCCAAGGAACAGCAGGAGGTCATCGAGGGGCTGAAGTCAGGCGAAGTGGACATCGTCGTGGGCACTCACCGGCTGCTGCAAAAGGACGTGCAGTTCAAGAACCTGGGGCTGGCCGTGGTGGACGAAGAGCAGCGTTTCGGCGTCAGCCACAAGGAGCGCCTGAAGCAGTTGCGCCGCCAGGTAGACGTCCTCACCCTCAGCGCCACCCCCATTCCGCGAACCCTGAACATGGCGCTGTCCGGCCTGCGCGACCTGTCGTCCATGTCATCGGCCCCGGAGGAGCGGCTGCCGGTCAAGACCTTCGTGTCGGAGTACTCCGAGGACGTGGTGAAGGAAGCCATCCTGCGGGAGATGGAGCGCGGCGGACAGGTCTTTTACCTGCACAACCGTGTCAGGAGCATTCATCAGGCTGCGGAGGACATACGCAGGTTAGTGCCGCAGGCGCGCGTGGCCATCGGTCACGGCCAGATGGCGGAGTCGGACCTGGAAGACGTGATGGTGGACTTCGCCAACGGAGAGGCCGATGTGCTGGTCTGCACCACCATCATCGAGTCGGGGCTGGATATGCCCAACGTCAACACGCTGATAGTGGAACGGGCCGACCGATTCGGACTGGCCCAGCTATACCAGCTCCGCGGCCGGGTGGGACGCAGCCAGCACCGGGCCTACGCCTACTTGCTGGCTCCCCGGGGCCGCAGCATGACCGAGGCGGCGGAGATGCGGCTGCAAGCCATCCTGGACGCCTCGGACTTGGGCGCGGGCTTCCGCATCGCCATGCGCGACCTGGAGATTCGCGGCGCGGGCAACGTGCTGGGAGCTGACCAGAGCGGCCACATCCAGGAGGTCGGCCTTGACCTGTACACCCAGCTATTGCAGGAAGCGGTGCGGGAACTGGAGCGCGACCAGGAATCCGGTCATCCTGAGCTTGTACAAGGACACGACGAGCCGGCCCGCATCGAAATTCCCCTCCCGGCGGGAATACCCGATGACTACATCGCCCACCTGCCGACCCGACTGGCGGTATATCAGCGGCTGGCGAAGCTTACCGAGCGGCGCGAGCTGCCCGAAATACGCGAGGAACTGCGCGACCGCTTCGGCCCGGTGCCGGAGGAAGTGGAGAGCCTAATGAAAGTGGCCGAAATACGCGCCCTCGCCGGGGCCGCCGGGGCCGAGTCGGTAATCCGGGCTGGCGACTCTATCGTAATATCATTGAGGAACTCGGTGGGCGGCGCAAAAGCTCCATTGCAGCGCGCCCTCGGCCCGGCGGCGCAGGTGGGCAACGCCCAGATCCAGATGCCCCTGCGCACACTGGGGGACCAGTGGCTTCAACGTCTCACCCGGACGCTGGAGCGGCTGCAAGTTTTCATGGACAATATGCGCCAATTGGCTGCCGACGCTCACAGGAGTTAATGGCAGGGGTGTCGAATATGATTTACAAGAACGTAATTCTCAGGGCGGGGTTGTTTCTGGCGACAGGGCTCTTGGCCCTCTTGCTGGCTTGCGGCGGCTCGGACGGCGACGGCGAAGCCGTATCTACGCCGGACACGGATGCCACAGTAGAGGCGCGAGTACACGAAGAAATGGTCGAAGCCACTGTGGATATGCAGGTTGCCATGACATTGGCTCCAACCAATACGCCTATTCTCTCTGAGGAACTGGCACCTGACTTCCTCATAACAGTTATACAAGGCCAGGACACCCTGGGCGGCGAGCAGGTGGCGATGACGTCGCTGGTGGGCGAGAAGCCAGTGGTGCTCAACTTCTGGGCGGCGGAATGCCCGCCCTGCCGAGCCGAGTTGCCGGAGTTCCAGAGCTTCCACGAGGAATACGGAGACCGTGTGCTGGTGCTGGGCGTTGACCTAGGCCAGTTCACCGGGCAGGGTACGCCGGAGCAGGGCAGGGAGCTTCTGGCCGAGTTGGGCGTCGCGATACCTGCGGGCTACACCGAGGACTCTGAGATATTGCCCAAGTACCAGGTTCTCGGCCTGCCCACCACCGTCTTCATCAACGCCGACGGCTCCATCCATACCAAGTGGACCGGCGCGCTCAACGAGGAAGTGCTGGTCGAGAAGGCCGAGGAGATGCTGGACGGGTAGGCAAATTGGCAGGATCAGGTAGGAGTTACGCAGTTGGAGATTTTCACCCTCACCCCAACCCTCTCCCTCAAGGGAGAAGGAGTTTTGCAATTTTCTCTATATCCGGTGCCGGGCGCAAACTTCAGCAGCCATGCGATAATATGGGGCCAAGACGCGCCGCCAAGACAGATGGGAGGCGTTTGCTATGACTACTAGGCTCATCGTCGCTCCGCCAGTGGTTCCGGCGGATAAGCAGTTCCCCACCTTCCCGCCCAGGGACGATATGCAAAACATTCTCCATCTGCACGAACCGGCTCACGTGCCTGTTCTGCGCCGCTGGCTGGGCAATACGACTTCCATCATAGTCATAAGCGAACTCCCCCTCTCGTGGGTTGCCAATCAGCAGGAAGGTTATCTTATTCCCGATCTACTCGTCGCCTTCGACATCAACCGGGATGACATCATCCGGGAAGGAGGATACGCCATAAACGAATGGGGAAGGCCCCCCGCGTTCGTGATGGAAGTCGCCTCACCCAACAACGCGCGGAATGACTATGTAAACAAGCGGACGGGATACGCCAACTACGGGGTTCCCGAATACTGGCGGTTCGATAACACCGGCGGAAACCGGTATCCCGAAGCCCTGGCCGGTGATTTGCTGGTTGATGGGGAGTATCAGCCCATCGCCGTTAATGAAGTCGAGTGGGCCCGTTACCGGGGCTACAGCCCGGCGTTGAACCTGGAAATATGCTGGGAATACGGCTATCTGCGCTGGCGCGATCCCGCAACCGGCGTCTATCTGCTCACCCACGATCAAGAGGCTGACGCACGCATCGCCGCAGAAACGGAGGCAGCACAACTCCGGGAGCAGCTTCGGCGTTTGCGGGGGGAGTAAATTTAGAAGGCTCCGGGTTTTATTGAATCTCCATAAAATCCCTGTGCGCTCCGCGCTCCCTGTGCTAGAATAGTCCTATCGGGGTGTAGCGCAGTGGCTAGCGCGCTACGTTCGGGACGTAGAGGCCGGTGGTTCGAATCCACTCACCCCGACCAGCTCTCGCCATCGTTCATCGGTGTGGGGATTTCACCTTCACCCCAACCCTCTCCCTTGAGGGAGAGGGAGTTTTTTTGTTGTGCTATGATTGGGCGGCACACGATTCTTGATGAGTACTGTACGGAGGCCCGCTTATGCCGTTCGGAGGCAACGACTGGCTCGCCTTGACCCCGGAGGAGGCCCTGGAGCCGGAAATACCCATCTGCGACCCCCATCATCACTTCTGGGACTACCGCACCGAGCGGATTCCTTACCAGCGCTACCTGCTCCACGAACTGGCCGACGACGTCAACGGCGGCCACAACGTCCGCTCGACCGTGTTCGTCGAGGCCCGCTCGATGTACCGGCCCGGCGGCCCGGAGGAAATGCGCCCGGTGGGCGAGGTTGAGTTCGTGCAGGGCCTGGCGGCCGCCAGCGACAACGGGCTGTACGGCCCCTGCAAGGCGGCGGCATCCATCGTCGGCCACGCCAACCTTAACCTGGGCGAGAACGTGCGCCCGGTGCTGGAGGCGTTGCAGGCGGCCAGCCCCAACCGTTTCCGGGGCATCCGCCACTCGGTGACCTGGGACGCGAGCCCCGAGGTGGAGAACACGGCGGCTCACAAGGCCGAGGGCCAGATGAGCAGCGACAACTTCCGCGCCGGCGCCCGGGTGCTGGCCGACATGGGGTTGACGCTGGAAGGCTGGATGTTCTTCCCCCAGATGACGGAGCTGGCCGAGTTCGCCAAAGACGTGCCCAATCTGACCATCATCCTGAACCACATCGGCGGCCTGATACGGGAAGGTCCCTACGCCGGGCGCGACGACGAGGTGTTCGACCAGTGGCGCAAGGGCATAGCCGCCGCCGCGTCCGCTCCCAACGTGGTCATCAAGCTGGGCGGCATCGGTATGCCCCGGACGGGGTTCGGCTGGGACGCCCGCACCACTCCCATAGGCTCCGAAGAGTTGGCCGCGGATATGAAGCCGCTGATTGACTACTGCATCGAACAGTTCGGCCCCAATCGCTGCATGTTCGAGAGCAACTTCCCGGTGGACAAGGTGTCGTACTCGTACACGGTGATGTACAACGCCTTCAAGCGCTTGACCACGCAGTACTCGGCGTCGGAACGCGCGGATATGTTCCACGACGTGGCGGCTCGGGTCTACAGCGTCGAATACTGAGCGCGGATGCGTCGTGTTGCGATTGTGTTACGTTTTGCCTGCCGCCCTTTTCAAGACGGCCCTTTGATGGTAAGTTAGCGAGGAATATCGTCCGGGCGGTCCAGGCAGAGGGCGCGAAGTGGTTACGGCCCCCGATTTCCTGCGGGGGCCGTTGTTTGTGAAACGGCCCTTGCCGGAACAGGGGACGCCTTCAACCCCGCTTTCGCAGGGACAGTCTGTAACCCTCTCCATGAAGGAGAGGGGATTTTGTCGCATACGGTTTGAGGAAGGTCGTACCTTTTGGTTGTAGCCATAGCATTCATCCTGATGACCGTGTTCTTCCTGGCCGGGCTTTACGTGGCCGGGGCATTGGGCAGCCTCGCGCTGATCCTAATGGAGGTATTCTCCGAAAACCCGCTGTCCAACATCATGGCCAACCGGGCGTGGGACACCTATACCCGCTTCCTGCTGGTAGCCATACCGCTCTTCATCTTGATGGGCGAGTTGGTGTTGCGCAGCGGCATTGCCGACCGGATGTACCGGGCGCTGGACCGTTGGGTCGCGCCCATACCCGGCGGGTTGCTGCACACCAACATCGTGTCCTGCGCCATCTTCGCCGCCTGCTCCGGTTCCAGCATTTCCACCGCCGCCACCATCAGCCGGGTGGCGCTGCCAACCTTCCACACTCGGGGCTACAACGACAGGCTGGTGGTGGGGTCACTGGCCGCCGGGGGAACGCTGGGCATCCTGATACCTCCCAGCGTGCTGCTGGTCATCTATGGCCTCAGCACAGGCACGTCCATTGGGCGGCTGTTTCTGGCCGGATTCATTCCCGGCGCATTGATGGCCCTGACTTTTATGATCCTCATCGGCATCTGCGTCGTCATCTGGCCAAGCATCGCTCCCAAAGTCCCCGGCGAGACCTTTCTTAGCTGGCGGGGTTGGGTGGAGAGAATCACCGGCACTATTGCGATTGCGCCGGTAGTCATTCTGATTCTGGCCGTGCTGGGCTCCATCTACGGGGGCATCGCCACCCCCGGCGAGGCGGCCGCCATCGGGGTTTACGGAGCCTTCATTCTCGCTTTCCTCTACAATTCCAAGCAGCTATGGGTGCCGGTGGTGGGCGCTGCGCTGCGGAGCGCCGGACTCATCGGCGCCTATGGTCCCCTGCGGGTCCTGCTGCTAACCTTCATCGGTCTGGTGGTGTTGCACTTGGCCGTCCAGACCTTCTACCTGGTCTTCTTCCCGGACATCTACCTTTTCGTCGACAGTGAGGACATCGCCGAAGCCATCTTTATGATCGAGGTGCTGTTCCTGCCGCCGATGGGGTGGGTGTCCATATTGACGGAAGTGTCGCGGGATGAATTAGAGGACGCGCGACTGCCCTCCATGGATTACGTGAGGGAGACGATGCGCTCCAATATGGCGATGTTGCAGGAAGTGTTCCTGTCCACCATGCGCACTACCTGCATGATTATGCTCATCCTGATGGCGGCGTTCACCCTGCAATTCGCCTTCGCCTACCTGCGAATCTCCCACGCGCTGGCCGACCTGGTGGTGAGCCTGGAGTTGGAGCAGTGGCAGTTGGTGGGAATACTGGTAGTCTTCTACCTGTTGCTGGGCACCTTCATGGAAAGCTACTCCATGCTGGCGACCACGCTGCCCATCCTGCTGGAGACGCTGTTCCAGAGCGGCATAGACCTGCTCTGGTTCGGCATCATAATGATTATCCTGCTGGAGGCGGCGCAGATCAGCCCTCCGCAGGGCCTTGCTCTCTACGTGCTGCATGGCGCGCGCCACGAAACGGCAGAGGCGCGAGGGGTGACCGAAACGGAGACGATAAACGACGTTTACATTGGCGTATTGCCCTTCATGGGGTGTATGGCCCTGGTCATCGGCATACTGATGCTGTTCCCGGAGATCGTGACGTGGCTGCCCGACCAAGCCAAAGGGACGCGCTGACCATAGCCTTTCTGCACCCGCTCCAGTTTTTACATAACTGATTCCGGTAGTGCGGCTGTTCATTTTCGTTATGTTCACTGGGTAATTTGCCCAGTAGTGTTCATTGACCTGACAGCTTCCAATCATTAAAATGCGCCATCGTACACGGCAATTGAGTTTCCGGAACATCCGGTGAAGAGAGGCAGTCATGGCGCGCCTGATAATTCCGATGATTCTGGTCGCCGCCCTGATAGCCGGTCTCGTTGCCTGCGGCGGGGAAGAACCCGCGCCCACGGCGACGACGGCCCCGGCGCCCACGGCTATGCCCGAGCCTACGGCCATGCCGGAACCCACACCCATGCCGGAACCCACCGCGATGCCCGAACCCACGGCCATGCCCTCGCCTACCGAGAGACCAGCGGATACTCCAGTGCCTACGTCGGCGGCCCCGGCGGCAGTTGTCGCAACGGCGATACCGGAGCCTACCCCCATTCCGCCCACGGCTACGCCGGAGCCTGCCGCCACTGCGACTCCGCCTCCGGCCACCGAGGAGGAGTTGCTGGCCCAATACGCCGCCGAACACGCAGGCGGTCCCGGCGCCATCTTCGTCGGCGACCCAACCCAGCCGGCCACCTACGCCCAGCTCATCGGCCCGCCGGTTCACGAGGGACTAGTTTTCCTGCCGCCGGGCGACACACAGCAGGCGCAGTTCCAGCAGATGTTCCAGATCGGGCTGTTCGGGCTGGAGCAGCTCGGCGTTCCCGGACACCAGTTCATCTATACCAGCGGCTATTACCGGGAGTTGATCGAAAAGGCCAACCTGCTCAGCCCCACTGAGCTGACTTCCTCGGGCGAAGACATCACAATCCAGCACGTCTGCATTTCCCGCAACCTGCCCACCTGCGTCATTATGCAAGCCTACATGGCGCCCCGGGTCGCCGCCCGCACCAACGGGCAAGTGGAGCTGTCCATCACGTCTCTTGCGGAGCTGGGACTCACCGGCCAGGATAACCTGGGCCAGATAGAATCCGGCACCCTCGACATGGCGAACATCTACACCGGCTACGTGGCTGGGGCGCTGCCCGCCATCGAAGTGCAGTCCCTATGGGGCATGGGGCCGGACTGGGAAACCACCTACCTGGCCTTGGTGGACATGGTTCCCGACGTCGAGCGGATGCTTACGGAAGAAACCGGCGGGGCGATAGTAAACCGCAACTGGTTCGCCGGGTCCGACCAGTGGTTCTTCAGCAATGAGCCGTTGCAGACGCTGGAGGATTTCCAGGGCAAGAAGATTCGCACTCACGCCGCCGCCTTGAGCAGCATCATTGATGGGCTGGGCGCCGAGTCCATTTTCGTTCCCCCCGGGGCCGACTACCTGGCTCTGCAAAATGGCACCGTTGACGTTAGCACCACCGGGGCACTGCTGGCCATCGGTGGCAGGTATCACGAAATCTCGAAATTCATGGCCGGGCCTATCATCGGGTTCGGTTACACCACCAACGTCATCAACGGCGACTTGTGGGAAAGCATCCCGGCCGACATTCAGCAAATCATCCTCGAGGAAGGGGCCAGGGCGGAGATGGAGGCCCTGCGGATAGCCCCGTATCACAACATCCTGGCGGTGCAGGCCAACCAGTCGGCGGGAATTCAGCCCATCCCTTTCAGCGAGGACATCATCCGGTACATTGCTGGGGTGGTGCTGCCGCAGAACATCATTCCTGACTGGCTGCATCGCCTGGGCTACCCGGAGCGCAACCAGGACGCGGTGCGCATCTTCAACGAACACGCCGGCCCCTACATTGGGCTGAAAATCGAGGACGACGGCACTATATCCAGAACCGAAATCACCAAAGGCCCCCGCGCCGCCAACTAGCGGGCGCAGGCCGCTAACACGATTCAACCGGATGCGAAAATTCCGGGGGCGGGACGCGCAGCCGCCCCCCGGAATGCCGGGGCAGACGCCAGGCAACCCGTCCCGCATGAAACCTAAATTTCAGGAGGCTTAATCAGGATGTTTCATCCCAGACTGCCCATTGCAATGCTGCTGCTGTTCTCGCTGCTGCTGGCGTTAGGGCTGGCGGCGTGCGGCGAATCGGCAACTCCGGTTCCGCCCACGGCCACCACGGCTCCCACGGCCACGGCCGCTCCAGAGCCAACAGCCGTTCCCACCGAAGCGCCTACGGCCATGGCCGAAGAGCCTACCGAAGCCATGACTGCGGAAGAAGACCCGCTGATGGAGTACGCCGCGATGATGGCTGGCGGGCCAGGCGCAATCTACATCGGCGACATCGACCAGTTGGTCGGCCCGGCGCCGATGACCCCCGCAGGCGAACCGGACGCCGACCTGGGCGACTCCGAGGGCAACGTGCCCCTGAGCGCATTGGAAGACCATCTGTGGCTGTACGAGAGCGACTATTACAAGTCCCTCATCGAGAAGGCCAACCTGACCAACCCCACGGAGTTGACCTCCAGCGGGGAGAGCATTGAGATTCAGCACGCCTGCATCAACCGCGCCCTGCTCCCCTGCAAGATTATCGAGCAATACTGGGCTCCCAACCTGGAAGCCCGCACCAACGGCCAGTTGATACTTACGGTCAGCTCCTTCCCCGAGCTGGGCCTGGCCGGGCCGGACACCCTGCAACTGGTTTCCGAGGGCACTCTGTCCATGGCCAACATCTACACCGGCTACGTGGCCGGAGAGCTGCCCGCCATCGAGGTGCAATCCCTGTGGGGCATCTACCCCGACTGGGAGACGATGTACTACTCGCTGACCGATATGCACCAGCAGTTGGAAGAAATGGTGGCCCGGGAGACCAACGGCGGAATCGTAGTCAACCACAACTGGTACTCCGGCAACGACCAGTTCTTCTTCAGCAAGAAGCCGCTGCGGACCCTGGAGGACTTCGACGGCCTTAAGACCCGCAGCCACGCCGCCGCCCTCTCCGACTGGATTAACGGCATGGGCGCCGACGCCCAGTTCATAGCCTTCTCAGAGGTCTATACGGCCCTGGAGCGTGGCATCATAGACGCCGGCGTCACCGGCTCCACCCCCGGCTACGGCCAGCGGTGGTACGAGGTCGCCGGATACCTCAATGGGCCACTCAAGAGCCTGCTGTCCACCAACAACATCGTCAACGCCGAAGTCTGGGAAGGCATCCCCCCGGACTTGCAACAGATTTTCATCGAGGAAGGGACCAAGTCCGAGCTGGAGCAGTTGCGGCTCACCTCCATCCAGAACGTAACCGGCGTCCAGAAGAACATAGACGCCGGCATGGAACTGGTGGAGTTCACGCCCGAACTGGCGGAATACAGCCTGAACGTCGCCGTAATGGAACACGTCGTCCCCGGCTGGCTGCGGCGGCTGGGCTACCCCGGAAGGAACGATGACGCAGTGGAGATGTTCAACGAGCACGTCGGCCCATACGTCGGCGTGAGCATCGGCTCAGACGGCTCAGTCGGCACGGCCGACATCACCAAGGGCCCCCACGCACAGTAAGCAACCGCAGGATTACCCGTCTCGCTGGGGTGAGAGAATACTCTCACCCCAGCTTTCTTTTGAGCGTATAATGCGCCCAACAACTGAGGAGCAACGTCCATGCTAAGCCGGCCCTCCGACAGCGGACAACAGGAAGCCGAGGACCCCAACATCCACTATCCCGATTCCGACGGTGAGCCTTTGGCTGAGAGCGATTACCAGTTCTACCCGTTTACCGACACCGTGCGCGCTTTGGGTCTCCACTTCGCAGACCGCCCCGATGTCTACGTAGCAGGCAATATGCTGGTCTATTACCGGGTCAACGACGTATCCGCGCGTCTGGCCCCGGACGTGTTCGTGGTGTTCGGAGTGGACGACCACCTGCGCCGCTCCTACTTCGTATGGCGGGAGGGCAAGGCCCCGGACTTCGTGATGGAGATTGCCTCGGAGTACACTGTAAACAACGACACCGGCGAAAAGCGCAACCGGTACGCCGAACTGGGCGTATCCGAATACTGGCGATTCGACCCCACCTGGGAGTGCCTGGAGCCGCCGCTGCAATGCGACCTGCTGGAGGATGGGCGATACCGCACGGTGGATTTGCCCCCCGACCCGGAAGGAAACATCCGGGGGCACAGTCAGTTGCTGGGACTGGACATTTACGCCGTGCCCGGCGAAACGCGCCTGCATTTATACGACCCGGTTAAGGAGTCCTGGCTTCGGAACCTGCCGGAGGCGGAAGCCGCCCTTCGGGATGAAGAGGCTGCTCACACCGACACCCGGGCCGAGTTGCTGCTGACCCGGGCCGAGCGCGACGACCTCCGGGCCGAGCGCGACGCCGCCCAGGCTGAAAACGCCGCCGCCCAGGAGCGTATACGGCAACTCGAGGAACGGCTGGGCAATCAGCAAAGCCCGTAATTCGTCCCCAAAGGGATTGCGCTACTGGAAAATTCGTGTATCATTGCCAAACGAAAGCAGGCATCGGCCATGCCTTTGCTTGTTTGGCGGCTGAACCGATGGGCAGCCCAAAATTCAACGGGTTGGCGGTAACACAGATGCCTAGTGAAATGATATGGATGTTGGTAACTGTGGGAGCATTGGGTGTCATCCTGGTGCTTTCAGGACTGGCGTTCGGGCCGCGAACCGCGCTGTTGGGGACGCGGGCGATAACCCAGAGGATGGACCGGTTTTACTTCTTTCTGGGATACGTCTGCGGCGTTGAGTTACTGTTGCTGGGATTCTTCATCACCTACCAGGTGGTGGCCCGCAAACTGGACTGGACGCAGGCCCCCGGCACCGACGTAATGAGTGGTTATGTGCTGGCAATGGCTGCAACCTGGGCATTTTCCTACTCCCTGCGCTCCGGCGCCCACGTCCGCATTGACGTGCTGCTGCCTTACATGGGGCAGAAGACACGGGCGACGGCTGACTGGCTGGCCATGGCCGCAGTGCTGTTCCTGGGTTGGGTCACTATGTGGAAGATGTGGGAAAACGTCATCAACAACTACGAGCGCGGCGTTGTGACCAATGACTATCCGCTCACCCCGCTGTTCATTCCAAAAATCGTGGTATCGCTGGGATTCACGCTGCTGTGCCTCACGGCCCTACAGATGATGTACATGATGGTCGCGGAGGGGTTGCTGGTGCGCTGGAATGCATGGCGCGGCGGCGAGGAAATCGAGGCAATAGCGATCACCGAAGGCGAAGCCGCAGGCGCGGCGGACTAAGTTTCGACTACCGGATCCGGTCAAATCCAGCGGCCTATACCGGCATGAGAGGTTAAGCTGTGGCTATTGGCGTCGCATTCGGATTGATGGGGGCCTTCTTCCTAGCGGGGATGTACGTGGCTGCCGCGCTGGGCGCCCTTTCTCTCATCATAATGTTCTTCTTCTCCGATGCTCCCCTGTGGAACATCATGGCCAACAAGTCCTGGGAGGGCAACACCAGCTTCATCCTGGTTGCCGTGCCGCTGTTCATCCTGATGGGTGAGTTGATGAACCGAAGCGGCATGGGTGAGCGGATGTACGCCGGCATCACCCGCTGGATCTGGTGGCTCCCCGGTGGACTGATTCACACCAACATCGTGTCCTGCGCCATCTTCGCCGCCTGTTCCGGCTCCAGTGTGGCAACTTCGGCCACCATCAGCCGCGTGTCGCTGCCCAGCTTCCGGGCGCGCGGGTACTCGGAGCGCATGGTGATAGGTTCCCTGGCCGCAGGCGGGACGCTGGGCATCCTGATTCCGCCCAGCATCAGCCTCATCATCTATGGGGTGCTGGTGGAGGAGTCCATTGGACGCCTCTACATGGCCGGGTTCGTTCCCGGAATGGTGCTGACCCTCTCGTTCATGACGATGATTCTTCTCCTCGCCCTAGTGTGGCGGGGGCTGGCCCCCAGGGAGCAGGGCGACAGTTTCATCACCATACAGGGTTGGCTGAATCGTCTGGTCGGCTCCATAGCCCTGGTGCCGATAGTCGCGCTGATTATCGTGGTGATCGGCTCCATATACGGCGGCATCGCCACTCCGTCCGAGGCGGCGGCCTTCGGCGTGTATGGCGCATTCGTGCTCGCAGGCATCCTGAACACGGAAGAGTTGTTGCTTCCGATGTTCGGCGGGATGATGCGGGCGCTGGGGCTGATCAATGTTTCTACACTGGTCAAGTGGGTTCTGGGCCTGCTTGTGGGCGCCCTTCTGGTTCACCTGATTCTGCACATAGCCATAGCCCTCACCGGAGCGGACCTGGGCGACCCGGACATCCCCATGGCCGCTATCCTCGGCGAGAACATCTTCCTTGTAGAGGTGGTGATTGTCCCCTGGACGGGCTGGGTGCCCTTCCTGGTTAACGCTACGCAGGACGAGCTTCGAAACGCCCGGTTCCCTGACACTTCGGTGCAAAGACAGCTTATCCAGCGAAATTTCCTCATCGTTCAGGACGCCTTCATTTCGACGGTGCGCACCACGGGAATGATTTTCCTGATAGTGCTGGCCGCCTTCACGCTGTCCTTCGCCTTCGCGCGGCTGGGCATCTCGCAGCAGATTGCAGAGGCAATCTCCGGGTTGGGGTTGAATGACTGGCAACTTGTGCTGGTGCTGGTGGTGTTCTACCTGGTGCTGGGCACGTTCATGGAAAGTTTCGCCATGATGGTGACCACCGTGCCAATTCTGCTGCCGACGCTGGAAGGCGCGGGGGTTGACCTGGTCTGGTTCGGAGTCATCATGGTGCTGCTGGTGGAAGCGGCGCTGATCAGCCCACCTGAGGGAATCAACCTCTACGTGCTGCACGGCGTGAGGCTGGACGTTGACAGAGAGCAAGCGGAACGAGCCAATGAGGTGTTGCAACAAAGCACCATTGCAGATGTATGGATAGGCGTGCTGCCCTTCATGGGCTGCATGGCCATCACCACGGCCCTGGTGCTGTTCATACCGGAGCTTGCTCTGGCTTTGCCGGACGCCATCTACGGCGCGCGACAGTAGCAGTAAGGCAGACGGCAACGGAGACCACAGCAGGGGCGGGATTGAATCCCGCCCCTGTTATAATGCCTGAAAATATGAGGGCAGAGGCAAGGACTATGGCAACTTATGTATATAGGGCTACATTGCAGGAAGAAGAGGATGGGCGCTGGAGCGCGTGGATCGACGCCCTTCCCGGTTGCGCGACCTGGGGGTACACCAGAGAGGAAGCCTTGGATGCGTTGCATGAAGGAACGGAATTGTACATAGAATGTATGTTGGAACACGGCGACCCGATTCCCGATGTGGAAATTCCAAGAGACGGCGAGGCGACTGTAACAGTTAATGTTGAGCCGGTTACTGCATGACGCTGCCACCCGGTTTGCTTCACCGCCTGCGAAACCTTACCGTCGGCGAATTGACCCGAGCTTTGGAGCGTGACGGTTTTCTCTTATACCGTAGAACCAGAGGGTCACACAGAATATATAGGCATCCGGACAGCAGAAAGGTAGTCATACCTTTTCACAGAGCCAGCGATACTCTGCCTCGCGGAACTTTGGCTGACATTCTTCGCGGAACTCAATGGACAGAGCAGGACGCCCGGCGGCTGGGCCTCATCTGAAAGAGGGCGGGGGGGGGGGGCGCCACCCGCCCCCCGGCGGTTTACGACCGGGGTAGCACAAATTATTTGGGGGCCAGGGATTAAAGGTGGGGGGGGGGGGCGGGGTT
>VXOI01000107.1:0-41165 GCA_009840175.1 Chloroflexota bacterium | reverse complement strand
TTATTTTTTTTCTTTATTATTCTTCCCTCAGGCCCCCCGTGGGGGTGCTGCATTATTATTCTTTGTCGGGGGGGCCCAAAACTCCCCCCCCCCCCCCCCTCTTTCACTCCGTCTCTACCCGAAAGTAGTGGAGCCCAGGAATTACCTGTTGCTGTCGGTCACCTGGAAGTGCTTCACCCAGAACTGGCCCCGGTAGAGGTTTTCGACTTCCTGGGCCATGCTGCGGCGGACATCGCTGCGCTCGTAACGAAGCAGCGCTTCCTCGTTGTCCCAAAGGCTGACGCTGATGCCTTCGTCCGGGTCTTCGGTGCTGCGGAGCAGCATCCTGTCCTTCAAGCCATCCACTGCCCCGCCGCCTTGCAGCACTTGGTCGCGGTAGAACTGCTCGTACTGGTCCCACGAACCGAGCCGGAGTTTGCCCCAGGCCATCATAATCAGGGACTGCTCCGCGGCAGAGTCTTCCGAGGTTGCCGAAGGGCCGGAGGCCACAATCTCAAAGTGCTTGATCCAAGTCTCGCCCATCGGGTAGGCCATCGGATGGAAGTACTGCTCCGCATCCCCGGCCAGTTCCCGGCGGGTCTGGCTGGTCTCGTAGTTGCGAAGCTCCCCCAGAGACTCCCACACGCTCCAGAACGCCATTTCGTCAGGGTCTGAGGTGCCTCGCCAGAGTTGCCGCTCCTTCAATCCGGGCATTCCCATGGTGAAGGGGATGACTTTTTCCACGTAGAATTGTCTCAGGTCGTCCCAAGCGCCGGAGCGCGCCCGTCCCCATGCCATCTGTACGTACATGACTCACGCCTTAAATCAGGTTCGCCTCCGCATTTGTGCAAAAACGGCGGCCACGGAAAGCGATTCTATAAGAGAATCACCCGCTCGTCGATGAGTTTGACCGGCAGGAATTCCGGAACCGGCCTCGGCTCTCGGACGGGCCGGTAGGAATAGTACCTGACGCCGGCGCAAGGCATCGAGTAGCCCCATTCACGCCGAGGTACGGGGCGGGGCGGCGATGCCGTCTCCATTAACGGCGCAGGTTCAACCGGGATTGCTTCCCTGGGTTCCAGAATCGTAACCATCACACACCTCCGAACTTTGCCTAGAGATGGCCGTGCCATGGGGCGCAGATGATATCGAGACTCCCACCCCCACTCCAACCCTCTTCCTCAAGGGATAGGGAATTGAGGGAATGCCCTTTCAGACGAATCGCTATTGGTCCTCCTGACCCTCCTCGCTGTCCCGCTGCATCTCCCGGGTGGCGCTCATACCCAACTGGGTCAGGGTGCGGCTGTAGCGGTTGGCGAATAGCTGGGCGGTGGCGGCATAGATGCCCCGGCCGATTTCTGCGTCCTGGGTACACAGGTCGAGCAGCCGGGCGCGGGGAATCTGCAACAGCGCAATGTCGCTCAGAGCGGAACCGGCGGTGATAAGAGTGCCTTCGCCCAGCAGGACCGCCTGGGGGAAGGACTCTCCGGGGCCGGCCAGACGGACGGCAATCTGTCCAATTTCCGATTGCGCTGTCAACTGGACCTCGCCCGATTGGATGATGAACAGGTTCTGCCCTGCTTCTCCTCCTGCGCCCAGGGTGTCTCCCTCGGAAACGGCAATCCTGTTTCCCAAAGCCACCACCGTTGCGATTTGCTCCCGGGTCAGCCGGGCGAACACATCAACGGTAGAGTAGTCAAACTCTTCGCTGGGCCGCGCTGCGCTCTGAGATGAGCCTGTAGCCAGGTCTTCAGGGCGAAACACTCTCACCGGCATCACCGCCCGGCGTTCCACTTCACGCGCCACACTCCCCTTCACCAGCTTGGCCAGTCCCCGCCGGTCGTGGGTGAACATGGAAATCAGATCCACCGAGTTGCGGTTGGCGAAGGCCACGATAGCGGAAGCAACCGAGTCGTGGACTACCACGGCGGTCGTGGCCTGAACCGAGGAGTCCTTCAAGCGATTGGCTATGCGGTTGAGATAAGCCATAGCGCGGGCGCGGTCTTCTTCTTCCTGCTGCGTGCCCAAAACCACCAACTCGCCCAGAGACCGAGTGCGACCCGGCGGTATGACCGACAGCAAAGTGGCCTGTCCATCGGCGCTGACCAGGTCGGGGATTACGTCCAGCACTCCTTCGGATTCCACCGAGCGGTCCAAAGGCACAAGCACTTTCTGATACATGGCGTTACCTCAACATCGAGATTACCGGACTCCGGAAGACCTATCCGAATCCGGTTGCCGGACAAGCGACCCAGCGAATTCAGTATTCCCTGTTAATTATTCTACGAATACGTTTAGCTGACGGTCAACAATGTGCAAACAATCACAAAATTGCGGTTGATTTCCACCTTTCGGCTCGCTCAGCAAAGGCCCTTCGCGGAATGTTGGAAGTGCGTGTCATATTTTGCCCACCATGCCTTGCAGAAAGGAGCGGGTGCGGGTAAAGGAGGTCTGGGAGCCATCCACCGGGAATATGGTGGCAAGCAGGTCTGTGGCTCCGGTATCGGACAAGGTGCGCAACTGGTCTTCCACCGACGCTTCATTGCCCACGATGGCTATTCCGCCCGGGCTCTGGACGCCCTCCCGTTCCAGCACGGCCCGGTAGCTGGGCAGAGTCGCGTAGTGTTGAAAGAGCCGGTCGGCCCGGGACCTGGCCCGGTCCGGGTGGTCGGTTACGGCAATGGGCATCCCCACACAGATGCGGGGCGAAGGATTCCCGGCGGCCTCGGCCGCAGCGCTGAGGCGCGGCACGATATGGTCGTGCAGCGTGGCCGGGCCGGTCATCCAGGTTACTACGCCGTCGGCCAGACGTCCTGCTATTTCCAGCATCCGAGGGCCAAGGGCAGCCATCACCACGGGAACTGAGACCATATCAGCGTCGGGTATTTGTAATTCCCCGGCAACACGGAACTCCTGCCCTTGAAAATCCACGCCGCTCTCGTGAAGCAGGGGCCGCAGCACCGACAGGTATTCCTCGATATGCCTGGCGGGGTGGTCGTAGGACAGGCCCAACCACTCTTCGATGGTCGAGCGATGGGAAACACCGATACCCAAGGTGAGACGCCCACCGGCGGAGACCTGAGCGGTGAGGGCCTGCTGCGCCAGGGCCACGGGATGGCGCGGGTATGTGGGAATGACAGCGGTGCCCAGCTCGATGCGACTGGTCTGCATCCCGGCCATGGCGATGATGGTAAGCATATCGGCCCCGAAGTGCTGCGGCAGCCAGTAACTGTCGAACCCGTCCTCTTCGGCGGTAGCAATGCGGCGCAGCCGCTCCGCTACGTCCCTCATAAGCTCCAGAGCGCCCACAAACAACCCGATACGCATGGCTGGCACCTCCTGTTCGGCATCGCCGTCATACGCCGTTGGGTGGCCACACCCCGCCAGGGACGGCGGTGAGTCTAGCATATCACGCGGCGACGAGGCGGGACGGCAGATTGACGGGAGTTTGCACCGATAGTAGGCTACTTATGGGTCGGGACGCCCCCACCCTGGCCCTCCCACAGAGGGAGAGGGTGCGATCAGGATTGGCGGAGGATTTGTTGATATGAGCTACCAAGGAATGATGGCGGAAACAGTGCTCATAAAAGGGCACGAGGGCGATATGATTGATGCCTACCTGGCGCGCCCACTGGGAGGGGGGCCGCACGGCGGGGTGGTGCTGATTCACCATATGCCGGGGTGGGATGATGCTTCCAAGGAGATGGCCCGCAAGCTGGCCTACAACGGTTTCGTCACCATCTCTCCCAACCTGCATTTCCGGGAGGGCAAGGCCACGCCGCAGGAAAACAGCGCCAGCATACGCGAGAAGGGCGGGATGCCCGATGTCCGCACCATGGGCGACGTTGGGGGGGCGATGGCCTACCTACGGACGCTGCCGTATCTGAACGGCAAGGTAGGACTGATCGGCTTCTGCTCCGGCGGACGGCAGACCTACCTAGGGGCCTGCACCCTTGAAGGTGTGAATGCCGCGGTGGACTGCTGGGGCGGCGGCGTGACCCAGGGCAACGACCAACTTACCCCCGCCATGCCAGCCTGGCCGGTGGACTTCACCGATGGGCTGAACTGCCCGCTGCTGGGCCTGTTCGGGAACGACGATCCCCGGCCTTCGCCTGCCGACGTGGACGAGACGGAGGAGGCCCTGAAGAAGCACGGCAAGGACTATGAGTTCCACCGCTATGACGGCGCGGGACACGGATTCTTCGCCGTGGACCGGCCCAGCTACAATGTCGAGGCCGCCGTGGACGGCTGGGAAAAGGTGCTGGCCTTCTTCGGCAAGAATCTGGGGTAATACTCTTTTCAACGCAGAGGGCGCAGAGAAAACGCTGAGAACGCAGAGGCACCTCGGTAGCATAAGTTTCTGCGTCCTCAGCGTTATTCTATGTGCCCTGCGTTGATTTATGTTTCTCGCCTCCAGACTCCAGCGCATCCTGCCCTTCTATTACGGCTGGGTAGTGGTCGGAGCATCCGGCACGGCGGTATTCGCCCGGATGGCCCCGGCCATCACGACGCTGACGGTGTTCATCTACCCGATGTCACAGGAACTGGGCTGGTCGCGGACGCTGATTGCCGGGGCGGTCAGCGCCGGGGCGCTGTCTTCCATAGTGCTGTCGCCAGCTATCGGCTGGGCCATTGACCGATTCGGCTCGCGGCCGGTGCTGGTGGCCGGGGTGCTTACAGTGGGGGCGTCCATGACCTCGCTGGCCTGGGCTACCATCCCTGCCACCTTCTACGTCGCCTATGCCGCCGGGCGGGTCGTGTTTCACACCGCGGCGCCCATCGGGGCCAGCACGGTGGCATCGCGCTGGTTCATACGGATGCGCGGGCGGGCCATCGGCGTCATCTTCCTGTGCGGAGCCATCGGCGGCGTGGTGTTCACCATGCTGGCGGCAGTGGTGATAGACAATCACGGGGTGGCGGCTGCCTGGATTTCCCTCGGCGTTGTCACGCTGGCCGTGGCGTTGCTGCCGAACCTGCTGCTGGTGGAAGAGCGGCCCGAGAGCCTAGGACTGACGCCGGATGGGGAGGCCGGGGGACGCCCTCACCCTAACCCTCTCCCAGAGGGAGAGGGGATATTAACGCCAAGGCAGGAAGGGGATTCGTGGACGGCGCGAGAGGCCATGCGAACAGCGTCGTTCTGGATCCTGGTGGTGATGGGTTTTGCCACCTTCTTCGTGCACGCCGGGGTCAACGTGCATATCGCCGCTTACCTGAGAGACCAGGGACTATCGCTTACCAACGCGGCATCGGTGGTGACGGCAAGCTGGGTGGTCTCGGCGCTGGGCAGCGTGGGTTGGGGCTGGATGATGGAGAGAGTGCCAGCCCGCCTGATGTATTCTGGGATGATGGCCCTGCTGTCAGGGGCTGTGCTGCTACTATTCTTGGCCAACAACATCGTGGGGGCTTTCTCCGCTGCCGTCCTTATCGGTCTGGTGGCCGCCGGGGGCAACATCACCCCTGCGGTGGTATACGCTGATTACTACGGCCGGGCGTCTTTGGGTAAAATCAGGGGCATCGGCGAAATAGGTGTTCTGCTGGGCCAGTCCACCGGGCCTCTGCTGGCGGGATTGATATTCGACCTGCGGGGCAGCTATACGCTGATATTCATAGCCTACGCCGCAACTGCTTCTGCCGGAAGCCTGCTGGTGCTGAACGCGCGGCGTCCGGCGCGGCAGACGCCCTCACCGTAACCCTCTCCCAGAGGGAGAGGGAACTTCCGTCGGGTAAGTTGATATGACACAACCGGCCAACCGGGAAATGCTGCTTGTCGCCTTCATGCAGGCATCGAACTGCTCCAACTACACCGGATCGTGGCGGCACCCGGAAACGTCGCCCGATTTCCTCGACCTGGGCTATTACCAGCATATTGCACGGACGCTGGAAGAGGCCAAGTTTCACATGGCGTTCCTTGATGACCGGCTGGCAATGCCGAGCCGCTACGGGGACTCGTTTGCGGAGGCGGTGGAGCATGGGGTGCGAGCGGTCAAGCTGGACCTGGTACCTGTTATCACGGCCATGGGGCTGGCAACGTCGCATCTCGGACTGGGGGCGACGTATTCCACCTCCTACTATTCGCCGTTTCACGTGGCGCGGCTGTTCGCTTCGCTGGACCACTTTACCGCCGGACGCGCGGCCTGGAACGTGGTGACGTCGCTGAACGACTCGGAGGCCCACAACTTCGGGGTGGATGAACACCTGGAGCACGATGACCGCTACGACGTGGCCGACGAGTTCATGGAAGCAGCCATAGCCCTGTGGGACTCGTGGGCCGACGGGGCGGTGGTGGCCGACCGGGAAGCGGAGCGTTTCGCCGATCCGTCGAAGGTACGGCGGGCTGACTACGAAGGGAGCTACCTGCACACACGGGGGCCGCTGACGGTGCCGCGTTCACCGCAGGGGCACCCGGTCATCATACAGGCCGGGCAGAGCGAGCGAGGACGCCGGTTCGCGGCGCGGTGGGGGGAAATGCTGTTCGTTATCTTCCCGACGGCGGAGGGGTGCAAGGCTTATCGCGACGACCTTCGGGCACGAGCGGCGGCAGCAGGTAAAGATCCCGACGCTATCAAGGTCGCGCCAGCGGTGTATGTAGTGGCGGAGGAGACGGAGGAGGCGGCGGCGGACAAGCTGGGGTTCATCGAGGGGCTGGCGCGGCCTGTGGACTCGCTGGCGCTGTTGTCGGAGGTGTTCAACTACGACTTTTCGCAGCACCGGCCTGACGAACCACTTTCAGACGAGGAGATGGCCTCGATGACCGGGCTTCGGGGATTCCTCGACCGGGTGATGCAACTGAGCGGCAACCCGAACCCGTCGCTGAACGACTTTGTGCGATGGTCAGGGCGGGGCACCCTGCGGGAGTTCCCGGTGTTCACGGGGACACCGTCGCAGGTGGCTGACCAGATGGAGGCGTGGTTCGCATCGGAATCGTGCGA
Source organism: Chloroflexota bacterium (assembly GCA_009840175.1). Lineage (GTDB taxonomy): Bacteria > Chloroflexota > Dehalococcoidia > Lucifugimonadales > UBA3495 > VXOI01. The sequence goes on along the minus strand of VXOI01000107.1, from coordinate 34,257 downwards.
CGGCTTTGTGCTGGCGGCGACGCATATGCCGGGGACATACGAGGACTTCGCACGGCTGGTGGCGCCTGAACTGCAACGGCGGGGGCTGTTCCGGCGGGAGTATACCCCGGGGACGCTGCGGGACAACCTGGGACTGGCGAGGCCGGAGCGAGGGTAGGCGACGAGAAAGAGGGGAATCAAATCCGCCCCATCGGAGATTACCTGTCAAACCATGAGGCGGTCGAGCGTCTACAACTAGGTTGGGGCTGCATCAGGGGACAACCGGAGAGCACCCTGAACCGCTCTCTCCAGTCGGCCATCGTTAAAAGATGCCTCAGAAATGTGCGATGAACCTTTGGCCCGCGCAATGTCTCCCAGCACAGCGGCTATCAATTCAGGAAAGGGGTCTTCCATCGCTATTTCCAAGTACAGCAGCATATCCTCTTCGGTTTCCAAGCTATCGGCAGGGTCCCATTTGGCAAGTTGTAACTTCGCCATATCAATCATGTCTCCAAATTAGCTGCGATAATCACGCGCCAACTCGATTGCTCTCTGAATGTCACGGGATTGAGAATCTTTGTCCCCTCCCGCCAGCAGCACGATCAGAGTATCGCCGCGGTGAAGATAGTAGACCCGGTATCCCGGCCCGTAGTCGATGCGCAACTCCGATACGCCTTCGCCGACTGGCCCCACGTCTCCCGGGTTGCCCAGCAACAACCGGCGTATTCTGTCGTTGATGCGCAGTTTGGCTTGCCTATCCCGCAATCTGGCAAACCACCGGGAGTAAGCATCGGTCTGGATTACTTCTGGCACATTCCCATACTACTCTTGCTCATAGAATAGCTCAATCTGAAAAGCAGGTAGCATGACAACTGAAGCCATTCGTTGGCATCGTGGGGCTTAGGGGATATAATTGCGGCAACGCAGACAGAGTTGACAGGAGAGTTGAGCGTTATGCCTTTGCCTGAACGTATGAAATTCGGAATATTCATGGGGCCGTTCCACCGGGTGGGCGAGAATCCTACGCTGGCGTTGGACCGGGACCTGGAACTGGTGCAGTGGCTGGACCACCTGGGCTTCGACGAAGCCTGGATCGGCGAGCATCACAGCGCGGGGTGGGAGACCATTTCGTCGCCGGAGATATTCATCGCGGTGGCCGCCGACCGGACCAAGCACATCAAGCTGGGCACCGGCGTCATCAGCATCCCCTATCACCACCCCTTCAACGTGGCCAACCGGATGGTGCAGCTCGACCACATGACCCACGGGCGGGTGATGCTGGGCGTCGGACCAGGCGCTCTGCCCGGCGACGCTTATATGCTGGGCATCGATCCGACAATTCAGCGGCGGCAGATGGACGAGGGTTTCGGCATGGTGCTGCGGCTGATGACCGAGACCGAGCCTATCACCTACGAAAGCGACTGGTTCACCCTGCGGGAAGCCATGCTGCAACTGAGGCCCTTCACCAAGCCACATATGCCCATCGCGGTGGCATCGGTGCAGTCGCCGTCGGGCGTGGCGCTGGCGGGCAAGTACGGAGCAGCGGTGCTGACCATCACGGTACCTCGAGACCCGGGCGCTCCCGACTCGGACCTGCGGGCGCTGTGGGACATCGCCGAAACCTCGGCGGCAGAACACGGGCAGACGGTGAACCGGGATGATTGGCGGCTGGTGCTTCCCGTTCACTTGGCCGAGAGCAAGAAAGAGGCCATGAAGCAGGCCCGTCTCGGCGCTGGACGCTACCAGAGGGAATACTTCGAGCACACTATGGGCCGCGCCGCCATCATTGACGGCCCACTGGAAGACATCATCGAGGAGATGGACGCGCGGGGCGCCTGGATCATCGGCACTCCCGACGACTGCATCGAGGGCATCAAGAAGCTGGAAGAGCGCAGCGGCGGGTTCGGCGGCTTCATGGTCCAAGCGATTGACTGGGCCAAGCGCGAGGACGTTCTGCATAGCTACGAGCTGATGGCCCGCTACGTGATGCCTGCCTTCCAGGGCAGCGTTGCCAGCACCGCCGGCTCCAACAAGTGGGCCTACGAGCGGCGCGAGACACTGCAAGCAGGGCGGGCCGCCGCCATAGACCGGGCCAAGTCCGACTACGCCAGCCGCGCCAACTAGCCGCGCCGATTAACATTCGCTTCAAGGTATGTGTAGGGGCGCACGGCTGTGCGCCCCTATGGTTGAGGAGAGTTGACGATGAAAGCTGTCTGGTATGAGCAGAACGGTCCGGCGGAGATAATGCAGTACGGGGAGATGCCCGAGCCGGAGCCGGGGCCCGGCGAGGTGCGGGTCCGCGTCGTGTCCTCCGGGGTCAATCCCTCCGACTGGAAGCGGCGGGCCGGGACGACGGCGCGCATCGCCTTTCCTCGCGTGATACCGCACCAGGACGGCGCGGGGGTGATAGACCGGGTTGGTGCAGGGGTGCCTGAGTCGCGGGTGGGCGAGCGGGTGTGGCTGTTCGAGTCGCAGTTCGGGCGGCCCTTCGGCTCGGCGGCGGAGTATACGGTGCAGCCTTCGGGCCACGTGGTGCGGATGCCGGACTCCGTCACGTTCGAGCAGGGGGCGTGCCTGGGCGTACCCGCGATGACCGCGCACCGATGCCTGTTCGCAGACGGGCCGCTGGAGGGCAAGGTGGTGCTGGTTCCGGGTGGCGCCGGGGCCGTGGGACACTACGCGGTGCAGGAAGCCAAGCTGGCCGGGGCCACGGTAATCGGCACCATCAGTTCTCAGCATAAGGCCGACATTGCCACCGACGCCGGGGCTGACCACACCATCAACTACCGCACCGAGGATGTGGTTGAGCGAGTAATGGACATCACCGGCGGCGAGGGCGTTGACCACATCGTGGAGGTGGACTTTGCGGCCAACTTCCCGGTGACCAGCGAGGTGCTGAAGTCGTCGGGCGTGGTGTCCATCTACGCGGCGGGAACGGGCCAGCAACCGGCAGTGCCTCTCCAGTTCCGGCGGAGCAACACGGTGGTGCGCAACGTGCTGGTCTACGATATGCCGGAACCGGCCAAGGACGCCGCAATCGCCGACATCACGGCCTGGCTGGAGGCAGGCGCACTGACGCACCTGGTCGGCCCGCACTTCCCATTGGAGCAGGCGATACAGGCGCACCGGGCAGTGGAGGGCAACGCCATCGGCAACGTGATCGTGGACGTGGGAGGGGCGTAGACTGCGGGGTGTCAAACAATGGAGCGACTGATCGGTCTGGAGAAGGGCGCAAATGGCTAAGAACGGTTTTCGGGTCATGGATTCGGATATGCACATCGTAGAGCCTGCGGACCTGTGGGAGCGGTACATTGATCCCGCTTTCCGGGACCGGGCCCCGCAGGGAACGAACCGCCACCCGCGGGACCTGGGTGTGCGGGTGGGAGAGAACGTGTATCCGCTGCCGAACCGGAGCTACTCCAATGCCATTACGCCCCTGATGACCAGCCAGCAGGATGTTTATGTCGAGTCGGAACAGCAGGGCTGGGACAGCACATCGCAGTTGGCGGCTATGGACAACGAAGGTATTGACGTGGCGGTGCTGTTCCCCAGCCGGGGACTGTTCACGCTGGGGGACAGCGATCTGGACCCGGCACTCGCGACGGCCATATCACGGGCCTACAACGACTGGCTGGCCGACTTCTGCGGCGGCGGCCCTTCGACAAGCTCAAGGGGGCGGCTGTTCGGCGCGGCGATGATTCCGCCACAGGACATCGAGGGGGCCGTGGCCGAGGCGCGCCGGGCGGTGAAGGAACTGGGGTTCAAGACGGTGTTCGTGCGTCCCAATCCGGTGGCCGGGCGGAACTGGCACGATCCCTATTACGATCCGCTGTGGGCCGAGGTGCAGAGCCTGGGCGTACCTCTCAGTTTCCATGAGGGCGGGCGGGTGAACCTGCCGCAGCCGGGCGACAACTTCGACACGCATATGCTGTACCACACCTGCACGCACCCGATGGGGATGATGCTGGCTGCGGTGGACATCGTGGGCGGCGGGGTGCTGGAGCGGTTCCCAGAGCTGACGGTGGCGTTCCTGGAGGGCAACTGCTCGTGGGCGCCGTGGCTGCTGTGGCGTCTGGACGAGCACTGGGAGATGTCGGCGTCGTATGACCACCCCGACCTGAAGATGGAGCCGAGCGAGTATTTCCGTCGGCAGTGCTACCTGTCGGTGGAGTGCGACGAGGAACCGGCGGAGATAGTGTCGAAGTACGGGCTGGAGGACAACGTGGTGTTCTCCACGGACTACCCCCACGCAGACTCGAAGTACCCGCAGTCGGTGGAGCGGTTCCTGGAGTTGCCGCTGTCCGAGGGCGCCAAGCGCAAGTTCCTGTGGGACAACTGTGCGCGGCTGTACGGGTTTGGTTAAACGCCGAGAGCGCAGAGAACGCTGAGGGCTTTGGGGACAGATTCACTGGATGCCTGCCAGATTCCTTACGCCGTCTCGGAAGACTTGGAAGCTCTTTGACTTGTTCGCGTCTATATCCAGGTTGGGAGCGATTTCCTCGGCCCATTCAGATTTAGCTTGTCCGGCCACTTGGTAGAACGACTGCTTTAATTGTGCAGACCCGCCGGGATAAACGGCGTCAGCAAGGATTTCCCACGTGCCGCAGATGCTATCCTGAACGTAATTGTTCAAGACTGACGCTCTTGCATTTGGGTAGGCAGCAGTGAGTGCAGGACGGTCGCCCAATAGCCATGCTTCGCTCTCTTCGATGGCAATCCTGAATAGGGTATTGGGGCGAGGGTTGCAGGCGTTCAGCACATTAAGCAAGTCTTGCTTTAATTTCAGGCAATTATCGTCGTCCAAGTCCACTACTACGACGACCGACGAGGAATCATCAAGACTCTTGCCGAATCCCTGCAACAATCTCGGCAGGTTGTCCAAAAGCTGTTGGTTCTTCAGATTCGGTGCCCGGTGCAAGTTGTTTGGCAGTTGACCCTTTCCCTTGAAAGGGTGCATCCGCCAAGAATGCTCCGTATAGTTTCCTCCAAGAATCTTATCCAGGATATGTCCTACTGCAATGCTTCCTGACAGGTCTTCCACGAGTACCTCAAAGTGCATCGCCTTACCTCTGGTCCAGAAAGTCGCTGTACCAGAGGCTACCCAGGGTCAACCCCTCTTCGGTCATAGCTCTTACGATGGGGTCGTCGCTAGCGCGGTGGATGGTGGCGAAGCCGTCTTCCTGCTTTTCGAGCACCCAGACTTCTTCGGGGGTGAGGGCGTCGACGAGGTAGGGCTGGTGGGTCGTGACGAAAATCTGGGGCGCGTTTGGCTTGCCGGTGGCGTGAGCGCGAAACTCCGCGGCCAGGATTTCCAGCAGCTTGTGGTAGAGGCCATTTTCCGGCTCCTCGATGCAGATGAAGGGCGGCGGGTTGGGGTCTTCCATCAGGAGCAGGTAGGCGAAGAGTTTCAGGGTGCCGTCGGACATCTGCTGGGCGTAGAACGGGTCTTCGAAGCCTCGGTCGTTGAAGCGGAGCAGGAGGCGTCCGTCGGGACTGCGTTGCGTGTCAATCTTGTCAATGCCGGGAACCCTTCCGGCGATTTTCCTTAGAATGCCTTCGAACTTGTCAGGGTCTTCACGCTGCATGTACTGAACGACGTTGCCCAGATTGTCCCCGTGGACGCTCAAACGCCTTTGAGGGCCAGCCAGCGGCAAGCTGCGGGCGGCATCTGGGGTGAAATAACTCAAGTACCAGCCTTCAAGGAACTCGCGGAATGCTGCAATTCGCGGGTGCTGCGCCAATGCGCCTAGGGTGGATATGCCGAGTCCTCGTTGGCTCTTAAGCCTAACGTACTCCGTTTCCTCATTATCAGAAGGAATATCATCGTCTGTTGGTATGAGCCTACTCAGGTTGCTTGGATTAAAGCCCTCATACAAGTCCTTCACAACCCCCGGGCCTTGTGCCTCCCCTTTCCATGCGGTTCCGCTACCGTCAATCAATATGAGAAAGAAATTGACTTGAGTGCCCTGCTGGTGTTGCAGGGATTCAAAAAAGACTTTGGGACGGCTATTCTCATCCTTAGTAATGTATAGCGTGTAAATGATGGGCTGGTAGTGCGGTTCCCCTCGATAGCTGACCTCGAACGAAATTGGGGCGTCGCTACCTTGGGAACGAATGCGGTCGAAGCCACCGCGGCCTCGCACATCACATGCTTCTTCGACACCCAGCTTTAGGCAATCGGCGAGGAACCCGAATGCGTCAAACAGGGAACTCTTGCCAACGCCATTTTTTCCGATTACAGCGGTCAGAGGGGTCAACGGCTCGGCCTCCCACTGCCCCCCTAGTCTCCCGAGGGTTACGTCCTTCAACACCCGGTAATTTCGGATTCTTATACCCTCGAGTATCGCCATTGGGCCAAATCCTCTGGATTCCCGCTTTCGCGGGAATGACAGGAGTAGCGTAAGAATTTACCTATACCCCTCCCTCCGGGAGGGGGAGGGGATTTCTTCGGTAGCAGGATGATCAGTTGCCAGCCTTGATGAAGTCGGAGACTCGCTCGGCTATCATCATGGTGGTTACGTTGGTGTTGGCCCGGACTACGTCGGGCATTATGGAGGCGTCGGCTATGCGGAGGTTGGAGACGCCTCGGACGCGGAGGTGAGGGTCTACGACGGCCATGGGGTCGCCGTCGGGGCCCATTTTGCAGGTGCCGGAGATGTGGTAGGACGTGCTGATGTTGCGGCGCAGCCAGGCGTCGAGGGATTCGTCGGACTCGAGGTCGGCGGGGGTGGGGGCGGTTATCTCTTCGATGACGTCGTCGTATGCCTTGTCCTGCAACAGCGACACGCAGAGGCGGACGCACTCGCGCAGGCGCTCGCGGTCCCATTCCTCTTCCAGATAGCGGTAGTCCATGCTGGGCTGCTGGTTGGGGTCGGCTGACACCAGGCGCAGCTCGCCCTTGCCCGCCGCGAGGTACAGGCCGCAGTTGACGGTGTGGGCCGGGTTGTCGTCCCGCACCACTGTGTTCAACGACGCGGGGGACAGGATCATGTCGTTGGGCGTATCGGAGCCGGTGGCAGTGTAACGCAGCCGCAGGGCGCGCATCCCGTTGGGGTCCTGGGGAACGCCCTCCTTGACCATGTAACGGACGGACACGTTGGGGTGGTCGCGCATATTCTGGCCGACGCCGGGCAGGTCCACCTCGACGGGAATGCCCTGCGCCTGCAACTGGTCTGATGGGCCGAGACCGGACAGCATCAGCAGTTGCGGGGAGGCAACCGCTCCGGCGCACAGGATGATCTCGCCGCCCTCGACCACGAAGGTCTCGCCGCCGCTCCCGACCTCGACGCCGACGGCTTGCCCGCCTTCGAGAACGACGCGGTTGACCTGCACGTTGGGCCGGATGGTGAGGTTGAGGCGGTGGCGCACGGCGTCAATGTAGGCCAGGGCCATGCTCATGCGCACGCCGTCTATATTGTTCTCGGCGCGGAGGCTGATGCCGGTGGATTCGGGGTGGTTCACGTCGGGATGGTAGGGGTATCCGGCAGAGGTGGCGGCCTGGAAGAAGGCCTCTTGCGACGGGGGCCAGGTCTCTCTCTGGTGGTGGCGCACCGGCACCGGGCCATCGGTTCCGTGGAAATCATCGTGAAAGTCGGCGTCGTTCTCCAGCTTGCGGAAGTAGGGCAGGCAATCAATGTAGGCCCAGCCATCGTTACCCCAGGAGGCCCAGGTGTCGAAGTCTTCGGGCGCGCCGCGGATGAAGGTCTGGCCGTTTATGGCGCTGGAGCCGCCCATGGTCTTGCCGCGAGGGACGGGCATCGGCCCCTGCTCGGGCGTGGCGGTGCCGGTGAAGGACCAGTTGTAGGGGGAGCCAGCGGCACGGGCCTCAAGGTTCATGGTGCCCCAGCCGAGCTTGAGCATATCGGGGAGTTGGGCGAAGTCGGGAAAGTCGGGGCCGGCTTCCAGCAGGAGCACGGAGCGTTGCGGGTCTTCGGACAGGCGGGCAGCGACGATGCAGCCTGCTGTGCCACCGCCGACAACGATGTGGTCGTATTTCATTCGGGCAGCCCTCTTGATTGGTTTGGGCTATTGTACACGGATTCAGGGGGCTGCAAAATTTTTACTTTCCGGTCATTTCCGGTCATTTCCTGCCATTCAGGAAGGCATGGAGTGCTGTCTGAACTGTCCCTTCGGCAAGCTCAGGACGGGGATTCCTGTGATTAAGGGATTGTTGTGATTTTGGGGAGGCAGGTATTGCAGGCATAACAATGGCGCAAAGGAGAAGAGGGTTTTGAGTTCCCGTTGGTGATTATGGTAAAGAGGTGTTTTCGGGGTTGGCAAGGGGGAAGTGTCAGTAAACAATGTTCCAATCCAAGTGTTGCAAACAAGAGGAGACGGGGGTTTGGATTCCCGCCTTCGCGGGAATGACGGGGAGAATGCGTCTGCCCCGGCTGCTGTCCAGGACGATTGCAAAGTCGTCTTCATGTCACCCTGAGCGGAGCGAAGGGTCTCTGCGCTGAGGGTAGGATTCTTCGCTTCGCTCAGAATGACAGAAGTCACGGCAGCGACTCTGAAAGGGCCCTGGTCAGTTCAGCGGGGCGGCGCTTCCGTGGTTGACCGGGGTATGGGCCACTGCTAGAATGCGGCCACCTTGTCCGGGTGGGCCGGACGGCGGTCAGCCACTACCCGCAAGGCTGCCGCAGCTACATCTCGCATTGCTGGGGGAGGATATGGCCAGGAAATTGAGCGTATCGGTCGACCACAACCTTTGCGTCGGCAACCAGATGTGCATCAGCATAGCGACGAAGGCGCTGACCCTCAACGACGACCGGCAGGCCATCCCGGCGGATGTTGACGCGGACACCGAAGAGGTTATCATCGAGGCCGCCGAGCAGTGCCCGATGGCCGCCATCAGCGTGATGGACGCGGATACCGGCGAACAGCTCTTCCCGTAAGCGACACCGCACCTGGAAGCCCGACGCCCCCCTTTACAGGCAAAGGGGGGCGTTTCTTGTGACTCTGACTAAATGCAAGTATTATGTGAAACAGAGTTGCACGACTGGGGCAGTCATGGAGCACCTGTTTCACACCGGGGACAATCTGGACGGGCTGGAAATGGTCCGTGAGCATGGAATGCGGGTTGACCTGGTATACATTGATCCGCCTTTTGCCACCAACACCGAGTTCCTGATGGACTCCGACCGTGCCAACACCGTCAGCGCGTCGGGGAAGCTGGCCTACGCCGATACGCTGAAGGGCGGCGACTACCTGGAACAACTGCGGCTGCGGCTGGAGGCCATTCGCTCGGTCATGGCTGCCGACGGCTCGATATACGTCCATATTGACGTGAAGATGGAGCACCACGTCCGTCTGCTGATGGACGCGGTGTTCGGGGAGCGCAACTTCCGCAACAGCATCACGCGCATCAAGTGCAACCCCAAGAACTTCAGCCGCCTTTCATACGGGAACATCAAGGACACGATTCTCTTCTACTCGGTGTCGCCTTACCGGATCAAGTGGCATCCGCAAGAAGAGCCGATGACCGGCGACGAGGCTGAATCGCGTTACCCGCTGGTGGACGGCGAAGGACGCCGTTACACCACCACACCGCTGCACGCCCCGGGCGTCACGCGCAAGGGGGCGACAGGCGGCCACTGGCGGGGTATGCCGCCGCCTGCGGGACGGCACTGGCGCTATCCGCCGGACAAGCTGGATGAACTGGACGAGGCCGGGCTGATTGCGTGGAGCAGCACCGGAAACCCGCGCAAGATAATATATGCCGACCAGTCTTCGGGCAAGCTGCCGCAGGACGTGTGGGTGTACAAGGACCCGCAGCGTCCCAGCTATCCGACACAAAAGAACTCGGCGATGCTGGAGCGTATCGTACTGACGTCGTCGGAGCCGGGCGACACGGTGCTGGACTGCTATGCGGGCAGCGGGGCAACACTGCTGGAGGCGGCGCGGCTGGGGCGGCGGTTCATCGGCATGGACGACGCACCAGCGGCGCGGGAGGTTGCTGAGCGGCGGCTGCGAGCTGAGGGAGTGCAGTGGGAGGAGCTGGCTTCCTCTGTCGTTCAGTTGTCTGAACTATGATTTTTGTGATTATGGGATTATCAGGATTGGGAGTGCACTGATAGTCTCCGAGTCATGACTAAGGCGCTTTACCAAGAAAAAGAGAGGGTCTTCTCCGTACGTATCTCAGAAATCAGAGTGCGTTAGTACGCGGGGGTTTGGATTCCCGCTTTCGCGGGAATGACGGTTCGGGGACAGAAATGACGGAGAGTTACGGAGGTCCTGATGGCGGAAGTTGGCATTTGTCTGTTGATGACTGAACACGACTTTGACATCGTGGGGCTGGCGCGGAAGGTGGAGGAGCTGGGGTTCGGGTCGCTGTGGGCGCCCGAGCATGGGGTGGTGCCCGCCGATTTCAGCGTCGGCGCGGCCGGGGCGGCGGCGGGCGCTCCCAGCGCCTATTCGGACGGGCGGATAAACCAGATCATGGACCCGCTGGTGTACCTGGCAGCGGCTGCGGCGGCTACGAAGACTATCAGGCTGGGGACGGGCATCTGCCTGGTGCCGGAGCGGAATCCGATACGGCTGGCCAAGGAAGTGGCGACGCTAGACCTGGTATCGGGTGGGCGGTTCGTGTTCGGCATCGGAGCGGGCTGGCTACAGGGCGAGGCGGAATTGCTGGGGGCAGATTTCCCCCGCCGGTGGGCGCAGACGCGGGAGTACGTGTACGCGATGAAGGAGCTGTGGACGGAGCAGGAGCCGGAGTTCCACGGACGTTGGGTGGACTTCCCGCCCATCATCTGCAATCCGAAGCCGGCGCAGCAGCCGCATCCTCCGGTGATGATCGGCGGCGAACTCTCGCGGGCAGGGCAGCGGGTGGCGGACTACGGCGACGGGTGGCTGCCTCGGGCGCGGACAACGTCGGTGTACCACGACCCGGACAAGCTGCCGGAGGCGAGGGCGCACATCGAGGAGATGTACCGGGCAAACGGACGCGACCCGTCGTCGCTGAATATCACGATGTGGGACGCGCCGCCGGACCGGGAGCAGAACCGCCGCTTCTTCGACGCCGGGGCCAACCACGTAGTGCATATGCTGACGACGCGGGGCGAGCGGGAGACGCTGGAGGAACTGGAGCGGGTCGCGGAGGGGGCGCTTTAGGCCAGGGTACGCAGGTGGCGCGCGAACTCGAAGCGGTTTTCGAGGAGGCCGATGTCCATGGCGAAGGACGGGGGGCCTATAGGTTCGACCTTGGAGTGGATTACGGAGAGGCCGTGGCGGTCGGCGGCGGCGGCGTAGGCTTCTTCGATGGCCTCTACGGTGTCGGCCTTTTCCACGTGCTCGACGCCTGCTTCGCGGGCGATGCCTGCCAGGTCGGTGCCGGTGGTGGTGGCGGAGGGGAAGCCGCCGACGGACAGCAGGCTTTCGTTGTCGAAGACGATGTGGGTCAGGTTGGGCGGGGCATAGCGAGCCATGGTGCTGAGAGTGCCGAGGTTCATCAGCAGGGAGGCGTCGCCGTCCAGCACAGTTACTTTCTGGTCGGGCAGGGAAAGGGCGAGACCGAGGCCCATGGAGGACGCAAGGCCCATGCCGTGCTCAAGGTAGAAGAAGTTGGGGCGGTGGCCCAGGTTATACAGTTCGACGGCCACGGCCCCCATGATGGTCACGACGACCTCGTCCTTCATCTTGGGGTAGATGGCCTCCAGCGCGTCTGCTCGCAGCATTATTCCTCCCACATCAGTTCGCGGGTGAGCAGCAGGGCCACCGGGCGCAGGGAGCTTTCCGCGAGGGTCTGGGCCTGCCGGATGTCGCGGGCCACCAGCGATGGGTCGGACATCTTGCGGTACATAATGCCGAGAGCGTCGAGGACTCGCTCGGTGACCAGGCCGCCTTCGGTCTGCCACGGGTCTCGCTCGCCCATCTCGCCACGGTAGCTGATGAGCATCAGCAGCGGGATGCGGTAGAGCTGGGCCAGCGACACGATGCCGTTGATGGAGGTGAGCAGGCCGTGGTTCTGCATGAGCATGGCGGACTTTTTGCCCGCCAGGTGTGCTCCAGCGGAGATGCCGACACCTTCCTCTTCCTTGTTGAGGCGTACCAGAGTGACTTCGGGGTCGTCGTCGGCCATGCTGACGAGGTGGACAAGCCACGTTTCAGGAAGGGCGGAGATGATGCTGACGCCAGCGTCCTTGAGGGCGTCGTAGATTACGCGGGAGTTGGCAGAGGATACGGGCAAGGCAGCACCGCCGTCGGTGTGGGTTGGAGTCGCGGGATATTCTAGGGTCGGAATACGGCGGCGGTCAAACGGGCGAGGGCAGACGCAGGGATGATACACTGAACCGAGTCAATCGGACTGCCAGTCGGGCGGTTCGTAAGTTCCAACCCAATAAACCACAACAACTGCTTAAACTTCCGCCGTGTGAGCCTGATATGACCACCAGACAAATCAAGCCAAAGCCCGACACCGCGGAATTCATCCAGTTTGCTGAAGCGCCACCGGAAGAGATGACCGCCTTCGATTACGTGAATTTCCCCGGTTACCCTGCCGCATTGGCCGAGCACTTCGGGAATCCGGAGTCCACCATAATCATCAGTGAGATCGCCGCCGCACTGATTCCCACCAGAGGATACGAAGGAGTGCGGTATCCCGATCTACTCATAGCCTTTGGCGTGAATCCCGAGGCCCGGATCGCGCGAAAAGGGTATCTCATACCCGAGCAAGGCAAGCCGCCGGACTTCGTCCTTGAAGTAGCTTCGGACACCACTGGCCGCATAGACGAAACGGCCAAACGCGAGGCCTACGCCGCGATGGGCGTTCCTGAATACTGGCGCTTCGACCCCAGCGGGGGACTGTGGCATCAAGCACCGATGGCAGGGGACCGACTAATAGAGGGATCATACGTCCCCATCGACATCAGCCAGACGGACGACCAACACCTTTGGGGGCATAGTGAGTCCCTCGGACTTGCCCTGTGCTGGGAAGAGGGCAGTCTGCGTTTCTGGGACCCCGTGTCCAGGCGATACCTCACCACATACGCAGAGGAACGCATCGCCCGCCACCAGGCTGAGGCTCGTGTACGCCAACTGGAAGAGGAACTGCATCGCCAGCAGAACTCCTAGCCCTTTGAGATTTACCCGGCCGTAAGCGAAGGAAGTTGGGGCACTCAATGTGGGACTCCTTGGAGGCCATATCGCAGGATGAGATGGCTGCTCTCCAGGCGGAGCGGCTGCGCGATTGCGTGGCTCGCGTTGCCGCCAATGTGCCCATGTACCAGGGACGACTGGGAGCTGCCGGTATTATGGCGGAGGACGTGCGCTCGCTGGACGACCTGGCCCGGCTGCCCTTCACCGTCAAGCAGGACCTGCGAGACAACTATCCCTACGGGCTGTTTGCGGTGCCGATGGATGAAGTGGTGCGGCTGCACGCTTCCAGTGGTACCACGGGCAAAATGACGGTGGTGGGGTACACCGCCAACGACATCTCCATGTGGGCCGACCTGGCGGCGCGGGCGTTGAGCATCGCGGGGGTAGACCGGCGCGACGTCATCCACGTCGCCTACGGGTACGGGCTGTTCACCGGCGGGCTGGGGCTGCACTATGGCGGCGAGCGACTGGGCGCAACGGTGGTGCCGGTGTCGGCAGGGAACACGCGGCGGCAGGTGGAGCTGGCGCAGGACTTCGGCGCGACGGTGCTGTGCTGCACGCCGTCGTACTCGCTGCTCATCGCGGAGCAGGCGACGGAGGCCGGGGTTGACCTGAGCAGGCTGCGCGTGGGGGTTTTCGGCGCGGAGCCGTGGTCGGAGGAGATGCGGTCGGAAATCGAGACGCGGCTGGGTATCCTGGCCCTGGACATCTACGGGCTGTCGGAGGTTATGGGGCCTGCGGTGTCCATGGAGTGTCCTTACAAGCGGGGACTGCACCTTGCGGAGGACCACTTCATTCCCGAAGTCGTTGACCCTACAACGGGCGAGCCGCTGACCGACGGCGATATTGGCGAGTTAACGCTGACTTGCGTTACGAAGGAGGCATTGCCCTTGTTGCGCTATCGCACCGGCGACCTGACGCGGCTAGAGCGCGGGCAGTGCGAATGCGGCCGGACTACGGCGCGGATGAGCAAGCCGCTGGGACGGACGGACGATATGCTGATCATTCGCGGCGTGAACGTGTTTCCGTCACAGATTGAAGCCGAACTGTTACGGATAGAGGGGCTGGAGCCCCACTACGAGCTGCACCTGACACGAGGCGAGTCGCAGATGGACGAGCTTGCAGTGCGAGTGGAGGCGTCGGAGGAACTGATCGAGGACGAGGATGTTTATGCGATAGTCGGCCGGACATTGTCGGCGACGCTACAAAGCGCGCTGGGGCTTGGGTGTCGCGTCGATGTGGTTGCACCGAGGGAGCTGCCTCGGAGTGAGGGGAAGGCCGTCCGCATCGTGGACAACCGCCGGATTTAGACTGATTGGCGAGACATTATGAATCTTGAAACGATGCGCTATGAAAGCGACGGAGACCTGATTCGCCTCACGCTGAACCGCCCCCTTGTCCTGAACGCTGTCAACTATCAAGGGACCGTGGAGCTTCACCAGGCAGTGCAGGCAATTCACGACGACAGGACGGCGCGCGCGGTCATAATACGGGGCGAGGGACGGGCTTTCTGTACCGGCATTGATTTGAAGGAACTGGCCGCCGGGGAAACGCCGCAAGCCTACTTCTACCATTGGGACCGGGCCCTGCGGCTGCTGGAGCTATCAGACAAGCTGGCGCTCTGCGCGATGCAGGGCTATGCGCTGGGCGGCGGGCTGCAACTGCCGCTGGCCTGCGACATACGCATCGCCACTTCCGATTGTCAACTGGGGTTGCCCGCCGCGAAGGAAGGGTTCATTCCCGGCCTCGGAACCTACCGCCTGCCCCGGTACATCGGGCTGGGGCGGGCAAAGCGGATGGCGCTGTCGGGGGAGAATGTGGACGGCAACGAGGCGCTGCGTATCGGGCTGGTGGACTACGTGGTTGACGCCGATAACTTCGACGCCGAGGTGGAATCGCTGGTGCAACGCTACCTGTCTGTCAGTTCCGAGGGCGCGCGTCAAACCAAGCTGATGCTGTCGGCCTTCCAGGACTATCCCCACGGCCAGTTTTTCGAGGAATATCTGCGCCGCCAGGTTGTAGCTATGGCGTCACCGGACCACTCGGAGGCGCTGGCGGCAATCCGCGAGGGACGGGAGCCGGACTACCAGCGAGGGCAGGATTTTAGTCCTTCTTCGGGTCAGGTTTGATACAATGATAGTAAGAATCACGCAGGGGATGGGGTGGCTATGGCGTCAGCGGAAAGTGTTCTGAAAAAGTGTAAAGCGGGAGGCAGTCGCATAGACTTCGCCACGTCCCCGGAGCAGTACCGGCACTGGCAATTGGAAGTGGAAGGCGCGGTGGCCCGGCTGACGCTGCGGGTGCAGGAAGATGCGCCACTGCATCCCGGATACGAACTCAAGCTGAACTCCTACGACCTGGGAGTGGACATCGAACTGTACGATGCCGTGCAGCGGCTGCGATTCGAGCATCCCGAAGTCGGCGCAGTGGTGGTCACGTCGGGGCACGAGCGGGTGTTCTGCGCCGGGGCGAACATACGGATGCTGGCGCAGGCGGACCACGCTCTGAAGGTGAACTTCTGCAAGTTCACCAATGAAACCCGAAATGGCATCGAGGACGCCAGCACCCACTCAGGGCAGCGGTACATCTGCGCCGTCAACGGCCCGGCTGCGGGCGGCGGGTATGAACTGGCTCTGGCCTGTGACCATATCATCCTGATAGACGACGGCTCCAGCACCGTGGCGCTGCCGGAACTGCCGCTGCTGGCGGTATTGCCCGGCACCGGCGGCCTGACCCGGCTGGTGGACAAGCGCCGGGTGCGCCGCGACCACGCCGACTTCCTGTGCACCGCGTCCGAGGGGGTGCGCGGCCCTCGCGCATTGGAGTGGCGGCTGGTGGACGAACTTGCGCCGCGCTCGCGGTTCGATGATGCGGTGGCAGAACGGGCGGAGGAAATTGCTGCGGAGGGCAGTCGGCCCAGGGCAGGAGAAGGCATCGTACTGAGTCCGCTGACGCGAGAGTTCAGCGAGGATGAGATTGTCTACGAATACGTCATCGTGAAGATTGACCGGCAGTTGGGTTCGGCTTTCTTCGAGATTCGCGGCCCTAATAATGCGCCGCCCGTTGACGCCGAGGGCATCCGCCGTCAAGGGGATCAGTTCTGGCCGCTGGCGCTGGCGCGGGAGTTGGACGACGCCATCCTGCATCTGCGTACCAACGAGGGCGATGTGGGTACGTGGGTGTTCCGCACCGTTGGCGACGCCAATCTGGCGCAGGCATACGATGACCTGCTGCTGGCTTGCGCGGACCACTGGCTTGCGAGGGAGATTACGCTGTACCTGAAGCGCACACTGAAGCGGCTGGACGTAAGCTCACGGTCTATCGTATCGCTGGTGGAGCCGGATAGCTGCTTCGCAGGTACGCTGCTTGAACTGGCGTTGGCTTCCGACCGCTGCTATATGCTGGACGGTGTACTGGACGATGACGACGAACCAGCCACCGTGCGGTTGACCGGGATGAACTTCGGGCCGCTGCCGATGGTCAACGGCCTGTCGCGGGCAGAGGCCCGGTTCCTGGACGCCGAGGAACTGGAGGAGCATATCGGGCGGAGTCTGGATGCCGCAGACGCCCACGAGTTAGGCCTGGTCACGTTCATTCCCGACGACATTGACTGGGAGGACGAGGTGCGGCTGGCCCTGGAGGAACGGGCCAGCTTCTCGCCCGACGCGCTGACCGGGATGGAGGCCAACCTGCGCTTCGGAGGGCCGGAAACGCTGGAGAGCAAGATTTTCGGGCGGCTGAGCGCGTGGCAGAACTGGATCTTCCAGCGTCCCAACGCATCGGGCAGCCAGGGGGCGCTGCAAGCCTACGGCACCGGGGCGCGAGCGGAGTTCGACCGGCGGCGGGCGTGAGATTTGACGCAAAGACGCAAAGACGCAAAGACGCAAAGACGCAAAGATTATATGCTTATTCGGGAGAGTGCCTGAAGCAGCAAAAGGAAAAGTGAAAGATGGCTGAAGAGGCGGGAGTGACTTTAACCGAACACTGCTACATCATCAGGAAAAAGGGGATACTGAGCGAAGAACCTATCATCAAGGGCACACGGACGCCGGTTCGCGCCGTTGTGCGGCTGTGGCAGTCTGGATACGCGCCCGAAGAGATTCCCAGCGGGTTGCCCCACCTGAGCCTGGCTGCCGTATTTGACGCCCTCAGCTACTACTGCGACCACCGAGAGGAGATAAATGATCACATCGAAAGAAACAGGGTGCCGCCCGAACTCATCCACCCCAGCGTGAGGCATCTCTGAACGATGGAATTGTCTGAACCGGGATTTTTATGATTATTAGGATGGCCAAGATTAGAGCGTTCCGAGATTCTTACAGCCGTGTAAACCCTAATTCCGACGATTCCTTAGCATAGGCCCCAATCCCTACGGGCGAAGGGAGGCATACCATGAGCATCAACTACACTGACCGGATTCCCAACAACGTGGGGCTGTCGGACAACCGGCGGCTGCAACGGGCGCTGGAGTCGTGGCAGCCGAATTACATGAAGTGGTGGCACGAGATGGGGCCGGACGGCTCCACGGACTACGACGTTTATCTGCGCACCGCCATCAGCGTAGAGACCGACGGGTGGGCCAACTTTGGGTACGTCAAGATGCCGGAATACCGCTGGGGTATCTTCCTCGCCAAGCCTGAGACTGAACGGGTCATATCCTTCGGAGACCATCGTGGCGAGCCGGTGTGGCAGGAAGTGCCGGGGGAGTACCGGGCCCCGCTGCGACGGCTCATCGTCACGCAGGGCGACACGGAGCCGGCGTCGGTGGAGCAGCAGCGTCGGCTGGGGTTGACCTGTCCGTCGTTGTACGACCTGCGCAACCTGTTCCAGATCAATGTGGAGGAAGGCCGGCATCTGTGGGCGATGGTGTACCTGCTGCACGCCTACTTCGGCCGCGACGGGCGCGAGGAAGCGGAGGCGATGCTGGAGCGGCACTCAGGAGACGCAGACCGTCCGCGCATCCTGGGCGCGTTCAACGAAGCCACGCCTAACTGGTTGTCGTATCTTATGTTCACTTTCTTCACGGATAGAGACGGCAAGTACCAGCTTGCGGCACTGGCCGAGTCGGGGTTCGACCCGCTATCTCGCACCTGCCGCTTCATGCTCACTGAGGAAGCGCACCACATGTTCGTCGGTGAAACCGGCGTGATGCGCGTGGTGCAGCGCACCGGCGAGGTGATGCGGGAGCTGGGAACGGACGAACCCGAGAGGCTTCGGGTTGCGGGTGTGATAGACCTGCCGACGGTGCAGAAGTATATCAACCTCCATTACAGCGTTTCGGTTGACCTGTTCGGGCAGGAGGTTTCCACCAACGCGGCCAACTACTTCACCGCCGGACTGAAGGGCCGTTACCTGGAGTCGCGGCTGGACGACGACCACCGTCTGACGGAAGACTTGTGGCCGGTATATGCGGTGAGGGATGGGCAGATAGCGGTGGAGGAATTGTCGGCGTTGAGCGCCGTCAACGAGCGGCTAAGGGACGACTACATCAAGGACTGCCAGCGAGGGCTGGACCGATGGAACCGCGCACTGGAAGCGCTGGGCGTGGACTTCCGGCTGGAACTGCCGCACCGCTTTTTCAACCGGCGTATCGGCAACGCAGCCGGGGTGCGAGTGTCCCCGGACGGTCGGGTAGTCAGCGAGGAAGAATGGCAGGCCGACGTGTCACGATGGCTACCCACGGACGAGGATATGGCCTACGTGAACTCGCTGATGCAGCGGGTCATCGAGCCGGGCAGGATAGCAGGCTGGATTGCGCCTCCGGTGCGGGGTATAGACGGCAAGCCGTGGGATTTCGAGTACGTGCGGTTCAACTGAGCCGGAGGGAACAGGCCACGGAGAGACGATATGCAGCAGCACACCGTCCTTGTTGATAGCAGCGTCAGCCCATCCCGCATTGAGTACGCCGAGGTGTTCAACGTCGCTGTGCCTTTCATAGACCAGCACATTGACGAAGGGCGGGGGTGGAAGACAGCGATAATCAACGACGATACTGGCGATGCCATCACCTACGCGCAGTTGGAGGACCGCGTCAACCGTTGCGGCAACCTGCTGCGGTCTCTGGCCGGGGAGTCCAGTGGGCGGGTGCTGATGGTGGTGAAGGACTGCCCGGAGTTCTTCTTCCTTTTCTGGGGCGCAATAAAGGCCGGGCTGATTCCCATTCCCCTCAACACGCTGCTGCGGGCCGGCGACTACCGGCACATCATTGAAGATTCGGAATGCGCCGGGCTGGTGTATTCGGAGGAGTACCGGGGCGAGGTGGCGAGGGCGCTGGCCGGGTCAGACCATCAGCCCAGGTTCATCCTGTGCACCGAGGGGCCGAGCTCGGTGGCCGACATGATGGAAGAGGCATCGGCAATGCTGGCCCCAGCGGAGACATCGGCAGACTCAGAGTGCTTCTGGCTGTATTCGTCGGGTTCCACCGGGCGGCCCAAGGGGGCGGTGCACCGCCACCGCGACATCGTGACCACCTGCGTCCACTACGCCGCCGACACGCTGGGCGTGGTGGAAGACGACATCTGCTTCTCGGCGGCCAAGCTGTTCTTCGCCTACGGGCTGGGCAACGCGATGACCTTCCCGCTGTGGGTTGGGGCGACGGCGGTATTGAGCGGGCAGCGTCCCACGCCGGAAATGACCTTCGACATCATCGAGCAGCACAGACCGACGCTGTTCTTCGGGGTGCCTACGCTGTACGCGGCGCAACTTCGGGCACTGGACGAAACGCCTCGCAACCTCTCGTCGCTGCGCTGCTGTGTGTCGGCGGGCGAGGCGTTACCAGCAGACATATTCCGGCGCTGGCAGGAACGCACCGGAACGCTGATCCTGGACGGCATCGGCTCTACCGAGGCCCTGCATATCTTCATATCCAACACCGCAGAGGACTACCGGCCAGGCACCAGCGGACGTGTCGTGCCGGGGTACGAAGCCCGGATTGTGGACGAGGAAGGCGATCCGGTAAAGCCGGGGGAAACCGGGCGGCTGTTCATTCGCGGCGATTCGACAGCCACGCACTACTGGAACAACGCGGAGCGCACCGCGCAGACAATGGTAGACGGCTGGTTGAACACCGGCGACACCTACTACCAAGACAATGACGGCTACTACGTCTACTGCGGGCGCAGCGACGATATGCTGAAGGTCGGGGGAATCTGGTGTTCTCCGGTGGAAATCGAGGGTCGGCTGATCGAGCATACGCAGGTGCTGGAAGCGGCGGTGGTGGGCAGGGCGGATGCCGACGAGCTTATCAAGCCGGAGGCATTCGTGGTGCTGAAGGACGCGGGCGACGCCAGCGATGCGCTGGCCGACGAGCTGCTGGAACACTGCAAAGAAGGGCTAGCGCGGTACAAGTACCCGCGCTGGGTGAACTTCGTGGAAGATCTGCCCAAGACGGCGACGGGGAAGGTGCAGAGGTACAGGCTGCGGAGTTAGGGGCATCTGCGTCCAATTGCGTTGAGTGCGATCAGGCGTTATGCTGACCAAAACTACTGGGAGGGAACCGCCATGGCGAAAATCGAGCGCGTCGGCCACGTTGTGCTGAACGTCAGGGACACCAAGGAAGCCATCGCATGGTACACCGATGTCCTGGGCATGGAACTCATGAACCACAGTGAGGGAATGGACATGGCCTTCCTCTCCTTTGGGGAGCAGGACCACGACATCGCCCTGATCAAGGCCCCGGAAGGCGTGGAAACGGGGAGCCCCGGGTTGTCCCACACCGCGCTGAAGCTGGACGGCGGCCACGAGGAACTCCAGGAGTTGTATGGCCGGGTAAAGGAGGCTGGGCACCCCATCGAGATGACCGCCGACCACGGTCTCAGCAAGAGCTTCTACTGCCTCGACCCCAGCGGCAACCGCATCGAGATTTTCTACCAGTTCCTCCACGCCGAGGAGGCCCGCACCTTCATGCGCGACGTGGGCGCCATGCTGGAGAATTACGAGTTGGAAGCCGCGCCCGCCGACTAGGGCGCAAGAGCACAACAGAGGGTACAATGCAGGGGCGCTGAGAAGTATCTCAGTGCCCCTTTCGTGAATTCTATCCGGTGGAGCAGTCCCGATGGCAGACGTTCAGCGCGGCGAAATACCCTTCCTCAGCGTGGCCGAGCTGGGGCGGCTCATCAAGGCGGGAGATGTCTCGCCGGTCGAGGCCACCGAAGCGTACCTGGAACGCATCGGGAGGATTGACGGTCGGCTGAACTCCTACATCACCGTGTGCGCTGATGAGGCGCGACAGGCAGCAGCAGTGGCGGAGCGGGAGATTGCCGCCGGGCGCTACCTGGGACCGCTGCACGGCATTCCGGTGGCGGTGAAGGACCAGTTCGACACCGCCGGGATTCGCACCACCTACGGCTCTGCGCTGGAATGGGAGCACGTGCCAACCGGGGACGCCGTGGTAGTAGCGAAGCTGAAAGAAGCCGGTGTCGTCCTGCTGGGAAAGCTCAACCTGTCGGAGTTCGCCCTTGGCGAGAGTTTTCATCATCCGGGCGGGCAGCCCCGCAACCCGTGGGACCTGTCGCGCAACCCCGGCATATCAAGCAGCGGCTCGGCGGCGGCCACGGCCGCGTTCCTGTGCGCCACGGCCCTGGCGGAGGACACCGGCGGCTCAACACGCATCCCGGCGGCCTGGAGCGGGCTGACCGGGCTGCGCCCAACCTGGGGGCTGGTGAGCCGGCGAGGCGTGGCCGGGGTATCGTGGTCTATGGACACCGTAGGCCCCGTCTCGCGCTCCGCCGAGGATTGCGCCCTGACCTTCCAGGCCATCGCAGGATATGACGCGCAAGACCCCTATTCGTGGAATGTCCCGGTTCCCGATTACACCCGGGAAATACAGGGCGGCGTTGACGACCTGCGGGTGGGCGTGCTGAGGGAGAAGGTGGCCGAGGGAGGGCTGGAGCCAGAGGTTCGGCAGGTCATCGAGTCGGCGGTGGCGCAACTGGGCGAGCTGGGAGCCTCTACACAGGAGATTTCCGTTCCCATCGTGGAGAACGCCGGGGCAGTGTCCAAGTGCATCACCGACATGGATGGGGCGTCGGTGCATTACGAGCGGCTGAAGACCCGGATAGCGGAGTACGACCACAACACCCGGGTAAGGCTGCTGACGGCCATTCTCACTCCTGCTCAGGCATACCATAAGGCGCAGAAGGTGAGGACGCTGATTCGTCAGGCGGTGCTGGAAGCACTGGAAGAGGTGGACGTTATCGTGCTGCCCACGTCACCGACCGGGGCTCCGCTGCTGCCGGAGGAGGCGGGAATCAAGAGCCAGGAGGACGCGCGGAGCCGGATTGCAGGGGTGCGGAACTTCACGGGGGCGTTCAACGTGGCGGGGGTACCGGCGCTGTCCATTCCCTGCGGGTTTACTGGGGACGGCCTGCCGCTGTCGCTGCAAATCGTGGGGAAGCCGATGTCGGAAGGGCTGCTGTTTCGGGTGGCCCATGCCTACCAGCAGACGACGGACTGGCACCTGCGGAGGCCACTGCTGGGGGATTAGGAAACGTCGGCGAATATGAGCGAGACATCCTGGCTACCGTGCACAATGCGAGAGATTTCTATTTGTGCTGGCCAGATGTAATACCAGATTACGTAGGGTTGAGCTATGTGGCTTCTGATGCTGGGTGCATATTCTGGACGTGCCCTTCCCATGTGTGGAAATTCTGTCAGTAGCTCGAAATGATCCGACAAATGGGCAACTCGGCGATTAGCTTCCGACTGACTCACATTTTCGAAATAGAAGTCCCAGATGTCGTCAAGTTCTCTCTTGGCGAAGTCAGACAAAAAGTACGATGTCATCAAATCTGTTCCGTTTGAGTTTGAGTCAACCGCTCCTCGCGCCGCCGTTGACGTTCCAGCCCTCGTTGCCTGATGTCTTCCACCAGTTGCTCTTTGGAATCGTATCTGGTAGAGCGCCCATTCTTTAGGTCTTCGACACCCTGCATCACTTTGGCCCGAATATCAGCCAATTCTGCGGCGATGGCAGGGTCGCTATCCGCCAAGTCACGTTCTTCCAGAAGGCCCAACGCCCGGGCAATCACGGCGTCAGCAGATGGGTAGCGTCCCGAGTCTACCAGCTTACGAATATGGGCCAAGTACTTCTCGCTGATGGTAATTTCCATAGCTCAACTCTCCTCTTCACGGGAAGCATATCCGCATTTACGAACCACCGCAAGGCGAGCCTCGCCGCTTGCGCCCCCGCAAACAATAGCCCACAATCACGGCAGTCTTCTATGGGGAGCTACGGGATATGGACAGCTTGATTGCCCGCGCGCTGGATACGGCGGCAGCGAGGGGGGCGTCGTATGCGGACGCGCGGATGGTTGAGACGGCTCAGGAACGGTACTCGGTGCGGACGGGCGTGGTGGACGTTATCAGCTCGGACGAATCGCTGGGCATCGGGGTGCGGGTGGTGGTCGACGGCGCGTGGGGGTTCGCTTCCACGAACACGATGACGGCTGCGTCGGTTGACCAAGCGGCGGCTCTGGCGGTCGAGATTGCGAAGGCGTCGGCGACTTCGGGCGGGCCGAAGGTGGAGCTTGGGACGTCGGTGACCAGCCGGGGCGTCTACACGACGCCGGTGGAGATTGACCCGTTCAACGTCTCGCCTGAGGAAAAGGTGGCGCTACTGCTGGACGTGGACGAACGGATGGGGCGCGTGGAGGGAATCTCGGCGCGCACTGGCAACCTCATCTTCATCCGGGAGCGCAAGGCTTTCGCCAACAGCGAGGGCGCGGACGTGGAGCAGACCATCTACGAGGCAGGCGGCGGCATCCAGGCCACGGCGGTCGGCAACGGAGAGGTGCAGAGGCGGTCATACCCGAATTCCATGGGCCGACAGCAAGGATGCAGTGGATGGGAGTTCGTGCGGGACTTCGACCTGGCGGGCAACGCCGAGCGGGTTGCCAGCGAGGCTGTGGCGTTGCTAACTGCAGATCACTGCCCCAGCGACCTCACGACTACGCTGATCATCGGCGGGTCGCAGGTGGGGTTGCAGATTCACGAGTCGTGCGGCCACGCCATCGAGCTGGACCGGGTGCTGGGTTCGGAAGCAGCCTATGCGGGGACATCTTTCCTGACCACCGAGAAACTGCGGAACTTCAGCTACGGATCGGAGCAGGTGAACATCACCGCCGACAGCATTCGGGTGCCGGGACTGGGATCCTTCGGATGGGACGACGAGGGCGTACCGGCGCAGTCTACGCCTGTCGTGGAGGCGGGTCGGTTCGTTGGCTACCTGATGTCGCGGGAGACGGCGGCCACTCTGGGTTTGGAGTCCAACGGGACGATGCGGGCGTCGTCGTGGAACCGGCTGCCCCTGATTCGCATGACCAACGTCAGTCTGGAACCGGGCGAATGGGAGCTGGACGATCTGATAGCCGACACCGACGACGGAATCCTGGTGGACACGAACCGCTCTTGGTCCATAGACGACCGGCGGTACAACTTCCAGTTCGGCACCGAGGTTGGGTACGAAATCAAGAACGGCAAGCTGGGGCGTCTGCTGCGCAACTGCACCTACACCGGCATCACGCCGGAGTTCTGGAACTCGTGCGACGCGGTGTGCAACGCCAACCACTGGACCATGTGGGGTACTCCCAACTGCGGCAAGGGGCAGCCGGGGCAGCTCGGCCATACGGGGCACGGCGCGGCCCCGGCCCGGTTCCGCAACGTGCGAGTGGGGGTGATGCGATGATCGGCGAAGATGCGGCCCTCGCCCTGCTGGAGCGGGCGCTGTCGCTATCAACAGCGGAGCAGACGGACATTTACCTGGGCAGCCAGGATTTGGGGTTGACCCGGTTCGCGGGCAACGCCATCCACCAGAATGTTTCCCACAGCAACGCGACGCTGAACGTCCGCGCAGTCGAGGGGAAGCGGCTGGGTCGGGCCACCACCAACGACACGTCGGACGACGGCATTCGCCGGGCGATGGAGGCGGCCAAGCGCAACGCACTGCTGATGCCGGAGGACCCGGCGTTTCCGGGCCTGCCGGAGCCGCAACCCGCGCCGCGAGTGGCGAGCTGGGACGAATCGGCAGCCGCCTGCTCGCCCATGACACGGGCGCAGATGGTCGGGGAGGTCTGCCGACAGGGAGCCGCCGACGGCCTGGACACCGCCGGGGCCTGCCGGACCGGAGTGCAGGAAATCGCGGTGGTCAGCAGCCGGGGTGTGCGAGCCTACCACGCCGGTACTTTCGCCGGGTTGATTATCACAACACGCAGCGACAACTCAGCGGGTTGGGCTAAGGGCGGGTCGTGGCGGCTGGACGAGATTGACTATCCCGCGCTGGCCCGAGAGGCGGTGGATAAGGCCGTAAGGGGCCGCGACCCACAGCCGATTACGCCCGGTGAGTACACGGTGGTGCTGGACCATTACGCCGTTGACGACATCCTGGAGGCGCTGTCGTTGTACGGCATGGGGGCGCAAGCAGTGCAGGAGGGACGAAGCTGGATGTGCGGAATTCAGGGAACGAAGGCGATGAGCGAATCGGTGTCCATCTGGGACGACGGCGGGTCGCCGGATGGCTGGCCGGTGCCCTTCGACGTGGAGGGTGTGCCGCGCTGCCGGGTGGAGATGGTGCAGAACGGGGTGGTCAACGGTCCGGTTCACAACACCTACACCGCAGCGCAGGATGGAGTGGACTCCACCGGGCACCAGGCTTATTTTGTTGGGCCGCCCATTGCGTCGAACATATTCATGCGGCCGGGAGACAAGACGGTGGAGCAGCTTATCGCGTCCACGGAGCGGGGGCTGTACATCACGCGGTTCTTCTATACGCGCCTGTCGCACAACCGGGGGTGCGTGATGACCGGCATGACCCGGGACGGCACGTTCCTGATAGAGAACGGCGAGATACGGCACCCGGTGAAGGACCTGCGTTTCACTCAGTCCTACGTGGATGCTCTCAACGGCGTGGAAGGCGTGGGTGACGAAGCTCAGCTGGTGCTGAACGAGGTGGGCTTCGCCACCCGGGTTCCGGCGCTGAAGCTGGCGAAGTTCAACTTCACGGGGGTTACGGTGTAGGAGTGTTTTCGTTGGCGGCTAACCCCCGTTGGACTCCACTTCAGACAGGAACTGGATCACCCGCTTGGCGTATTTTTCCGGCTCGTCGGAGTGGGGTTTGCATTCGCCCCACTGGCTGTTGGGGACGTGGCGATGGGCCATTTCGGCAACGCCGCGGGGGTGGACGTCGTTGTAGCCGGGCATGATCATCGTGGGGACCCTGATGCTGCTAAGCATATTCTTGGTGCTGCCGAGGGTTGGGAAGGGGCCGCCGAAAAGAGCGTAGATAGTGTCCCGCATCACTTGGATGAACTCTTCGGTATCCATTGCTTCGAGGCTCGCACGGTAGTCAGCGTTGGTCTGGGCGATTTCCGGGCTGAAGGGGGCGAAGCGGTCGTCAGCGTCGAAGGCGTCTATCACCGCGCCTATGCCGTCGGCAGCGGCTATCTCCATGCTCTTGAACAGCTTGGAAGTCAGGTAGCCGTCGCAGATGACCCCACCAGCGATGTTGGAGGGGAAGATGGCCCGCACGCGATCGGGGCGGCGGCAGGCGCATCCGAAGGAAATGGCCGCGCCGAAGGAACCGCCGCCCAGGTACGCCTGCTCGATTCCCAGGGCGTCGAGCAGTCCGAAGACGTCTTCGCACACCATGTCCCACGTCTGCACGACCATCGGGCTGCGCGACTGGCCGCCGAAGCGCCGGTCATAGACGATTACGCGGTGCTCTTGGGATAGTGCGTCAATAACTTCACCGTAGCTGCTGGCCACGCCCTGTAAACCGCCGGGCGAGAGGATGATGGGCGGGCCGCTGCCAGCCTCTTCGTAGTACAGTTCCGCGCCGTTCACGTTTGCTGTCGCCATTGTCCGGCCTCCTGCACGCATTTTCCCACGATTTGGTTCATGCGGATTATAAGCGCGCTGCAGGTCGCCGGCAAAGACGGAGCCCGGGTAACAGGCTGGGAGAGACCGCCAATTATCTACTTTCCTTTGCCTCCTTCCCCAGTTCCTCCTCCAAGAAAGTCTTGACCTCGTGCACCGGCACGGCCATCCCCACCTCTAGGCCCATCATCATAGTGTTGATGCCCACGAGCCGCCCCTTGTCATCGACCAGCGGCCCGCCGGAATGCCCGGGCCGGAGGTGGAGGCTGACCGCAATCCACTCCCGGCCGGACTGGGGTATCTCCGGCAAGTTTTCGCCCACGCCGATTACCACTCCTCCGGTAGCGGCTCCGGAAACGCCCCACGGGTGCCCCAGGGCCATTACCCACTGCCCTGGCCGGAGGGTCCGGGAGTCTCCCAGCTCTATGGGGGGCAGCCCGGAAGCGTCCACCGACAAGGCCGCCAGGTCGCGGGCCGGGTCATGGGCCAGGATTCGGGCCGGAAGATTGCTGCCGTCGGGCAGAGTGATCTGGAGGGAGCGGTTTCTGACCACATGGGCATTGGTGACGACCAACCCATCCGGGCGCCAGATGGCGCCGGCGCCGCCGCCTTGCCTGCCGCTGCGTACCTGCACCAGGCTGCGCCTGGCGTCATCCGCAACGTCTCCCATTTCCTCGTTCAACCGCTGCAACAATGCTGACATAGCTCTCTCCTGTTTCCAAGGCGCTCGGGGGCGGCCACAAGGGCCGCCCCTGCAACCACGTTGCCAATATATCCTTCCCAACGTCGCAGTCAGACACCCTCTAGACACGCTCGCCGACGATGACTGACAACTGGTGAGACTGCCCGCCCCGCAGGATTGACACCGGCACCGATTGGCCCACTTGGTCGCCCGTCAGGAGGGCAAACAGGTCATCCAGATGACGCACCGGCTGCCCGGCCAAGGATACGATGGTATCGCCGAAGAACAGACCGCCCTTTTCCGCCGGGCCTCCGGATTCCACCGACATCAGCAGCAGCCCGGTTTCCTGGTCCAGTTGTTTGGCCAATTCTTCTGGAAGACGGATGGGCTGTGCGCCGATTCCCAGATATCCCTGCTTGATGCGTCCGTGAGCCAGCAGAGTCTCCACTATACGGCGTACCGTGGGGGCGGGAATGGTCAGGGTAGTGCCGCCCCGGAGCAATGCCGAGGAGTTTATCCCCAGTATCCGTCCCGGCGCGTCCACCATCGGCCCGCCGGAGAACCCCGGATACATGGTTACATCGCTCTGCAAGTAGCGGTCGAGAGTGCCGCCCGCAGGAGTGCGCCAGCTATTGCCCAGGGCGCTGAGAATCCCCATGGTGGCGCGGACGCCCTGACCGGGGCGCCCCAAGGCCAGCATCAGGTTGCCTACCCGCAGGCTGTCCGGTTCCACCCAGGCGGGAGCGGTCAGTCCCTCGGCTTGAACCCGCAGCAGGGCCAGGTCAATCCTGGGGTCTCTTCCCACCAGAGCCGCCGGTACGGACTGGTTGTCGGGCAGGCCAACCTTGATGTTGTCGTCCTGCTCCACCACGTGATGCGCGGTAACTATGACGCCATCGGGCGACCATACTACCCCGCTGGCAGGCAGGCGTTTGCGCCCTTCGACTCGCACCACGCCGGAGCCAACCGACTCCACCGTCGCGGCTAAATCGTTGGATAGACTGGTCAAGATTTCCGGCATGATTTCTTCCTCCTCGAGTTTGCCGGTTATTGAACGGCTATGGAAAGCGATTCATCTTCGGCTTATCCTAATTTAGCAACGGAAAGGCAGGCTCACATTACCCATCTGGTTAGGAGTGTACCTGGAAGAATTGCCAGGCTGGATTAAAGGAGGATTAGTCCGGCGCGGGTGGCCCGGGTTACCGCCTCGGTGCGGCTCTGGGCCCCCAGCTTGCCCATAATGGCGTTGACGTGAAACTTGACGGTGTGTTCGCTGATGTTTAGTTGCGAGGCTATGGCCTTGTTGGGCAGTCCCTCGGCCAGCAATTGCAGCACTTCCTGCTCCCGGGGAGTCAAATCTCCCATTGCCGTTGCCGGAGCCTGCTCTCCTGATGGCAAAAGGGCGGCGCTGAGGTCTCCATCAATAACGACTAATCCTTGAGCAACGGCGGCCAGGGCTGCGTTTAGACCTACCGCAACAGTGTCTCGGGGCAAAAGTCCTCTCGGCCCGGCGGCCCAAACCTCGGCTGCAAGGGTTGGGGCCGACAGCAGGGCTACGACAGGGGGGGTTGTGTTGGACAACTCAGCCATGAGGTCCAGATTCGGAACCGGGTTCCAGCCCAAGTCCCATAGGATTACGTCGGGATGGTAGATGTCCAAGTCAGCCGACCCGACGGCCCCCGCGGAAAGCTGGCCGACGACGGCGCAGTCAGCTTGCCCGGCCAGCAGCATTGCCAGTCCGGCCCGGGCCAGAGGGTCATCGGCAACGATGAGAATACGCAGGGTGTTCAAAACATAGCTCCAGAGACCCGCAGGGATTGATTAGAACCTAATCCTCAGTCTTTTTCTGGCCCATGTACGAATTATAAGCGGAGTATCGGATACCACGAAGCTGAGACCTTGGTTATCATTACTCTCACGAACCGCTGACGTTAGGGGTGGCCCTATGGCAAACGACGATTACGCTGAGGTAATTCAGACCGCCGAAGAAAAGCTCCTGGCGTTCCTGCGAACCTTCGAGGCCATCCAGGAAAATATGCGTGTGGAGCGGCTGGATGAGTTTCAGGGGCAGTTGCGCGAAGTAGCGCCGGATGGGTTTGACGGTCTGATTGCCGGATTAGGATGGCCAACGCCGCCCGATTCAATGCTACGATTCCACGACGTCTCTACTGCTGCGATTCGGCATCTGGGCAACGCTTCCCAGACATTTCTGAACGCCAGCGAAAGCGCCTACTCTCTTGCCGGCCTGGATATGCGCCGGGCGTTGTACCGGGGCCTGAACCTGCTGTATGGCATCCGCGAGCACACGCCGACGCTGCAACAATACTGGCTGCTGCCCGACGCGATGGCGGAGCGGGATGCGCTGGAAACGCCCTCGCCGGACGCAGACGCACCCGTCGGGGTGATACACCGCCGACGGGCCGCGCCGCTGGCCGACTACTCTCTGTACGTGCCGGAGAGCTACACGCCGGGCCGGAAGTGGCCGCTCATCGTCTGCCTGCACGGGGCCTACGGGCGCGGCGACCATTTCATCTGGTCGTGGCTGCGACCAGCCAAGAGCATGGGCTATCTGCTGCTGTCCTCCAAGTCCCTCGATGTTACTTGGTCCATTCTGCAACCGGAGCGCGACACCCGGTCAGTGGCGGCGATGCTGGATGAAGTATGTGACGAGTACTCGGTCGACAGGGGCCGGGTGTATCTGTCAGGACTGTCTGACGGGGGGACGTTCACCTACCTGCTGGGGTTGAGCCGCGCCGAGCTGTTCGCCGGAATTGCGCCGGTGGCCGCCGACTTCACGGGGATGATGGACGATATGCTGCGGGGCAGGCAGGGGCTAGAACTGCCTATCTGCATCGTTCACGGGGTGCACGACCACATCTTTCCGGTGGAGCCGATACGCAGAGGCCATGCCCTGCTGCAACGCCTCGGCTACAACGCGAAGTACGAGGAACTGCCGGACTGGGGGCATTCCCACTGCTCAGGCGTCAACGAACGCGTGGTGATGCCGTGGTTCGAGGGTCTCCGGGAGACGCCCTCACCCTAACCCTCTCCCAGAGGGAGAGGGAATTTTGACAGACCATTAGCCTGCTGGTTAAATGCAACCCACTCTTACAGTAATTGAGACAGGTGAGCTATGAAAGCAGCAGTGATGCGGGAAGTTAACCAGCCCCTGGAGATTGAGGAAGTGGATGTGGCGTCGCCCGGCCCGCGGGAGGTGCTGGTGCGCACCGGGGCCAGCGGCGTTTGCCACAGCGACTTGCACTTCATGGAGGGGCTGTACTCTACGCCGACGCCGATAATCCTGGGGCATGAGGCCGCCGGGACCATCGAGTCCGTGGGCGAGCTAGTGGACTACGTGAAGCCCGGCGACCGGGTGATTACCTGCCTGTCAGTGTTCTGCGGGACCTGCGAGCGATGCACCGAGGGCCGCACGGTGCTGTGCTCCCGGACGGGGCTGACTCGCAACCCCAACGAGACCCCGCGCCTGAGCCAGAACGGGCAGGAGGTGATGCAGTTCGCCAACCTGTCGTCATATGCCGAGCAGATGCTGGTGCACGAGAACGCGGTGGTGAAGATCGAGCGCGACGTGCCTTTCGAGCAGTTGGCGCTCATCGGCTGCGGCGCGACCACCGGTCTGGGCGCGGCGCTGAACACCGCCGCCGTGCGTCCCGGCAGCACCGTGGCGGTCATCGGCTGCGGCGGTGTGGGCCTGAACGCCATACAGGGAGCGGCGCTGGCGGGCGCGCTGCGCATCATCGCCATAGACGCGGTGGAGACCAAGCTGACCCTGGCCCAGGAGTTCGGGGCCACCGAGGTCATTGACGCATCAGGCGGCGACGTGGTGAGGAAAGTGCGAGACCTGACCAACGGCGGCGTGGACTATTCCTTCGAGGCCATCGGCAAGAAGGAGACGGCGGAGCAGTCGTTCCATATGCTGCGGGCTGGCGGCACCGCCACCATCATCGGCATGATTCCGCAGGGCACCAAGATCGAGCTGGACGGCCCGTCATTCCTGCGGGAGCGGCGCATCCAGGGCAGCAGCATGGGCTCCAACCACTTCCGCACCGATATGCCGCAGTACGTGGAGTTCTACCTGCAGGGCCGCCTGAAGCTGGACGAGCTGGTGTCGCGGCGCCTGGGCCTGGAGGACATCAACGACGCCTTCGAGTACATGAAGGAGGGCAGCGTGGCCCGCAGCGTGATTACGTTCTAGGGGTTAAGGTCGGTTTAACCAACATTGACAGTTGTGGCTATATTACGGTATGGTCACATCGTTATATCCGCGGAGTGGCTGGAGAACGCTTGTCCCGCTAATCGGGAAGAGCGCCAGACATAGCCGCGGATACCTCTTTCAGGCGCACACTGAAGGTCAAAGGACCAGAAATCTCCGTAACACGCTCAGTACGAGAAAACAACGGTTTGCTAGCAGTCAATCCGAGGCGCCCCTTTAGGAAATTCAGCAACTCCCTCTTCGATTGGGCTCTTCCTGATTCCGGGGCATAGAATCCATTTCGATCTTTCCAATCCGCTTGAACGCACCCCAACAGCACATCAACTAGTTGTAAGAAGACTTGAGTTTCTGAAGATGCTCGAAGACATCCAGCGACATTAGCGGCAGAAGATAAAGTGTTTTCTAGGCTGATACCAGAACTATTCGGTCTTCTTTGAAAATCAACCAGTGCGAATGCGGGTCGAGAAAGTTTTTCCTCCAGCAACTCTCGAGTCAGGCTCACATAGGCCTCCCACGGGTCATTGTTCCATAGAGACAGGTTAAACCCGGGTTCCGTTCTGTCCACCATCAAGGCGTGAAATTCCAAGCAATCATAAGAAAAGTACAAATTTAATAAATCGATATAGCTCTGCAAATTGTGTGGAGAAATTTCAGAATACTTGTACTCGTAGTGTCTAGTGCTCCACATCAGCCGATCAAGCTCTGTAAGAGTCACGGAACCATCCCGATCCTTCACTGTCTGCCTAACCTGAGAACGTCTAGTAGCTCTTTCTGATCCATAACGAAAATGGAGATCATAAAAGCTATCTGTAACCCTGTCAGAGTCGTTAACAAGGAGCAACCCGA
Source organism: Chloroflexota bacterium (assembly GCA_009840175.1). Classification (GTDB taxonomy): domain Bacteria; phylum Chloroflexota; class Dehalococcoidia; order Lucifugimonadales; family UBA3495; genus VXOI01. Next base: position 1,558 of record VXOI01000107.1, on the reverse strand, counting down.
TACCATATACGGGTTGCTCCTTGGTGCTCTGTGTGAGCACACCAGTTTCATCTATGAAGGCAGGTACGACATCCACTAGCTTATTCTACCATAGCCGCCTCAAGAAACCGTATCCTATTCTGTCATAAATACTGCATCTAGTACTTCCACTCCGGGTCGCGCTTTTGGAGGAAGGCGGTTATGCCTTCGTGGGCGTCCTCTTTCAGCAGGTTGTCTACCATCACCTTCTGGGCCACATCGTAGGCGGCGGGGCGGTCCAGCTCGATCTGCCGGTAGAAGGCGGGCTTGCCTATGGCGAGGGTCTGGGCGCTGGCCCCGGCTATCTGGCGGGCGAGGGCGGCTACACTGACTTCGAGGTCTTCGTCAGGAACCACGCGGTTGATGAGTCCGATTTCGAGGGCTTCGGATGCGAGAACGGGGGTGCCGGTGAGCAGCATCTCCATGGCCTTCTTGGTGGTGGCAACGGAGCGGGCGAGGGCTACGCCGGGGGTGGTGCAGAAGAGGCCAATCTGCACGCCGGGCGTGGCGAAGGAAGCAGATTCGGCGGCAACGGCCAGGTCGCAGGTGGCGACGAGCTGGCATCCGGCAGCGGTGGCCAAGCCCTGCACCTGGGCGATGACAGGCTTGGGCAGCAGGCGTATGGCCTCCATAACCTCGGTGCAGAGGGCGAAGACGGCGGTGTAGGCTTCGGCGTCGCGGTCTATGATTTCGTTGAGGTCGTGGCCGGAACTGAACACCGGGCCTTCGGAGCGCAGCACCACCACGCGGACGGCATCGTCGTCATCGAACTCGCGGAACAGCTCCTTCAGTTCGCCCAACAGTTCGCTAGACAGAGCGTTGCGGCGTCCTGGATTGTTGAGGGTGAGGAAGGCGACACCTTCCTGCAATTCGTAGCGAACTAGCTGTCCGATCATTGCGGTCTCCTTTCCGATTGGTGCTTCGAGTTTAGCAAAGCGGCGGTCTGTGCGCTACTGTCGGGGACGCCCTCACCCTAACCCTCTCCCAAAGGGAGAGGGAACTGGCTAGGGCGGGCGGGAGACGGCCAGCGTCGCCAGCATCCGCGCCGCCAAGTGTCCGTCGGCGAGGGCGTCGGCGCGGCAGACGGTGATGCTGCGGCCGGGGCGGAGGACTTCGGCGCGGACAGTGACTTGGCTGCCGGTCGCCGGGGCGAGGAAGTTCAGCTTGTATTCGGCGGTGGTCACAGAGTCGCCGGGGGAAGTGAGGCTCAGCGCGGCCAGGACACAGGCGTCGTCCAGCACGGCGGCTACAAAGCTCCGATGTATTTCGCAGGGCGCGGCGGCGAGGTCTTCCCGATAGGGCAGAGCGATTCCCACCACGCCGGGGGAGACGAACGTGAGTTCGCCGCCCCGGCGCGAGGCGGCGGACTCGTCTCGGAATGTGGCGGCTACGCGGTCGGCGTAGCCGGGGTCCCGGGGTTGGAATTGGGGCATGGGTATGTTGCTCTACTGTCGGTTGCTGTTGCTGGGATTTCACCCCCACCCTAACCCTCCCCCTGAGGGGGAGGGAATATGAGGGCCTCCATTGCAAGGGGAGGGGA